>JABDKV010000011.1 GCA_013002045.1 Gammaproteobacteria bacterium
GGCATGAGTGCTGACGCACATCACATTACGGCACCGCTGGAAGACGGCTCCGGTGCTGCCTTGTGCATGCAAAATGCCTTGCGCGATGCCGGGGTCGCGGCAGCCGATGTTGACTATATTAATGCCCATGGCACTTCGACACCGCTCGGTGACAAGGCTGAGACCGTTGCCATCCACAAGGTTTTCGGTGCCACGGCCAAAGATGTCGCCGTCAGTTCCACCAAGTCTATGACCGGGCACCTGCTTGGTGCGGCCGGCGGCGTCGAGGCAGTCTTCTCGATTCTCGCCATTCGCGACAACGTGCTGCCACCAACGATCAATTACGACACGCCGGATCCGGACTGTGACCTGGACTATGTGCCTAATATTGCGCGTCAGCAGACGGTAAATGTCGCGCTGTCCAATTCCTTTGGGTTCGGAGGCACAAACGGCAGTCTCGTCTTCCGCGCCCCCGACTGAAAACATCAGTCGTTCTATTACGCGGATTGAGCAGCGTCTCGATCTGCGGCTGCTGCATGCGCGCAACCCGCAGCGTTACCCGGTTCTGCTCGAGAGTGCCGCCAGTGGCACCCCTCAGGGGCGTTACGACATCCTGTTGGCACTACCGGTGTCCCAGCTGCTGCTCGACTCTTCCGGGAAACTTCACGGAGGAGACTCGGGGGGCAGCGATTTCCTGTCTGAGCTAGACCGACAATGGCAGGCTGAACGTGCACCGTCGATACCGGGTATGCCAAAGCCCGTACCTTTTATCTCGGGCTGGTTCCTGTTTCTGGGTTACGAACTGGCCGCCCAGATCGAACCCCGCCTCAATCTGCAAAAGCCGGCGGGCTGGCCGGTAGCGATGGCCGCCCGCATGCTTGGTGCCATCGCTTATGATCACGAGCTTGAATGCTCGTTCATCTGCGCCGAAAGCAACGAGGTTTTCGAGCATCTCTATACCGACGTCGAACAAAATACCGGTGCGCTGGAACCGGTGCCCGCGACACTCGTGCAAGGTGTGACCGAGGAGGATGCAGAGCGCTACATCGCGGCGGTGGCCCAGGCCCAGCAACATATACACAGAGGCGATATCTACCAGGCCAACCTGTCGCGCTCGTGGCGAACACAATTGCTCGGTCCGGTCAGTGACATCGCCCTGTACGCTGCTCTCAGCGAGAGCAATCCGGGATCTTTCGCGGCACTGGCGCGCTGGGAAGACCAGGCAGTCATCAGCTCGTCACCGGAACGATTATTATGCTTGCGGGGCGATGTAATGCAGACCCGGCCCATTGCGGGAACCCGCCCGCGCGGCAGCAATGCCGATGAAGATGCAGCGTTGGTCGCCGAACTGATCGAACACCCTAAAGAGCGTGCCGAGCACATCATGCTGATCGATCTCGAACGCAATGATCTCGGTCGCGTGTGTCAGCCAGGAACGGTCGAGGTCGACGAATATATGACGCTCGAGTCGTATGCGCACGTGCACCATATCGTCTCTAACGTGCGCGGACAGATGCGCGAGGATGTCAGCCCGGTCGATGCGATCCGCGCTGTATTCCCCGGAGGGACCATTACGGGTTGCCCCAAGGTCCGTTGCATGGAGATTATTGCAGCACTTGAAGACCACCCGCGCGGCGCATACACAGGCTCACTCGGTTACCTCGATCTCGATGGTGATTGCGACCTGAATATCCTGATTCGCACTTTGGTTCGCGATGGTCGGTCATTGACCCTGCGGGCCGGAGCCGGGATCGTTGCTGACTCGATTGCAGAGCGTGAGGTTGAGGAGACCCGGGCCAAGGCGCGCGGCCTGTTGCTCGCCCTGGGTGAAACAGTATGAACACCTGGGTCAATGGTGCCAGCAGCACCCGCATCGATGTCACCGATCGTGGCCTGCACTACGGTGATGGCCTGTTTGAAACTATGGCTGTTATCGACGGCCGCATCAGATTACTGGAGCGACACCTCGCACGGCTGCTGCACGGCGCCGAGCGGCTCGGTATCGTCATGCCGGACAACGTTGATGTCATGCTGCGAGAAAAAGCGGCCGTGAGCGGAACCGCTATTCTTAAACTCATCGTAACCCGTGGTGCGGGGGGTCGCGGCTACACACCACCCGCGCAAGCAAGCCCAGGTTGCATCCTGATGACTTATCCATGGCCCAGCGTACCGACTTCGATGACACTGCGGGTCTGTGAAACGCGACTTGGCCATAACCCGGCACTGGCCGGGATCAAGCACCTTAATCGACTTGAGCAGGTTCTCGCCTCACGTGAGTGGAGTGTCGGGGAAACCGCCGATGACGGGGTAATGCTGGACACCGAAGAGCGCGTCATAGAAACGACCCGGGCAAACCTGTTTATAGTCAGCGGTGGAAAATTGTTGACACCGCAACTCGATGGTAGTGGCGTACGCGGAGTCATGCGCGATCACGTGATTGACGTGGCCGTAAGGAACGCAATCGAATGTAGCGAAGCGGCGCTGTCGCTGGACGATTTGCACAATGCGGACGAAATATTCGTTACAAATGCGGTAATCGGCGTTTGCCCTGTGACAGCGCTGGGGCAACATCGTTTCCCGATCGGTAGAATGACAGCCCGGATAGCCACCGCCCTGCAGGGAGAGGATAAACACCCATGCGGATGATTACCGCAATCGTACTTATGCTGGCCATTGTCGTGGCGGCTGGCCTGCTGGGTCAGCAGCGCTGGCAAGGCTTTGTCGATGGTGCTCTGCCGATAGATAGCGACACGACGTACGTAATTGAACCGGGCACGCCAGTGCTGGCGCTGGCAAACGATTTACAGAGACATGGCTGGATCGACCGACCGAACTGGTTTGTCTGGCTGGCTCGATTGCAGGGCGACACCGCACGAATTCGCGCGGGCGAGTTTGCCGTTCCCGCCGGTGCCACCCCACGGCAACTGCTGGAAGTATTCACCGGCACCGATGTCGTACAACATAGCTTTACCATCATTGAGGGATCGACTTTCGCCGAAATCCGCGCATCGCTGCAGGAGACTGAAGCGATTGCATTGACGCTCGACCCAACGACTACCGATGCGAAAGTGATGACCCAGATTGGACTGGCAGGACTGCACCCTGAGGGACAGTTCCTGCCCGAGACTTACTACTTTACACGCGGGACCACCGATGCCGATCTGCTGCGTCGCGCCCACCGGGCCATGCGGGAGACACTCGAGGAGCTGTGGCCTCAACGCGCGGCTGACATCCCTCTGGACACACCTTACGAGGCTCTAATCATGGCCTCGATTATCGAAAAAGAGACCGCGCTCGACAGCGAGCGCGAGCAAATCTCAGGCGTATTTGCACGCCGACTGAAGACCGGGATGCGTTTGCAAAGCGACCCGACCATCATTTACGGCATGGGCGACAACTATGATGGCGACATCCGCCGACGCGACCTGACCAACGATACTCCTTACAACACCTACACGCGTAACGGTCTGCCGCCGACGCCAATTGCCATGCCCGGCCGGGCATCGATTGCAGCGGCGTTGAATCCCGCACCAGGGTCGGCCTTATTTTTCGTCGCAACCGGGAACGGGGATGGCAGTCATCATTTTTCCGCCACACTGGCCGAGCACAACAGGGCGGTGCAGCGTTACCTGACAAAGCTGAGGCAACGGCCTTGAAACGGGGCCGTTTCATCACCGTGGAGGGTATCGAAGGTGTTGGCAAGAGCACTAATATCGGGTTCATTCGTCGACTGATCGAGCAAGCCGGGTTCGACGTGGTTGTGACTCGCGAGCCCGGTGGTACACCACTGGCGGAGCAGATTCGTGACATCGTGCTGCGCACCGAGCATGACCTGCCGTCGCAGACAGAGATGCTGCTGATGTTCGCCGCGCGCAGTGCCAACGTGTGCACCCAGATCCGACCGGCGCTGGACGCCGGCAGCTGGGTTCTTTGCGATCGGTTTACCGATGCCACGATTGCATACCAGGGTTATGGTCGCGGTGTGGACATCGAGACCATCATGACTCTGGCGCAGGTCGTCCACGGCGACCTGTGGCCTGACCTGACGCTCTTGCTCGACACGCCGGTGGAGACAGGCTTAGGCCGTGCCGCAAAACGCTCGGCACCGGATCGCTTTGAAAGCGAGCAACTTGAATTTTTCAATCGGGTACGAGCCGGCTATCTTGAGCTGGCGCGTAGCGAGCGGATAGAGCTTGTAGATGCGAGCGTGTCACTCGAGCAGGTGCAACAACAGATTGCGGCGATAATTGAACCTTACCTGGGGCCAGGCCAGTGACCTATCCGTGGCACGCTGACAACTGGAAACGATTCGAAGACATGTTGGCGGGCAGGCGTCTCGGACACGGCCTGTTGCTCACCGGTGCCGCAGGCCTGGGTAAACGTGAATTCGCCGGGACTATTGCCCAACGCATGTTATGTGCCGAACGTACCGGCTGTGGCAACTGCAAGGGTTGTCAGTTGTTTGCCGCCGGCAACCATCCCGATTTCGCGGTTATCGAGCCTGCTGACGATAGCCGCCAGATCAAGGTCGAACAGGTGCGTGACCTGATTGCGCGTCTTGGCCTGGCCAGTCAGCAGCGTGGCTACAAGGTCGTCATTGTTGACCCGGCCGAGGCGATGAATGCCAACGCCCAGAACAGCTTGCTGAAGACGCTGGAGGAACCGGCCGACAATACGCTGCTACTGCTGGTCTGCAACCGCCCGGCGGAGCTCGCCGCAACGATTCTTAGTCGTTGCCAGCAACTGCGCTTCGCTGCACCCGCGGCCAATACCGCACGAGACTGGCTCTCAGGGCAGGCTGAGGCCGACTGGGATAGCCTGCTGGTACTCGCTGCTGGTGCACCGCTGGCCGCATTGGAGCTTGAGCAGGCTGGTGTCGCGACCCTGGTCGACGAACTGGCCAACGACCTGGCGGCCCTGATGGATGGCCAAAGTGATCCGGTGGCGGTGGCGGAGAGCTGGGCCGGGGACGACCTGGCTCTGCGCCTGCGTTGGCTGCAACGGCAGATTTATGCCATCGCCCGGTGGCAGGCGGGCCAATCACCGGAATTGGTTCACAGAATTATACTTAAGTCCTTGCAAAAGCAGGGCCAAGACACTAGCGTAAAGTCGATTTTTCGCTATCTTGATGTGCTGGAGCGAAATATCCGGCTCACCGATCGTACGGTGAACCAGGCGCTGGCAATTTTGCCCTTACTCAGTGTCTGGGCCGATGGACCTCGCTTCAGCCAGGTCAAAAACGAGATGTTATGAGCAAACCCGGTCTACTGACATTAACGATTAAGGACAAGAGTGCGCTGTACCTTGCCTACATGCCGTTTATTAAGAATGGCGGCCTGTTCATACCCACCAACAGCACCTATCGTCTCGGCGACGAAGTATTCATGTTGCTGAACCTGATGGACGAGAAGGAAAAGCTGCCAGTAGCGGGGCGGGTGATCTGGATGACGCCGAAAGGGGCTCAGGGCAAACGCACGGCTGGTGTCGGCGTGCAGTTCAGCGACCAGGACAACGGCAATACCCAGCGCAAGATCGAGAATTACCTGGCCGGTGCGCTGGGTGGCGACAAGCCTACCCACACCATGTAGCCGCTGGCGTCAGTTATTGGCGCCCACACCCAACCTCAAACGCGCCGCATAGGTGCGATCTGCCTGCACCGCCTGGCGCAGATTAACAATCGAATGATGATGCAAGGCTGCATCCTTGAGGTAATTTCCCAACGCCCTGTAGTAGCGCGGATGCCTGCCAATAAACTCAAGTAAGCGTTGCGGCGAACTCAGTGCACGCCCAATAGGCTCCCAGACATCGACCATCGTTTCGCAAACGGCACCGGCGGCCGCCGCCATAACAGCTTCTGCCGACACCAGCGGCCGGGCGGATCCACGAGCGCAAATGTTCGGTCGTCGGTACTCAGCCATTTGCGGCCGTGCCGGTGGACCATTCGCCATAGGAGCCACCGTGACAAGCTCGACGCGCCCGTGGCCGAGGTTGCCAACTGACTGGGTGGCCAGGCTAAGTGGGTCGCCAATGGTGTTGACACTCAGCACCAGGGCGCTCGTGACCGGGACTGTGCCCTGCAAGTCGCCCATATAAGGTGAATTAAAACCCACACAGGCAATCTGGCGTTCAAGCGATAGCGTTTTTGCCAGAGCACCGCCGAGGGAGTGACCGACCAGGTAAGCCGGCGGAGTACTTAGTTGTTCGAGGTAGCGAATTGCCTGCTGGGTCTGTTGCTGTGGCACCCGATTGCCATAGCGATCAATCAGTGTCCGTACATCGTCGCTTGACAATAAGCGTGCCAGTGCAGCGCCACCCAACCGCAACTCGGCAACATCACCGAGACCGTAGGCACCGAGGACGCTAGGCAGGGTGCCGCCAAACTGTTCGTCGGAGGCCTGTGGGATCATCTCCGCGTCGGCAAGCGCATCGGCTAAGTCATCGGTGCCCCGATAAGACACAATATATTCGTCACCGCGCCGGTAGTAACCGGCCGCAAAACCGTCCGGCCATGACTGCCCGTCGAGACGTTCCCAACCGGCCCGGCTGGCAAGCTCATTAGGGTTCTCGCCCGTCTGGTTATAGACATCTTCGGCGAGTATCGCGCAATCCTGGATCGAAGCCATGCCAGCAAGCTTAGCAGGCAACTTCCATCTCGGGAGATAACGCTGGCGTCATTGCCGCTTTTGTAACCGCTGCAAAGGCTCACAATCCCACGCTTTCCGACGAGATTGAGACAAATAGCAGGCAAAGGCGACCGTTCGAGAACGATCGCAGCTGGCTGCGCCGGTTTAGACTGAAATTATTTTCTTGCAAAGGTCCGGACCTGGTCTACACTCAGTACTGAAGAGATCAATTAAAAATCAGTGAAGGGAGCGTGGATGAGCGTCATCGATATCGATGCGCTGCTTGCCGATGTGTCTGATGAGAACCCCTGCGGGGAGGATCTGGAATACGATCCCGCGTTCAGTCAGATGGAGCTGCTCTCCAAAGGGAAAGAAGAGCAGGAGATCGGGGCCCCTGGAACCGACGAGCATCGTGTAATTCCAGCAGAACCCCCGGACTACCCAGCCTTGCGCAAGGCCGCAGAGGAGCTTTTCGGCCAAAGCAAAGACTTACGCATCGTCATTCACCTGGCGCGTTCACTGACAGCAACGACTGGCTATCCCGGGCTGCACGACACGCTCGAGTTGCTCAAGCGTTTGTGCGAAGAGAAGTGGGATGATGTACACCCGCAACTCGATCCAGACGATGACAACGATCCGATGATGCGGGTCAACACGATGGAAGGTCTCACCAGCGACGAGACGATCGACCTGGTATCGATGGCCCCACTGGTAGAAATGCGAGGACTGGGCGAATTCAGCCTGCAGAGCATCGCGTATGCATCGGGCGACCTGCCATTACCAGAAGATTTCAAAGGTACGCCGCCGACGTCAGAGTTGATCGATGGCGCCTTCATGGAGTGTGAATTAGACGACCTGACCGCAACGGCAGACGCCATTAATGAGTCGCTGGAGTTTTTGGCGCAGATCGACGCCCGCATGGCCGAGGTGATGGATATCACGGCCACACCCAATCTCAAGCGCCTCAAAGAGCAATTGCTGGTAGCACAGAGCACCTTGAAGGACCCGCTAGAGAGACGCGGCGTCGCGACCCAGGGTGGCGAGGAAGCAGCCGGCCCGGGCGGTCAGCAGCAGAGTATCAGCGGCGAGATTAACTCTCGCGAGGACGTGGTTCGGGCGATCGACAAGATTTGCGATTTCTACAAGCGTCAGGAGCCGGCAAGCCCGGTTCCGATACTGCTGCGACGCGCAAAAAAACTCGTACCAAAGGATTTTCTGGAGATTGTGCAAGACCTTACACCAGCCGGTCTGCACGAGATCCAGACGATAGCAGGACCAGACGACGAACAGCAATGATCTCGTCTATATTCAAGTGTGGGGTGCCGTTTTTGAGCGGGCAGCCTCTGTTGTAGTGGAAGGGGACTAAAGTGGCCAAGCAAAGCAGTCAAAAATTTATTCAGCGCAATAGGGCGCCACGTGTACAAATTGAGTATGACGTTGAGGTGTATGGCGCGGAAAAGAAGGTACAACTTCCATTCGTAATGGGAGTCATGGCGGACCTGTCGGGTAAGTCTGAAGAACCGTTACCCGCGGTCAAGGATCGCAAGTTTCTTGAAATCGATTGCGACAATTTCGATAGCCGCCTGAAATCGATGAAACCGCGGACTGCATTTACAGTTCCCAATACGATTACCGGCGATGGCAATCTGGGTGTCGACCTGACTTTCGAGAGTATGGATGACTTTTCGCCCGCGGCTATTGCCCGCAAGGTCGGTCCGCTCAACAAGTTGCTCGAGGCGCGCACACAGCTGTCGAATCTGCTCACCTATATGGATGGCAAAGATGGGGCAGAGGACCTCATCGCCAAGGCATTGAACGATCCTACGCTGTTACAGGCGTTGGCATCCTCGCCAAAAGACGGCGATGACGATTCGGCATCCGAGGAGTAATTGAAATGGCTGAAGCTGAAAAAGACACTGCACAGGGTGCCGAAGCGCAGGCGCTGGAACCTTCCGAGTTTTCCTCCTTGCTAGACCAGGAATTCAAGCCCAAGTCTGATCGCGCCCGTGACGCAGTTCAGGCGGCGGTGGGCACACTGGCAGAGCAGGCACTGAAAGAGACCACGGTTATCTCATCTGATGTTTTGGAAACGATCAGCGCTATGATCGCCGAAATCGATCAGAAACTGACTGACCAGGTCAACGAGATCATGCATCACGAAGACTTCCGCAAGCTCGAAGGAGCATGGCGCGGTCTGCATTACATGGTCAACAATACTGAAACGGACGAATTGCTTAAAGTCCGGGTCTTTAACATCTCCAAGAAAGATCTCGGCAAGCAGCTCAAGAAGTACAAAGGTACTGCCTGGGACCAAAGCCCGATTTTCAAGAAAATCTACGGCGAGGAATACGACCAGTTTGGCGGCGAACCCTACGGTGCCATTGTCGGCGACTTTCATTTCGACCACAGCCCGCCTGACGTCGAAATCCTGTCGGGGATGGCGCAGATTGCGGCAGCCGCTCACGCACCGTTCATCACCGGCGCCGATCCGACCCTGCTGAATATGGATTCGTGGCAGGAGTTGTCCAATCCGCGTGATATCAAGAAGATTTTCACCGCGCCGGATTACGCTGCGTGGCGCTCATTGCGGGAATCAGAAGATTCGCGCTACCTCGGGCTCGCAATGCCTCGTTTCCTGGCGCGACAGCCCTATGGCGCGTCGACCGAGCCGGTGGAGGAATTCGACTTTGAAGAAGACACCAGCGGTACCGATTCGGAAAAGTACGTGTGGGCAAACTCCGCTTATGCCATGGCCACCAATATCAATCGGGCATTCAAGCAATACGGTTGGTGCACCCGAATTCGGGGTATCGAGTCGGGTGGTGCGGTAGAGGGTCTGCCAGTTCACTCATTCCCAACCGATGACGGTGGTGTGGACATGAAATGCCCCACTGAAATTGCCATTGGCGATCGGCGTGAAAAGGAGCTGGCGGATTGCGGCATGATGCCGTTGATTCACAAAAAGAACTCGGACTTTGCCGCATTCATCGGTGCGCAGTCGCTTCAGGCGCCGGCGGAATGGGATGATCCCGACGCGACGGCCAATGCGAAGCTGGCGGCAAATATGCCGTACCTGTTCGCAACCTGCCGCTTTGCCCACTATCTGAAGTGTATCGTCCGCGACAAGATAGGCTCATTCAAAGAAAAAGACGACATGCAGAAGTGGCTTACAGGCTGGATTAACAATTATGTAGACCAGAACCCCGAACTATCCGACGAGAGGGGCAAGGCTGAGCGGCCACTGGCTGCCGCCGAGGTGGTGATTGAAGACGATCCCAGTAACCCCGGTTTCTACAGATCGAAATTTTTCCTGAGACCTCATTACCAATTGGAAGGTCTCGATGTATCGCTGCGGTTGGTGTCAAAACTACCGTCCGCGAAAGCTGGTTAGAAAATCTTAGTAGCAAGAGGAAATCGTTATGAGAGCAAGTATGTTTATGAAGCTGGACGCTATTGCCGGCGAGTCTGAAGACGACGATCATGAGGGCTGGATTGATATCTTGTCCTGGTCATGGGGATTGAGTCAGGCTGCAAGCGCTCACATCGGTGGCGGCGGGACTGCGGCCCAATGCAGTGTGCAGGATCTTAGCTTTGTCAAATGGGTGGATAAGTCGACCCCGGCACTGCTGCATTCCTGTGCGTCTGGTAAACACGTTGCGAAGGCAGAGCTGCATTGCACGAAGAGCGGCGGAGACAACAAGGCGCTTGATTACATCGTCCTCAAGATGGATGACGTTATCATTTCGTCAGTCTCTGCGGGCGGATCAGGTGGGGAAGATCGCCTGACTGAGAATGTGTCACTGAACTTCGCAAAGGTTGAATACACCTATACCGTCCAGACGAAGGAAGGCGCTGCAGGCGCCAAGCCCAAGATGGATTGGGACATCAAGAAAGGTAAGGGCAGCGTCTCCTAAGGCTGCTATTGCGGGCGCACAACCTGGATGTGCGCCCGCATTCACCACAATCTAACCGCAGGAAATAATGTGTTAGCGATCGAAAACCTTCGCGAAGCAGACCTCGCTGGCTCCCTGAGTGAACTACAACAGACTGTTCGCGCTGAGCCATCTGAGGCCAGGCATCGTATTTTCCTGTTCCAACTGTTGACGCTGACAGGGGATTGGGAGCGAGCTGTAACGCAACTTAAAGTGCTGGGCGAGATGGACCCGGCCACCTTGCCAATGGTGCAGACATACCGGGAAGCACTGCGATGCGAGGTCTACAGACAAGAAGTCTTCGCCGGCAAACGCACGCCACTCGTCTTCGGTGATCCCGAAATGTGGGTGGCCAAACTGGTGCAGGCGCTTTCACATGGTGCTCAACAGCATTTCAGCCAGGCTATAGACCTGCGCTCGGAAGCTTTTGACGAAGCACCGGCCACCGCCGGCAGTATCAACGGCACTCCTTTCGAGTGGATTGCTGACGCCGATCCGCGCCTGGGTCCGGTCCTGGAAATGATCGTGAACGGCAATTATTACTGGGTCCCGGTCCACCGCGTAGGACAAATTGAATTTGAGGCGCCGTCTGACCTGCGTGATTTCGTCTGGACACCTGCGACTGTGACATGGGCGAACGGCGGCGAATCTGTTGCGCTGATGCCGACACGGTATCCCAATTCGCATGAGGACAAGTACGACGATCGCATTCGCCTGGCGCGGATGACAGACTGGGAAGACCTGACTGAAGATTACTTCGTTGGTCTGGGTCAGCGTCTATTCACCACCGACAGTGGCGATCACGCACTGCTCGATACCCGCAAATTGATCCTGGCTTCGGCAGCAGTCGGGGAGGAAACGGCCCAGGATTCACCTGGAGATGCCTGAGCTTACCCAGAAAGAGCGGCTGCAACCGTCGCTGCTTGATCGCCTGACTGACGACGATCCGACTCAGCAACTGGAGTCACGAACTTCCCGCGTACTGTCGATGAAAAAGCTGCGCGAGGCTGTGCGGCGCGATTTAAGCTATCTGCTGAATACCTGCAATTTCGAATCAACCGAAGACCTGGAAGGCTACGATCATGTGGCCAGTTCAGTGATGAATTTTGGCGTACGTGAGCTGTCGGGAACCCACGTTATCGGTATCAGTTCCAGCGAAATCGAAGAAATGGTCAGAACGGCCATAATTCGGTTTGAGCCGAGAATACTGCCTGACACCCTGACAGTAGAAGTTCGCAAGTCGGACGAAATGAACAACCGTGCCTTGTCCTTTGATATCGAGGGCAAGTTGTGGGCACAACCGCAACCAACACGATTGTTCCTGCGGACCGAGCTCGACCTGGAGTCGGGCGATATCATCATTAACGATTTGGGGGTCTGACAATGGACCCGCGCCTGCTCGATTACTATAACCAGGAGCTGTCGCACCTGCGCGAGGCCGGAGCAGAGTTTTCGAAAGAATTCCCCAAGATCGCAGGACGACTTGGACTCGAGGAGTTCGAATGCGCCGACCCCTACGTTGAGCGACTACTGGAGGGATTCGCTTTCCTGACTGCACGGATCCGACTGCGCATGGACGCAGAGTTTCCGCGGTTCACGCAGCATCTGCTAACGAAAGTCTACCCGCACTACCTGGCACCGACTCCGTCGATGACAGTCGTGCAAATGCAGCCGATCGAGGACGAAGGGGCCCTGGCTGAGGGCGTGCCGGTCGAACGTGATACAACCTTGCGCAGCATGCCAACCGCATCCAGCCGCACAGTGTGCCGCTATCAAACCGGGCATAAAATTGATCTTTGGCCGCTCCAAGTCGTTGAAGCCGAGTACTTTCCCAGTGCCGGTTCGGTGGCTACCCTGGGTGTTCCGGAAATAAAGGGCACTCGCGCTGGTATTCGTTTACGCCTGAAAACAACGGGTGGCCTGAAACTCGAGGAGTTGCAGCTCGACCAGCTTCAGCTTTACCTGCATGGCTCCGATGCGGTGCCATACCAGCTATACGAGCAAATACTGGGCAACGTCATTTCCGTTGCGGTCATGCCCCGGGAAAGCGAATTCAAGGACCTGTTGCCGCGCACCAGCGTCGTGCCGATCGGTTTTGAGCAGGAACATGCGCTGCTGCCTTACACCGATCTCTCGTTCCGCGGCTACCGTCTATTGCAGGAATACTTCGCCTTTCCCCAGCGATTCCTGTTTATCAATGTCAACGGCCTGCAGCGAGCTATTTCGCATGGCCGCGGGGATGAACTCGATGTGGTCTTCGTACTCGATCGCACTCTCGACAGCCTTGATCGAATGGTCAGCAAAGACAACTTTCAGCTGCACTGCACCACTGCAATCAACCTGTTTTCGCACACCTGCGATCGCATAGATATGCGCAAGCCCAAAGCCGAGTATCACCTTATTCCCGACCGTACCCGGCCGATGGATTTCGAAGTTTTCAGTGTAGGCACCGCAACCGGCTACGGTGCGGCCGGAGAGCGCACAACCGAATTCAAACCGCTGTACGCGGTTACAGAAAGGCTGGCGCAAGACGAAGAGGGCGCATACTTCACAACCAGGCGCGAGCCAAGAATGCTGAGCGCCAAACAGCAACGGGATGGACCACGCTCGACCTATGTAGGGTCAGAGATTTTCGTAAGCATAGTCAATTCGGATGAACTGCCATTCAGTAGCAATCTGCGCCAGTTGGCGGTAAAGACGCTGTGCACTAACAGGGATCTGCCTTTGCATCTGCCGGTCGGGCAGAAGAAGAAGGGAGACTTTACGCTCGAGAGCAGCCTGCCTGTTGAAACGGTTCGTTGCATGGCGGGCCCGACGCGACCGAAACGGCCGCTGGCACACGGCAACAACACCTGGCGCCTGATTAGCCATTTGTCGTTGAATTACCTGTCGCTGGTCGAGCGCGATGAAACGGAAGGCGCAGCGGCCCTGAGAGAAATCCTCGGACTCTATGGCGATATAGCGGAAGCGCCCGTCAGGAAACAAATCGATGGCTTGCAGCGAATACAGACAACAGACATCGTTCGACGGCTCCCAATACCAGGACCAGTAACTTTCGGTCGTGGACTGCAAATCGAATTGCAATGCTTCGAAAGCGCCTTCCAGGGCGCCGGCGTTTTCCTTTTCGGCGCAGTACTGGACACGTTTTTTGCCCGCTACGTGTCGATGAATTCATTTACAGAAACAGTGCTCAGTAGTGATGAGCGTGGCGAGATAATGCGATGGCCAGCGAAGATCGGACAGCGACACAGGCTTTAGGTCTGTTTCGCGACCTCGCCGAGAAGCCCTGGGAATGGAGCTTCTACGCTGCTGTGCGCCAAATTGAAGCCCTCCATCCAGATCGGGATGGGCTTGGTAATACCCGGCAGTTGCGTGATGACCCGATTCGGCTTGGTCAGGACCCTAGCCTTGCCTTTGCGCCTGCCGAGATAGAAGGTCTGCACTTTGGTGAGAACGGGCGCCCACCGCAAATTCGGGTCTGGTTCCAGGGCCTGTTTGGCCCCAATGGGCCGTTGCCTCTGCACCTGACCGAGTACGCCCGGTCGCGCGAACACAATGACCACGATTCGACCCTCGCGCGCTTTGCCGACGTATTCCATCATCGCTTTTTGTCACTGTTTTACCGGGCCTGGGCTAATGCGCAGCCGGCCGTCCACTACGACGTACCGTCGCGGGATCGCTTTCGCACCTACCTTGGTTCGTTACAGGGCACAGCGACTGGCGGACGGCCTGACGATGCCCTGGGTGACTGGTCGCGACTGTTTTACACGGGGCATCTTGCAAGTGCCGCCAAATCCGCAACTTCGCTGAAATCGTTGTTGCAGGATCTTTTCCAGGTGCCAGTCAAGGTGCGGGAATACATCGGGGAGTGGCTGCCTCTGCCTTCCAGCGACCATTTGCGTTTAGGCGAGAATCCGGGCACCGGTACGCTCGGCCACAATGCAGTCCTGGGTGCCAGGGTGTGGGGCCGGCAGCATCGCTTCCGTGTAGTGATGGGACCACTGACGCACGCGCGGTTTCGAAAATTGTTGCCTCGACGCCGTGATCTGCATCGTCTCGTCGCGGCCATTAGACAATTTTCAGGTGACGAACATAGTTGGGATGTTCAACTCGTGCTACCGGCCAGCGAAGTGCCGGCACTATGCCTCGGCAAGCAGGGCTACCTGGGTCAAACCAGTTGGCTGCAATCCGAGAATCGCCAGGACGAGGCTACCGACGCAATCCTGCGTCCCGCCCTTGGTCTGGCATTTGCGACCGAATAGCCGTGTTGAGCGGTCAGAAACGTTGTTCTCAGATCGTGTTTCGGTTTGAGACAAGTATAAGGAGAGATTAGAGATGTCACGAATCAGTCGCGCCAGACTATTTGGCAAACTTAACTCATTGGCTTATCGCGCAATCGAAAGTGCAACCGTGTTCTGCAAGATGCGGGGAAACCCCTACGTTGAATTAGCGCATTGGGTACACCAGATTCTGCAGTTACAGGATTCGGATCTCCATCGCATCATTAAAGAATTTGATGTCGAGCCGGGGCGACTGGCGAAAGACTTAACGGCCGCGCTCGACAGCTTGCCACGCGGCGCGACATCTATCTCAGACCTGTCGGCGCACGTGGAGGAGGCGGTAGAACGCGGCTGGGTTTACGGCTCTCTTGCCTTTGGTGAACCAAAGATTCGAACCGGGCATCTCGTAGTCGGAATGCTTAATACCAACAGCCTTCGCAATGCGCTGAATTCGATATCAAAGGAATTCAGCAAGCTGAAAGTCGAGAAACTGACCGACCATTTCGATGACATCGTCGGCGGCTCTCCCGAAGACCGTTTGGGAGCCCATGATGGATCCACTGTCGGTGGCGGTGCTGACCCGGGCGAGGCCAGTGGTGCCATGTCACCGGCGCAAATGGGTAAAGCCGAAGCGTTGGCCAAGTTCACGGTCGATCTGACCGAAGAGGCCCGCACTGGCAAGATGGATCCGATAGTCGGACGCGATGAAGAAATCCGCCAGATTGTCGACATTCTCATGCGGCGGCGACAAAACAATCCGATCGTAACTGGCGAAGCAGGCGTAGGTAAGACGGCTGTTGTCGAGGGTTTCGCACAACGTATAGCTGCGGGCGATGTACCGCCACCGTTGCAGGGCGTAAGCCTGCGATCGCTGGATGTGGGTCTGTTGCAGGCCGGGGCGAGCATGAAGGGTGAATTCGAGAATCGATTGAAACAGGTTATTGAAGAAGTTCAGTCGTCCCCCGAGCCCATAATCCTGTTCATCGATGAAGCCCACACTTTGGTGGGCGCCGGTGGCGCGGCGGGTACCGGTGACGCGGCCAACCTGTTGAAGCCCGCGCTGGCCCGTGGCGATTTGCGTACTATCGGCGCCACCACGTGGGCAGAGTACAAGAAGCATATCGAGAAAGATCCGGCCCTGACGCGTCGATTCCAGGTCGTTCAGGTAGACGAACCCAGCGAAGAACGGGCCATCCTGATGATGCGTCGTATTGCGACCATGATGGAAAAGCACCATCGGGTGCAGATACTGGACGAAGCGCTCGAAGCCTCGGTCAAGTTGTCACATCGTTACATCCCCGCGCGACAATTGCCTGACAAATCGGTCAGTTTGCTGGATACCGCCTGCGCGCGCGTTGCCATTTCCCAACACTCGGTACCGGCTGAGGTAGAGGACAGCCGCCGGCGGATCGAAGCGCTGGAGAATGAGCTTGAAATCATCGGGCGGGAATCAGCGGTTGGCTATGACACGACCGAGCGCGAAACCCATGCCAGCGAGTTGCTTTCCCAGGAACGTGAGCGGCTAAGCGCCCTCGAAGCAGACTGGGAAAAGGAGAAGGGCCTGGTTGACCAGATATTGTCGTTGCGCGGCAAGCTACGCGGTGAGGGTCAGCCCGTCGAAGGCACAGGCAGCGAGTTGGAAGAGGCTGCCGCTGAGGCCACAGCTGAAGAAGACGGATCGGAAGCACCGGCCGTCGAGGCGAGCGACGAACTCACCGAGTCGGAACGCGCCGAGCTGCTGGAGCAACTGGCGAAGCTGCAGGATGAGCTGGCCGAAATTCAGGGGGAACGTCCGCTGATTCTGCCCAGTGTCGATTCGCAAGCCGTGGCCGCAGTGGTCGCAGACTGGACCGGAATCCCTGTCGGTCGCATGGTCAAGAACGAGATTGAGACGATTCTTAGCCTGCCCGAAATACTCCGCCAGCGCGTGGTCGGACAGGATCACGCAATGGAGATGATTGCACGTCGCATCCAGACGTCACGTGCACGGCTGGACAATCCTAATAAGCCCATTGGTGTATTCATGTTGGCTGGGCCATCAGGTGTCGGCAAAACCGAGACGGCTTTAGCCCTGGCTGAAACCCTTTACGGCGGCGAACAAAACATCATTACGATCAACATGAGTGAATTCCAGGAGTCGCACACAGTATCTACTTTGAAGGGTGCGCCACCGGGATACGTCGGTTACGGCGAAGGTGGAATCTTGACCGAAGCCGTGCGTCGCAAACCCTACAGCGTGGTGTTACTCGATGAGGTCGAGAAGGCGCACAGCGACGTTCACGAAATCTTCTTCCAGGTATTCGATAAAGGCCTGATGGAAGATGGAGAAGGTCGCCTGATCGATTTCAAGAATACCCTGATCGTGCTGACGACCAACGCAGGAACAGACCTCATCATGAGCATGTGCCAGGACCCGGAACTGATGCCGGATGCTGAAGGCATTTCCAAAGCGCTGAAGGAACCGCTGCTCAAGGAGTTCCCACCGGCACTACTGGGCCGGATCGTTGCCATCCCTTATTACCCGCTAAACAAGGACATGATTACCGCGATCTCGAAACTACAGTTGAACCGGATAC
>JABDKV010000049.1 GCA_013002045.1 Gammaproteobacteria bacterium
TCTTCGTTGAAAAAGCGGTTCTCAGTTCTTGTTTCTTTGTTTCGTCCTGGGGCAATCTGCGGATCGCGGCGAGTGCATGTCGCGACTACTGGCTGTAGCGTTGGCTGACACATTGTGTTTTTGATACGTCCTCGCTGTTGATCCATTTATCTGTGCGCAGCGACTCTCTTGTTGGAGTCTTGTTTGCGCTCATACGGCTTAAAGCATGTTCTGTGCCAGAAACGGCCGTGCCGAACTGAATCAAGGCTCTACGCGCGGTGCGCGTAAGTTTATGTAAAGACTGGAAAATCAGAATTGTGCGGCGTGTAAAGAATGCCGACAAATCAATGTGACAATAGCTGCTCGAAATCGGGTGGTTGCCATAACGATTAGCCTTTAGTCTGCTGGTCCGGATCGGGATTAAGGGTGAGCAGCAGTGAGCAGTGACTACGAGCGAATTGCAGCGGCCATACGCTACATCGACCACAACGTAACCGAGCAGCCGCAACTTGAATCGATTGCCGCAGCCGCGGAAGTCAGCGTAGCCCACTGCAGACGCTTGTTCCGTCGCTGGGCCGGTGTCGGTCCCAAGCGGTTTCTTGAGTTTATGACAGTGAACTACGCCCGCCAGGCGCTACAGAAGTCTGCCAGCGTGCTGGAGGCGTCGCTGGCGACAGGATTGTCGGGTCCGTCGCGATTGCATGACCATTTTATCAAGATCGAAGCCATGACCCCCGGCGAAGTGCGTCGTGGGGGTGCCGGTATTGAAATAGCCTATGGCTGTCATGACAGCCCGTTCGGCAATATGCTGGTGGCGCAGACCGCGCGCGGAATTTGCGGTCTCGCGTTTTGTGAGCACGGAGAAACAGCCGCTGAACTGGAGCGACTGCGTGGCAAGTGGCCAACAGCGGTTTTCCGTAACAGCAAATCCGAAACGGCGACGATAGCGGCAGAAGTTGCCGAACTGTCACCGTCACAGCCGATTTCGATTCTCGTTAGTGGTACTAATTTCCAGGTGCGGGTCTGGGAAGCGCTTTTGCGAATTCCCGCCGGGACGGTCTGCAGTTATGGTCAACTGGCAACGCTGGCAGGTGCACCCGGCAGCGCCCGTGCGATCGGTTCGGCAGTCGGGGCCAATCATGTAGCCTGGCTAATACCATGCCACCGGGTTATCCGCAGCACCGGGGGCTTTGGAGGTTATCGGTGGGGCATCGATCGCAAGCGGGCGATGCTGGGCTGGGAGGCAGCACAGGTTGCAGCGATGTGACCGGTGACATGGATAAAGGTGCTGTGGTCGGCTAGCATCGGCGTCGATGAGTAAGAAGAAAAAGCCTGCCGGCCGGCCGGCCGACCAGACACCGCCGGTTATCGATCGTAACCAATGGATCGCGCTGGCTCTGGCCGCTGCTGCTGCAAAGAAAAAAGAGCAAACTCCGCCTGAGACCTGAGTCACAGCCGCGCTGCCCTATCTTGCCTAGGATTTGCCGAACCCTTTATGGACCCGGGCACAATGGACAGACTGGCCAGATTCCTTGACGACGTAGACGATGTGAGCGGATTGCTGTTTAGCGCAGCCAGCCCGGCGTTGCTCGTAGTCCTGGCCAGCGCGCTGCTCGGAACTGTCATGGTCTTGTGGCTGGGACGCCCGTCCGCCCTGGTGCCATTACTGGTTCTGACGGGGCTGGCTGTCGCGCTCACCACGGCCGGACAACACAACAACACCTGATCCACACTGTCCCCGGGCGCTGTATCGCCGACTCGTGCACTGTGCCATGATCGGGCGCGGGCAGCCGACGGTCTCCCAGACAGGCCCCGTATCATCTGTACACAGTCTCGACCTGTTTTGACCGTCCGATGGTGGCATGATATACAGCGTCGTTTTTGCGCCAAGTCAACGGGAAAACTGAATGGAAGTTATAGGTCTGGACATCGGTTTCGGTTATACCAAGTGCACCGACGGCCAGCGGTTCCTGGTATTCAAGTCCGTCTACGGCGAAGCGGCGGAGCTGCAATTCCGCGAGCAGCTGCTTAGCGACCCTGACGAAGAAGACTATTTGCACGTCGAAATCGATGACAATGCCTATTTCGTCGGTGAGCTCGCCGAACGGCAAAGTGTGGAGCGCTTCTTCACGCTGGACCAGAGTCAGTTCGTCGCCGATTTCACCAAGGTTCTGGCGCTAACACCGCTGTCGACGCTGGTGGCCCGCCAGGAGCCGGTGAAACTGGTCGCCGGGCTGCCGATCAGTCACTACCGTCGTCACCGCACCGAACTGGTCAACATACTCAAGGGCCAGCACCCGCTGGTCTCGATCGACAAGGATGGCCAGCGTACTGACACTGTGGTCAGGATTTCCGATGTGAAAGTGGTGCCGCAGCCCTTCGGCACGGTCATGAACCTGATGCTCAGCGACCTCGGCGAAGTACGTGACCGTCGCTTTTTGCGTGAAAAGATTGGCGTAATCGATGTCGGCTTCCGCACTACGGATTACACTATCGCCGACCGAACCCGCTACTCGGAGCGAGGCAGTAAAACCACCGATACCGGCATTTCGCGGGCCTATACGGCGATCGCCGCCAAGCTGCAGGAGTCGAGTGGTGTCAATGTCGAGCTGTATCGTCTTTACGATGCGGTCGATCGCGGCTCAATCAAGATTCACGGCAAGCGCTACGATCTCAAGCTGGTTAAAGAACAGGCCTTTTCGCAGCTGGCCAGCACGATTGCAACCGATGCCAATCGACTATGGGCGAATGACTGGGACATGGACCGGGTGATGATTACCGGTGGTGGCGGTGCCGTTCTTGCGCCCTACATGTCGAAGTTGCTCAAAGGTGAAATCATGCCGGTCGAACCCGGTACCGATGTCCGCCTTAACAATGTTCGTGGCTACTGGAAGTACGGCAAGCGATTGTGGACACGTGGTGCACCTGCAGCAGCCGCAGCAGCAACAGCCAGTTCGTGAAGTCGAATCGGCAAGGATTGTAAAGACCCCTTTTTTGCGTGCTTTTCTCCGGTTAGACTCAGGTCCGGTTTAATACTGGAGCACGGGACGCATGGAGAGAATCGTATTGCTGGTGACACTGCTATCACTTGCGGGTGTTACTCACGCCTATAGCATCAAGTACAGCTATCCAGGCAAGAATGGCGCGACAGAGTTTTACGGCGAATGCGACAACGGCGCGCAACTCAAGGTCACTCAGCATACCGACGGCACCTTTGCCTTCGAGGGGCCGACCGGCTCCGGTACATTGTCGGGCAGCAAGCACTCGATCGATAGCGCCGCCGCGGCTGCCTGCGGCGAATAGGGCCGTCGGGACCTGACGAAGGTCAACGAGGTGGCGTGGTTCGGTGATGTTCCGTTGTGGGGCTGGCTTTGTGAGCACCGGCCTTTCGCGGCTAAATCCGTCAGGCCATCCATGGCCTGACGGAATCGGGCGCGTCTTATTCGGGCGTCCTGCTTCATTCGCCGCGCACGACGCCTCGAAAGGCCGGTGCTCACAAAGCCAGCTCGCAAGATTGGGGGCGGTGGGCTTCGGGCTTACACTGCGCAAACTGCACAGCCGGATGTCTTCTCCGACCGCCGCTTTAACCGCGATTCTGACTATCGGCGATGCCACCCGATCGTGATCTGGCGC
Organism: Gammaproteobacteria bacterium; assembly: GCA_013002045.1. Taxonomy (GTDB): domain Bacteria; phylum Pseudomonadota; class Gammaproteobacteria; order Steroidobacterales; family JABDKV01; genus JABDKV01. The sequence goes on from JABDKV010000049.1 coordinate 3,613, forward strand.
ACATTCGCGCCGCTCATCCCCTGCTAGTCTGCCCTGAAGTGGCGGCCCGACCCATTGTCGTGGCCGCATCAGGGGTATGACGATGATCGTCGACGACTCGACAACCAGTAACAGCGCAGATTCCTATACGCAGCTCGAGACGCGCTTCTCGATCGCGAAGAATGCTATTGAGAATAGCCAGGACAACGGTGAGCACGCGTTACGGCAGTTCCTGCAGGTGCTCGGGAATCGGCTGACTGACTTCAGGATTGACCGACCGGATGCGACGTTGCTCGATGTCAGGGTGCTGGCCGCGCTGGCCGATATGAAGCTGTGCCGCGATCACTTTGTCGAGATATTACGCGTTATTTGCGAGTTGGATAAGCCAGGGCCCTTCCTGGACATGCTGCAGCAGTTCATCGGGCAGACAATCGCACTCAAGCGGGCGCCGCGCGACATCATCCATTTCAATCACCTGTGGTGTGATCACTACCGCTTTTTCGTGCGCGAGTTATTCTTGTACACGATCGCCTACCTGATTCGGCAGCAGAGATTCGAAGAGGCGGCGGCTTTTATACGGGCGGAGTATAGCTATCCCACACCGACAGGAACCGCGACCTGTGACTACCGCGAGTTTGACGCCTACATTAAATGCCTCGATGAGTTTCGTGCGCGACGCATTGGGAAAAAGCGCTTGTCACTGTCCGCGGATGAACTCCGCAATCGCGCGGACCTGCCATTCGTCAACTTTGACGACATCATGCAGGCCGATTTCATACTCTGTATTTATGGCTTGTTACATCGACCGCAGGCTCTGACTCACTGGTTCCCGCGAACCGTCGTTTATGCCGAGCCTTATGAACAGCGCGGCTTCGATCTGTTCTTCCGTGCCCAGTCGAAGTCATTTTTCGCAACGATTGCCCTGCTGCTCGAGGTACGGGACAAGACCGAACTGCTCGATCTGTTTGAGACTGCACGTCGTCAGTGTCGGCTCGATCAATGGAAAATCGGCGCCGCGCCGATTCCATTTGCCAGCTACATGGGGCTGTCGGCGCTGGCAACCACCTGATCCCCTGCCGCTGGCGCCGACGACAAGGCCGCCGTATCCTTGGCGGATGGCTAAATCGAAAAACGACGATGGCGAGCGCCTCAGCTCGTTACAGTACGCGGTGACCCGCGAGGGCGCGACCGAACCCGCATTTAGTGGTGATTACGTCTACCACAGCGGTGACGGCATCTATCGCTGTGTCTGCTGCGATGCCGGCTTGTTTAACTCGGACGCCAAGTATGACTCAGGATCGGGGTGGCCCAGCTTCTACGAAGCCGGTGGTGACAAGTCGGTCCGCCTGGTGGCCGATGACAGCCACGGGATGCAACGAACCGAAGTACGTTGCGCCAATTGTGACGCCCACCTTGGCCACCTGTTTCCCGATGGGCCGCAGCCGACCGGGCAACGCTACTGCATCAACTCGGCAGCATTGCGTTTCGACGGCGAGGAAGACAAATGAGCCGGCTACTGGTGACGTTGCTGCTGACCTGGCTGGCAACGACAGCCGTAGCCGCCGACCGGGTGGTGATCCATGCAGGCGCCATGGTGGACCCGGTTATCGGGACTCGCGATGCCACTACCATCGTGATTGCGGATGGCCTCATTGTCGCGGTCGAGAAGGGCCATAGCGAGCTGCAGGCGGGCGATGAACTAATCGACCTGCGTGAGATGACCGTGTTACCCGGGTTGATGGACATGCACGTGCATTTCACCTCGCAGTTCAGTCGCTCCGCCTATATCGAACGCTTCACCCTGAACCCGGCCGACTTTGCGCTGCGCGCCAGCGCCGCAGCCGAGCGCACACTGCTGGCGGGTTTTACGACCGTACGGGACCTCGGGGATCGCGGTAACGTCACCGTGGCCTTGCGCCGTGCCATCGAGGAGGGCTACGCGGACGGCCCGAGAATTTACGCGGCCACCAAGGGCATCGGCACCACCGGCGGTCATGCCGATCCGACCAACAGTTATCGCGCCGATCTGCAGGGCGACCCGGGGCCGAAGCAAGGTGTGATCAACGGAACCGCGGATGCCTACCAGGCCGTACGTCAGCGTTACAAGGACGGGGCCGATCTCATCAAGATTACCGCAACCGGCGGCGTGCTCAGCGTTGCACGCAACGGACAGAATCCGCAGTTCACCGAGGAAGAGATCAAGGCAATCGTCGCAGCCGCCAGCGATTACGATTTCCACGTCGCCGCTCACGCGCATGGTGCCGATGGTATGAAACGGGCGATCCGTGCCGGTGTCCGCTCGATCGAGCACGGTACTTTCATGGACGAAGAAGCCATGCGACTGATGAAACGCATGGGGACTTACTACGTGCCAACCATTTCGGCAGGGGAGTGGGTTGCCGGGAAGGCAGAAATACCCGGCTTCTTCCCCGACCTGGTGCGCCCCAAGGCCGCAGCAATTGGACCGCAGATTCAGGATACCTTCGCACGCGCCTACCGCGCTGGTGTGCGCATCGCCTTTGGCACCGACAGTGGTGTGTCGGCGCATGGCGATAACGCGCGCGAATTCCAGCTCATGGTCGAGGCCGGTATGCCACCGATGGAGGCAATAAGGTCTGCAACAATGACCGCAGCGGAGTTGCTGGGCATGGCGGATGAACTCGGTAGTATCGAGTCCGGCAAGATTGCCGACCTGGTCGCGGTGACCGGTGACCCACTCGAGGATATCGAGTTGCTACAGGATATTGTGTTTGTCATGAAGGACGGTTCCGTCTACAAGATGCCGTGACTCGCCCCAGGTCGATTCGTTTTTTTGTTTCGCTGCTCGCGGCGACCGTCGGTGTCGTCGCCATGCTGGCTATCGGGCTGCATTTTTTCTATCGCGAGCCAGCTGTCGCAAGCGGACCCCAAGCATTTCAGATCGAATACCTGACGCCAGAGGAAGCAGCAGAATTGCTCGGTGAGGAGCCATCGCGCTTTCGCCGACCCGAAAGCCTGACACTACCACCGCCGCCTATCGATTCTGGTCAGGACCGAGAGCCCGATTAAGCGTATAGAGCGCGGTTCGCTCTGCTGTGGCCAGGATGCGACCGCTGCAGGCTGCGACCGCCTCACGACCATCGAAATCGTCGCCGACAGGCAATGTGGCGACATCCAGCGCCAGCAGGCGAAACAGATAACGGTGTAACCGCGTGTCATTCCACGGGGGGCAGGGTCCGTCGTAGCCGCGGTAGGTACCGGCCATGTCACTGTCGTTGCTGAACCACTTGCTGTAATCATTGCGACCCTGGCGACTTCCCGGTGGCCCTGCGGGCCGGGTCTTGCCACCAACAACAATGCCGTCGCTACAGCTGCCAGGCGCAATGCCGTTGCATTGTGGTGCCAGATCGATAACGACCCAGTGGTAGAAATCGATGCGTGGCAGGCTCGCTGGCACCAGTCTGCCTTCCCTGTTTAGCTGGTCGCGCCTCGACGGAGCATCGCGATCGAGACACAGTAAGACCAGCGAAGCGGCGTTGTCGGGGACATCGTCCCAGTACACCCCCGGATTGCGGTTGGCGCCGGGTCGGGTATGGCAGTTCGAGTCAGGCTGACACAAGGCTGTCTCAACCGGCAGCCACCGGTCATCGACGAGCGCGGGCAGCCGCAAACGCATCATGGCTGCTTCAACGTTGCCGCGATTCCAGCGTGCGTGCCTGCTCGACCCAGCGATCACGCAGGATCCGTCCCGGGAAACTGCGCAGGTGCATTTCCACCCAGGCGACGTCAGTGGTGGTAAAGGCGGCAATCTGGCGAAAATGAAATACGCCCAGTTGATTTAGTTGTTGCTCAATCTTCGGACCGATGCCATAGATCGATTGCAACTTGTCCGGCTCTCCGTCGGGGGCCGACAGGCGCCAGTCCGGCTCATAAATCTTCCGTGGCGTTGTCTCGCCGCCAATCGGCAGGCGCTGCTGTCGTGCCGTCGCCGCCTCGATCGCTGCGGCTGCCCCCGTGGCGTCGGCGCGAGCGGTCTCCCCGAGCGTAGAGCCCGGGTCAGTCTCGGGCGTGGGCGGCGCTGCGGCAGGTTTCGCCGCCGCGACCGCGCTACTGCGCAGCGACCGGATTTCCTTTTGCAATTCGGTCACGGTATCGAGCGCATGCTGGCGATCCTGGTTCACCTCTGCATTGCGTGTCTCGAGGTCGCGCAGCCGTTCAACCAGTTCCTGGCGTTGACCGATAGCTTGCTCCAGCCGTTTCTCAATCTGTGCCTGGTCACTCTTTTGCTGTGCCAGCTGCCCCTGTAATTGCTGGCATATGATTCTCGTTTCCTTGAGATCCTGATGCACGGCACTACCGGGTTCATCGGTATGTTTACGAACAGCCTGCGCTGTGCGCAGTGTCGCCAGTTCCCGCTCGCTTACTTCGAGGCGCTTTCTCAACTCGTCCAGTTCCGCTTCTGCAGCGGGACCGGGTGTCGGGGTCAGTTGGTCGATTGATGCGGACTGGTTCTCTTCTACCTGCGCCAGCTTGGCGCGCCAGCGCGCTTCGACCAGGTCAGTTTGGCGCGACGTGCCAACACCGCGCAGTAACCATCCGACGGCGATACCAATTAGTGCGGTCAGCACCAGGCACAGGACGATTTGCTGAATGAGATAAAGCATCAGCCAGCCGGCTCGAACAGGAACTCAATGCGCCGGTTTATGGCACGGTCGTCTGCAGTGCGGTTTTCGACCAACGGTCGTTCCTCCCCATATCCGCGGGCGCTGAGTCGACTGAGGCTGATACCCCGCGCGACCAGGTATTGCATAACCGCCTCGGCGCGACGCTGACTCAGGGCCAGGTTGTTTTCCAGCAAGCCCTGGTCGTCAGTATGACCTTCTATCGTAATTCGCGCACGCGGACACAAACGCAATACATCGGCCAGTTCATCCAGCAGTCGCTCGCTATCGGTAGTCAGGTCAGCGCTGGCTGTGCTGAACAGTACCCTGCGTTGGTCGAGTACATCGCGGAAGCGGGCTTCGCACTGGCCCCGTTCCAGACTGCTGACGCTGCGTATGGCGCCGTCGGGGCGCTGCTGGTCCTGGCGGCGCAAGCGTGCAGCCAGCTCAGGGGCGGTGCGCAGCACAGACTCCAGTTCGCTACGTGATCCGGTTTCGCTGGTCGAGGTGAAACCAGGTGGCAATTCCGTCGCCAGCAAGTCCGCGATGGCTGCCTCGGCCGCATCGCTGCCGGTCAGACCGGTCACACTGAGCGTCGGTCCGGTCAGTGCGACTTCGCCGATAGCAAGCCGATCGGCGATACCGAGGGCTGTCATCGCGGCGGTTTCCCAATCGGCTGGAGCGCCGTTGGCATCGACAACCAGCCTGGCTTCGACCGCGACTACACCGAACAGGTCCTGCGCTGCGCGTACCACCCGTCGCCTTGAGTCGTCATCGGGTGCGCTACCGGCAATGACGAGTCCATCTTCATTGACGCTGAAGCGGGTGCGGTAGCGGACCGGTGCCGGTTCGGGCTGGCTGGGCGGCGCTGCGCTACCGGGCGGTGGCAGGTCGGCACTGACATAGTCATCAATCGTCGACAGCCTGCTGCTGACGCGGCGAACGCCATAAACGTCAGCTATTTCCATGGCGCGACCGATGGCCGCGCCGTCTGGCGCAATGCCGCGCAGCGTCATGTCACGACCGTCAAGCTCCACTTCGGCCCAGCCAAGACGGGCGCCACGCAACGCTTTCTCTGCTTTGAGTGTCAGGTCTGCCTCGATCGCGGGGACCGTGTGGCGAATACAAAGGGCGCCAAAAACGACCAGGGCGATTGTCCCGGTGCCAAAAATCGTGATGCGGTTAAGGGTCAGGGGGCTCAATTTCGGTATACGGTCCCGCGTTGTCCGTTGATTTCATTGTAAAGTCAGCGCGCGAGGTAGCAACTGACGGCTATTGTTGCATAACGTGGTGGCTGTTACCGTAGCGCTCTGCGAATTGTAGGGGTGATCCTTGGAACATCATCTGACGGTTACGATCGTGACCATCGTCGCGCTGGGCGTCGGTGCACAGTGGCTCTCCTGGCGTACCCACTTGCCGGCAATCATTCTGCTGGCAGTAGCCGGGTTGCTGGCGGGTCCGGTATTTGGCGTCGTCGACCCGTCGGAAGACCTCGGTCACCGGATACCGGCTGTCATCAGCCTCTGTGTTGCCATCATCCTGTTTGAGGGTGGCCTCAATCTGCACCTGCATGAGCTCAAGGTCGCCGCCAGTGGCGTCCGTCGCCTGGTCTATGCCGGGGCCCCGCTGGCCTGGATATTCTCCAGTACCGCGGCCCACTACATCGGCGGCCTCGACTGGTCTATATCGCTGGTCTTCGGCGCGATTATGGTGGTTACCGGGCCGACTGTGATCATGCCCATGTTGCGCCAGGCGCGTCTTAACCGCCGCACCGCCTCCTATTTCAAGTGGGAAGGCATTGTCAACGATCCAATCGGTGCGTTGCTCGCCGTTCTGGTATTCCAGTTCATCTCACTGCAATTTATTGCCCTCGAAGACCTGCAATGGGACGGGGTCGCGCGCGGTATCGGCTGGGCCCTGTTGTCGGGCGGGCTGCTGGGCGGAGTCGGCGGCTGGCTCACCGGCAAGGCGTTCCAGAATGGCATGGTGCCCGAGTACCTGAAGTCACCGGTCATGCTGGGGCTGGTCCTGGTCGTATACGTGCTGTCGAATGCCTTGCAAAGCGAAGCCGGTCTGCTCGCAGTCACGATCATGGGTATCGTCGTCGGCAATATGCGGCTTGCCGGTATCCAGGATATGAAGCGCTTCAAGGAGTACATCACCGTCATGCTCGTGGCCGTGGTGTTCGTAATCCTGACCGCAGACCTGGAGCGTGAAGTACTCGGCCGCATCGACTGGCGTGGCGCCGCCCTGGTGGCCGCTGTACTGCTGATCACGCGGCCGGCCACGATTATGCTGGCGACGGTCCGCGCAGGCATGGATATACGCGACAGGCTGCTGCTGTCGTGGATTGCGCCCCGCGGTATCGTCGCTGCCGCTACCGCTGGTGTGATGGGACCGGCTCTGGCCGAGCGCGCTCGCCAGGCGGCGGAGCAGGCGACTTCGCCCGAAAAAAGGGAAATGGCGCTGGCGCTCGCGCGGGATGCCGATTCGCTGTTGCCACTGGTGTTCGCTGTCATATTCGCGACGGTGTTTTTCCACGGTCTCAGTATCCGCTGGCTGGCGCGCAAGCTCGACCTGACCACTGGCGATAAGGAGAAAGTGCTCATCGTTGGCGCCTCGCCGTGGAGTATCGCGCTGGCCTCGAAGCTCGAGGAGATCGGACTCGGGGTGTTGCTGGCCGACAGTTCATGGCACAACCTGCGCCCGGCACGACTGGCCGGCGTACCTACGTTCTATGGCGAGATACTGTCGGAATTTGCAGAGGAATCGGTCGAGATCAGTCATATAGGCACGGTCCTGGCCGCCACCAGTAACGATGCCTACAACGCGCTGGTTTGTACTGCACTGGCGCACGACGTCGGTCGCCGTGGTGTGTACCAGTTGCCAATGGGTGACAGCAGCGAAGAAGATCCACGTGCCGTGTCGCGACCGTTGCGCGGTCAACAGGCGTTCGACAACGACGCCTTGTTCGAGCGCTTGTGGCGTCGCCATGTGCGTGGCTGGAAGTTCTATCGCACCCGTATCACTGAAAACTACAAGTACAGCGATTTCCTGCGCGACGCACCGCAGGAGGCACTGCCGATTATGCTAATCCGCGCCGATGGCCGTGTACGCTTCATTGCCGCGCAAGAGCAGGTCGAGCCAGCCCAGGGTGACACCATCCTGTACTACGCCCCGGAGCGTCCGGTGACCAAGAGCGAGCCGGTCAGCGACGGCGAGCAACCGGAGCCGTCGCCCGCATGAAACGTCCGCAGGCCCGGCAAACGGTGGTCGCAGGACCGGCCGGTGCTTTGCAGACGCTGGTCGAAGCACCGGAGAATCCGGTGGGTATCGCGGTCATCTGCCATCCGCACCCGCTGTACCAGGGCACTATGACTAACAAGGTTGCGCATACGCTGGCGCGGGTGTTCAACGACCTGGGATTTGTCGCCGTCCGTTTCAACTTTCGCGGTGTCGGTGACAGCGCCGGTACCTATGATGAGGCCGTAGGCGAGACCGAAGATGCGCTGGCGATACGGTCGTGGGCCGAGAGCGAGTGGCCAGGCCTGCCGTTATGGATGGCTGGCTTTTCCTTTGGTGCCTTTGTCGCGTTGCGCTCGACCGCAGTGCGGCTGCCTGATGGGCTGGTCAGCGTGGCGATACCGGTACAGCGTTTCGATGTCGAGTCGCAATCGCAGCCGCAATGCCCGTGGATCATAGTCCAGGGTGACCAGGACGAGCTGGTTGACGCAGCGGCCGTGGTCGACTGGGTTAACGCTCTGGAGCCCGGTCCGGAACTGGTCGTGCTGGACGGCGTCGATCACTTTTTCCATGGCCGCCTGCGCCAGTTGCGTGAGATTCTCCACGGCCTGATTGGCCGCCACCTGGGCGAGCGCAGTAACAATGCTGGCTAAGCTCAAGGCGTTGCTGACGCCTGCGACCACTGAGACTGGCGACGAGCTTAGCGACGAGCAACGCCTGCGAATTGCTACCGCAGCGCTGCTGGTCGAGATGTCGCGCGCAGATTTCAGTGAAAACGAAACTGAGCGCGATGAGATCAGCCGGGTGCTGCAGCGGCATTTCAGCCTGGAAGTGGAGGAGGCCGGTGCATTACTGACCCGGGCCGCCGACGAGGCCGATGCGTCGGTGTCGCTACATGAATTCACCAGCCTGCTGCACAACAATCTCGATGTCAGTGAGAAACAACGAATCGTCGAAATGCTGTGGCGGGTTGCGCTGGCCGACGCCGAGCTCGATAAACACGAGGATTACCTGGTTCGCAAAATTTCGGAATTACTGTATCTGCCGCACTCCGACCTGATGCGACTCAAGCATCGGGTGCTGGGTGAACTCGATACTGGTGACGCATAAAAAAACCGGAGCCAATGGCTCCGGTTTTAATCAATCTGGCTGCCGTAACAGCGTCAGACCATGTCTTTCAGGCCTTTCAGAGCCGTGACCTTAACGACATTGCGCGCTGGCTTGGCTTTGAAAATGGTCTCTTCGCCAGTGAACGGGTTGATACCCTTGCGTGCTTTCGTGGCCGGCTTACGCACGACCTTGATCTTCATCAGACCAGGGATTGAAAACACACCCGGTCCGCGACGACCGAGATTTTTCTTGATCTGAGCCTGCAGGCTGTCGAACACCGCGCTGACATCCTTCCGGGTCAGATCGGTATCCTCTGAGATCTTACGCATGATCTCGCTTTTTGTCGGGGGCTTGCCCGCGGGCTTCTTAGTGCTACGTGTAGCCATTAACGTTCTCCTGGAAAATCGGTTTCTATCGCTAAAAACTGCCTAAAAACTGCAGGTCGCGAGGGAAAATAGCACAAGATTGCGGATTAGGTAAGCCGTTTTTCCAAATTAGACAGGGTCACACGCAAGCGCGTTTACCTGGTGAAAAACTGCTGTTGGAACTTGACCTGCATCGGTGTTTCTGACCCCTCCGGTTTTGCCTCGATATCGAAGATCAAAACTTCGCCATCGGTGACACCGATTTCGCCGATGTAATAGATAGCATCACCATCTACAACAGGACGTAACGGCAGGTTCTTGAGTTGACCTGTCAGATTGCTGGTGCGTGCAACGACCGTACCTTCCACGGCCTGACCCAGTGTGCCCTCAACCTTGCGCAACATGACAATGTTGAGCATGGCGCGGGATTTGCTCCGCGATATATTAAAGGTGCTGGCAACCTCGGCCGGCAACATGTCGGTGGTCAGCGCGTTGTAATGCAACACGTATTCCCCAAAGTCGCGCGAGCGCTCCGATGTCGTCGGTGCAACCTGGCGGGCACCGCCTTCGGGATCGGGACCGCCACAGCCTGCCAGCAAACCCACGATCACAGCCGAAAAAACCACGAATCTCATGCGGACACCCCTCCGAAGCTCAACCAGTGCGCTGAAGCGCTAACTATAACTTATCCACGCATTGAACGCGGATCGCGACTCAGCCGACAACCAGCGAATTGTAGAGCATCGGCACATTGCTCTCGATCAGTATCTTGACGGCGACGAGGGCAATGGCTGCGAGCATCGGCGACAGGTCGAGTCCGGCAATCGCCGGCACCAGGCGCTGTACCGGCCGCAGCACCGGCCCGGTCAGGGCCCGCAGCACACCGGCGATGGGGTGATAGGGCGCAACCCAGGACAGCACCACCATGACCAGGATGGCGATCAGCATCATGTTGATGACGATCATCACGAGGTCGACCAGCGACTTGACCAGCAGCAGCGTGATATTGGTCGGCAGGCCCTTGTACAGCAGTAGCACGCTGACGGTCGAGGTCAGGATGACCAGCAGGTAGGCGACCAGCATTGTCGACAGGTCCAGTCCTCGCAGTCCGGGGATAATCCGGCGCAGCGGTCGCACCAGTGGATCGGTGACCTGGATGATGAATTGAGACAGCGGGTTGTGAAAGTCGGCGCGTGCCCACTGCAGCAGGAAGCGCAGGACAAAAGTGTAGGTGTAGAGCTCCAGTAACGTGCGGACGACAAATTCGAGTGCCTGCATATCAGTCCTTTCCGAATTCTGCTGCCAACTCGCCGGCGCGCGCACAGGCGCTGTGCAGCGCTTCGCTGACCAGTTGTCGAAACTGCGGTGTATCAAGCACCGCAAGAGCGGCGGCGGTAGTGCCGCCGGGCGAAGTGACATGTTGCCGCAAAGTGGCCAGATCGTCGTCAGTTTCGAGCGCCATGCGGCCGGCGCCGATAGCCGTTTCTACCGTCAACAGCCGGGCCACCTCCGGGGACAGGCCCAGCTCGCGCGCCGTTGTGGCCATGGCTTCCATGAACAGGAAGAAATAGGCCGGGCCACTGCCCGACACCGCCGTGACCGCATCGAGCTGTGATTCCTGATCGAGCCAGACTACCGCACCGACAGCCCGCAGGATCGATTCGGCAGACTCGCGTTGTGCGCTTGTGGTTGTGGAACTGGCGAACAGGCCGGTAATACCGGACCCCAGTAACGCCGGCGTATTTGGCATGGCCCGCACGATGGCGCGCTCGCTGCCAAGCCAGCGCTGCATGTCGTCGACCCGGATGCCAGCGGCAATTGAGATGAGTAGCGTACCGGGTCCCAGTAACGGGCCGAGTTGCGTCGCTACACTGCGCAGTACCTGCGGTTTGACGGCGGCTACCACTACATCGGCGTTGGCAACAGTAGCGCGGTTGTCAGCGTGCACCGCGATGCCACAGGCATTGTGCAGCGCCTGACGCTGTTCTGCGCTGGGATCGCTGGCACTGATCGCAGCAGGTGCGACACCGTCGGCGATCAGTCCACCGATCAGGCTGCGGGCCATATTGCCGCAACCGATGAAGGCGATTCTCTGTGTCTGCATATTTTCCTGGCGGGCGCTACGGGGATGGCAAGGATAAACCGTCGCCTTGGTTGCAGGCCACCGTCATGAGCGCCGGGCGCCAAAGATCGCGGTGCCGATGCGAACCAGGGTCGCCCCACACTCGATCGCCAGTTCGAAATCACCCGTCGTCCCCATCGACAGTGTGTCGATGTCCTGCCCGGCACGGCGCAGCTCCTCGAAACAGCGGCGGGTAAAGGTGAAATGTTCGCGCAGCGCGCCCGGTTCGCTTGCCAGGGGCGGCATACACATCAGCCCACGCAGTCGCAGACGCTCATGGCTGGCGACCTGCGCAGCCAGCTGTACCAGTTGATCGGCGGCGGCGCCGGGCCGATCTGGATCATCGCTCAGTCGTAGCTGGAGACAGATGTTTAGCGGGGGCAAATCCTTTGGGCGCCCCGCGGCCAGTCGCTCGACGATCCGGCTGCGATCGACAGTCTGCACCCAGTCGAAATGAGACGCTATATCACGGGTCTTGTTCGACTGGATACGGCCGATATAGTGCCAAATCGCCTTTTCCGCCGTCATGCTCTGGATTTTGCCGACCGCTTCCTGTAGATAATTTTCAGCAAACTCGTTTTGCCCCGTCGCCAATACCCGGCGGATGGCCTCGGGCGCATGGGTTTTCGAGACCGCAATCAGCCGCACGGCGGACGGTTCGCGGCCGGATTTTGCCGTGGCGGCGGCGATCCGGTCCCGAATTATTCCAACTGCGACTGTGACATCCGTCATGTTTGACCCTGACCCCCCTCGGCTATACTACGCCGCGAACGGGTCAGGGTTACGCAAATACTTGTTTCTGCTGACCTAACCCAGACGGGGCAAATAATGGCTGTTGACATTTCGCAACTATTGACCTTCGGGGTCAAGAACTCGGCTTCTGACCTGCACCTTTCGGCAGGTATGCCACCCATGATTCGTGTCGATGGCGACATGAAGCGTATCAACATGCCATTGCTGGAGCACAAAGAAGTGCACGGCATGGTGTATGACATCATGAATGACAAGCAGCGCAAGGACTTCGAGGAGTTCCTGGAGACTGACTTTTCATTCGAAATTCCCGGGCTGGCCCGTTTTCGCGTCAACGCGTTCAATCACAACCGCGGTGCCGGCGCCGTCTTCAGGACTATTCCATCGAAGATCCTGTCGCTGGAAGACCTCAATGCGCCGAAGATATTCAAGGAGATCTCGCTTACGGCACGTGGCATTGTACTGGTCACGGGTCCCACCGGATCCGGAAAATCGACCACGCTGGCGGCGATGATCGACTACATCAACGACACCCGCCCCGATCACGTATTGACGGTCGAGGATCCGATCGAGTTCGTGCACGAGAGCAAAAAGTGCCTGATCAACCAGCGCGAAGTCCACCGCGACACACTGGGCTTCAACGAGGCCCTGCGTTCGGCTTTGCGCGAGGATCCCGACGTAGTCCTGGTGGGTGAGATGCGTGATCTCGAGACCATCCGCCTGGCGTTGACTGCTGCAGAAACCGGTCACCTGGTGTTCGGCACCCTGCATACCAGCTCGGCTGCCAAGACCATCGACCGCGTTGTTGACGTGTTCCCGGCGGCCGAAAAAGACATGGTGCGCTCCATGCTTTCGGAATCGCTGAAAGCCGTTATTTCACAAACATTGCTCAAGAAAAACGGTGGTGGACGTGTCGCCGCGCATGAAATCATGATCGGCACACCGGCCATTCGAAACCTGATCCGCGAAAACAAGATTGCCCAGATGTACTCGGCAATCCAGACCGGGCAGCAGTCAGGCATGCAGACACTCGACCAGTGCCTGCAGGACCTGGTTAAGGCCGGTGCCGTTTCGCGTGAAGAAGCCCGTTACAAGGCTGCCAACAAAGAAAACTTCTGACGCTTACCGGAGAGAAATAGATGGAACGGGACCAGGCGATAAAGCTCATGCGCGAGCTGCTACAGAAGATGGTAGACAGCGAAGCCTCGGACCTGTTCATCACTGCCGGATTCCCGCCGGCACTGAAGATCGATGGCGTGATGCGTCCGGTGTCACAGACGCCACTGGCGCCGGCGCACAGTGCCGTACTGGTGCGCTCGATTATGAACGACAAGCAAAGCAAGGAATTCGATTCCACCAAGGAATGTAACTTTGCTATTGCACCGAAACCGATCGGTCGTTTCCGGGTAAATGCCTTCGTACAGCAGGGCCATATGGGTGCAGTTCTGCGTCGCATTGAGACCGAGATTCCCGAGTTTGACAAGCTCAACCTGCCACCAGTGCTCAAGGATGTGGTCATGGCCAAGCGAGGCCTGTGCATCATTGTCGGTGGAACCGGTTCTGGTAAATCGACGACCCTGGCGGCAATGATCGGGCATCGCAATGCGAATTCAAGAGGTCACATTGTGACTATCGAGGATCCGGTCGAGTATGTGCACCCGCACCGGGGTTGTGTTGTGACCCAGCGTGAGATCGGTGTCGATACCGAATCCTGGCATGCGGCTTTGAAGAACACTTTGCGCCAGGCACCCGATGTGATCCTGATTGGCGAGATCCGCGACCACGAGACCATGGAGTACGGCGTGCAGTTTGCCGAGACCGGTCACCTGTGTCTTGCCACTTTGCATGCCAACAGTGCCAACCAGGCACTCGACCGCATCATTAACTTCTTCCCCGAGGAGCGGCGCGACCAGTTGCTGATGGATCTGTCGCTTAACATCAAGGCCTTGATATCGCAGCGCCTGATACCGGTGCAGGATGGCAATGGCCGTGCTGCCGCGATGGAGATCATGCTTAATTCGCCGCTGATTTCCGACCTTATTTTCAAGGGCGAAGTGGCGCAGATCAAAGAAGTCATGGCCAAATCGAACCGGCTTGGCATGAAAACATTCGACCAGGCACTGTTCGATCTGTACGAGCAGGGCAGGATCGGTTACGAAGATGCACTGCGCAATGCTGACTCGAAGAACGAGCTGCGGCTGCGTATCAAGCTCGAAAGCAAGCGCGAGTTCGAGGCGAGCGACGAGGGTGGGCAGTCGTTACGCATCATCGATCACGAGCCACCTGACGGTTAATCTCTGGTGAACACCAAGCCCTTATTCAAGCTGATGGTGGAAAAGCAGGCCTCGGACCTGTTTTTTACGCCCTACGCCCCGGTCATGATCAAGTCCCAGGGCAATATCGTTCCCGTCAATCAGAATGAATTGACGCCTAAAATGATCAAGCAATCGGCGCTGGCGCTGATGACTGATTATCAGGCGCAGCAGTTTGCCGAAGAGTTAGAGATCGATTTCGCCATTTCAGAGCCGGGCCTGGGTCGGTTTCGCGTGAACGTATTCCATCAGCGTGGCAATCCGGCCATGGTCATGCGCTACATCACCGGTGAGTTGCCCCGGCTGGATGAGCTGGGCGTGCCCCCGGTACTCAAGGATCTTGCGATGCGCCGCCGTGGCCTGATCCTGATGGTCGGTGCCACCGGCTCGGGTAAGTCGACGACGTTGGCCGGCATGATCAACTATCGCAACGAGAATGCGGCCAATCACATCCTGACTATCGAAGATCCAATCGAGTTCCTGCATCCCAACAAGCGTTCAATCATTAACCAGCGCGAGGTCGGGGTCGATACCCTGTCTTATGCGCGGGCACTGAAGAGCGCCATGCGCGAGGCGCCCGATGTCATCCTCGTCGGTGAGATACGCGATCGCGAGACGATGGAAGCTGCTATCGCGCTGGCAGGGACCGGTCACCTCTGTATATCGACGTTACACGCCAATAACACGGCGGAAACACTCGACCGCATTATCAATATGTTTCCGCAGGACCAGCATGCCCAGATCCTGATGGATTTGTCGCAGTACCTGCGGGCAATTATTTCGCAAAGGCTGGTGCGTACCAGTTCCGAATCACGGGCGGCAGCGGTGGAAGTGCTGATCAATACGCCGCATATCTCGGAGCTTGTGAAAGTGGGCGATATCGCGGGCGTAAAAGAGGCTCATCACGACAGCTCTGAACCGGGTATGCAGACCTTTGACGATTCGCTCTATCATCTTTACCGTGACGGTCGCATCGACATGGAAACAGCGTTGGTCAATGCCGATTCGCGCGCCAATCTCGAGGCCAAGATCAACTTTGGCTAATCGCGGTAAGCGATCTCAGAACACCGAGTAGGCATCAAACACGGGGCCATCCACGCACACCCGTTTCATTGCCGGACCGTCGGCGGTGCGCACCTCGACTACACAGCCGGCACAGCCACCCACGGCGCACGCCATGAATTCTTCGAGCGAGACCTGGCACGGTAACTCGTGTTTTTTCGCCAACGCGGCGGCAGCACGCAACATCGGTGTCGGACCGCAGGCAAATAACTCGATTTCTCCCAGCGTCTCCCGCGGTAATGACATTAGCCAGTGATCAGCCAGCGTGGTGACAAAACCGTCATAGCAGCCGGCAAAGCCGGACAGGCTGGCAAGACGACTCGGGATACCCCAGTCATCGAGTAAAGGCATACAGCCGATGACACCATCGGGAATCCCCGGCACGACTATCGTCGATGGTTTGACCGTGAATGGGAAAGGTAACTCAGAGCCCATGAATACCATCGGTTGCCAGTCGTGATCGTCATCGCGATGCAGCCATTCCGAGAAAAAGACCATCGGTGGTATACCAACGCCGCCGCCAATCAGTACCGGTCGCGGGCGTTGCGAACTGGCCCGGAATGGCTGGCCGATCGGCCCCATCACGCTGAGCGTATCGCCGGGACGGCGGCTCGCCAGGTGACGCAAACCGTCACCGACAATCTTGTACAGGAACTCGATCCAGCCCTCGCTGGCATTGGCGCGCATGATCGACAGCGGTCGTCGCATCGGGACCGCCGGGTCACAGGTCAGGTGGGCAAAAGTGCCGGGCTGCGCACGTGCCGCGCATTGCGGTGCGTGTACCCGCAAAATGAATTGCTGACCATCGAAAACCTGCTGCTGCAGAACTTCTGCCTCTTCGACAAAGATCGTATTGCGATGTGTTCGTTTGTCATTCATTGGCAGGATGTCCTGTTGGCCAGCCAGGTCTCGACTATCAGTCGCGCGGCAATCCGATCGGTATCACCACGACGGACCCGACGCTGCATCCTGCCGCTGCGTCGATGCTCACGCAACTCCGCCGCAGCGCTGCGGCTGGACAGGCTTTCATCGACGAGTTCGACCGCAATCCCACTGCGCCGGCCCAGGGCCGTGGCAAACTCGCGACATTGCGGGGCCATCGAGCCTTCGGTGCCATCGGCACGGTGAGGGAGTCCGACCAGCAGGCGCACAGGTCGCCATTCTGCAATCAGCTTGTCGATTGCCGCCCAGTCCGGGGTGTTTTGGTGACAGGCTACGGTCGCCAGCGGCGCTGCCGTGGCAGGATCGATCTCGCCTGTAGCGACACCGATACGGCGTTGCCCGAAATCGAAACCCAGCAGCGTGCCACGTGGCAGCGACTGGTCTTTACTCATGCGTGGCCGGCGGCGTTGCCAAGCTGGTCGATATCGACGCCGACCAGTCGCGCAGCCCGGTGCCAGCGTTCCTGGTAGGGCGTATCGAAGACGATTTCCGGCGTGGCCGGCACACTCAACCAGGCATTGGCGGCCATCTCGGCATCCAGCTGACCGGCGGTCCAGCCGGCATAACCGAGTGCAACCAGTGCCTCGCTGGGACCGCTGCCATCGGCCATGGCCTCAAGTATGTCGCGCGAGGTAGTCAGGCCGATGTCATCGGAGATTCGCACAGTGGCATCCCATTCCTGCCCCGGCCGATGCAGGACAAAGCCTCGTTCCTGGCTCACCGGCCCCCCCATCAGGACTTCGCGCCCGGCAATGGCGTTGTCACAGTCGTCGAGTTCGAGTTCGAGCTGGCCGAGGATATCGCCCAGGCGCATATCGAGAGGCCGGTTGATAACGATCCCGAGCGCACCTTCCGCGTTGTGCTCGCAGACCAGGGTCACGGTGCGGTGGAAATTCGGGTCGCCCAGCGCCGGCATGGCGATGAGAAACTGGTTGGAGAGACCGGGAAAATCGTTCATAGGGTCAGTATCCGTTTGCCGGGCTGCATTCGGCAACCCGTGTTACTGAGTTTAGACCCCGGAATCGGGTGACGGTTGCGAAATCACGTGAGAGCGCTGTGGCACCTCGCCCTCGATAAACTGCCATTCATAGACAAAGCGCAAAACGTCGTATTTTTCCTGCATATGGGCGGGAAACGGGTCGAAGGGGGAGGCCAGTCGCAGGATTTCCACGGCTGCCTCATCGACTGCCCGCAC
>JABDKV010000051.1 GCA_013002045.1 Gammaproteobacteria bacterium
ATCAGCTCGATTCGTTCGGCAGCTACGCCCTCGGCTTGCAGGTTGTCGTCACCATCGCTGGACGGCGTCCACAGCAGGTCAGCGATCGAGTCGGTCAGGATGCGATTGATCTCCTCGGGCATGGCGCGATCACGACTACGCAAGCCCGCCTCGAGATGCGCGACCTTGATGTGCAGCTTCTTGGCGACCAACGCGCAGGCGATGGTCGAATTCACATCACCAACCACGACAACCCAATCCGGGCGGGCCTCGATGCAGGCCTGTTCATAAGCCACCATGACACCCGCGGTCTGCTCTGCATGGGAACCGCTACCGACACCGAGATGTCGATCCGGTTTTGGCAAACCGAGATCGTCGAAAAAAGCCTGCGACATATTGGGGTCGTAATGCTGGCCGGTATGCACCAGCCGCAGCTGGCACCAGTCCTCGTCTTTGAGGGCATGATAAAGCGGTGCGACTTTCATGAAATTCGGCCGCGCCGCCGCGATCAGGTCGACCACGATCTTGTTTTTATCGGACATAACTCGGGGACTGCCGCAGTGAATGCAGATCGAATGTAGCAGATCGACCCGGCGGTCGAAAACCGACCCCGTCGTGCCCGTGGCCGCCCCTCAATCACGGGCCAGGCTGCCATGGCCCCGGCCTGCTGCCCTTGTCGTCACTCCGCCCTACCGGCACACTATGCCCTGCCCCACAACTGGCAGAAGCCATGCATCATCTCCCGACCCAGCCCGGCACTATCGGCAATGTGCTCGATCACGGCTTTAAGCTCTATATCAACAGCTTTCGTTACTGTTTTCCGGTCGCGCTGATGTTTGCGCTGATACTCGGATCACCCGAGTTGCTCAACTTAATTGCGTTCATGGACCCGGACTCGAGTTTATTCTCAGGCAGTTTCCTGGCACTCATCTTTGTTGGCCTGCTGGTTTTTTACTACCTGATGATGGCAATGGCTGCTGTCCTGGTACGACGGCTGCACACCTTCGCTATAACAACTCCGGAATCGTTCGGCGCGACCCTGCGCGGTGGGTTCGCCAAATCACTGACCGTTTTCGGTGCCTTCATCCTGTGGGCCCTGGCAGTACTGGGCGGGTCATTGCTGCTGCTGGTCCCCGGCGTTATTTTCTTCGTCAGCCTCGGTCTGTACCTGTACGGCGTGGTCATCGATGATGATGGCGTGGTCGAGTCCCTGGGTCGCAGTCACCGACTGGTCTGGGGCAACTGGTGGCGCACGTCGGCCATTTACATGATCGGTTTTGCCGTCACAATGACGTTGCAGGTACTGGTCTATGGCAGTGTCGCTGCAGTCATTGGTATTTCGGCAGTGCTGGGGGAAGGTGATGCCGGTTTGGCTGCACTGGGCGCCATGATGGTTGTTAATGTCATTTATAACTTCTTCGTCATGCCATTCCTGATGTCACTCGGCTATGCGATCTTCCACGACCTGAAGCTGCGTAAAGAAGGCGTCGATCTCGAAGCCCGCTTCGATGCATTGCCCGATAGCTAGAGCAACGCTGGCCCTGCTCGCGAGTACACTGGTTGGCACACCGGCTATAGCCGCCGATGCCGATCAGCCCGCCCCGACACTGGTTTATTGTCTGCAGGTGCAGGCCACCGGCGGTGAGTGTGACGACGCTGCAGCGGAAGATGCGCGTCGGCTCGGGCCGTTTATTAATCCCGACGCACTGCTCGATACACCCGAATATGCGCAATCGCTGGATGGCCTGGCCAACGACCTGGCGGAATACCGCTATGACAACCGCCTGCTCGGCGGCGGCTTTATCGAACTCGACCGTATTCTCGCCGACATGGATTTCGCCACGGAAACCGTCACCAAAGGCTGGTTTGAGCGCTTTATGGAATGGCTCGCCGATAACCTCGACGACGGTGAGCAGGAGGATTCTGCGCTACTGGACTGGCTCGACCAGCTTACGTTGCCGGACTGGATAGCCAAAGCGATCCTGTGGACTTCTGTCGGCATCCTGGTCCTGGGTGCGATCGTTATTATCGTCAACGAAATGCGTGTAGCGGGCGTATTTAACAAGCGCAGCAGCTTTCGCAACAACACAACGCCGGACACGTCCGGTGACCTGCTTGATCCGGCTCGCTGGCGTGCCGCCGACATTCCCTCTCTGCCGCCATTGCAGCAAGCTATAGCCATGTTCAGCCTGTCGATCGCCGCGCTGCGCGAGCGTGAGTTATTACCCCTCGACGACAGCCTGACCAACGGTGAACTGGCGCGTCACCTGCGCCGCGGCGATGAGCTACGCAACTCGTTCGATTTGTTGCGACGCTCGGCCGATCGCGCCCTGTATGCCGACCAGTCACCTGCCGAACAGGAGATACCCCGACTGCATGAAGCCTGGTCGCATATCGCGGGGCGTGCATGAACGACCGCCTGATGACATTGCTGGGCGCTATCGTTGCCGTGTTACTGGTGCTGGTGCTGTTTGGTGGCGGCCAGGCACCGGAGCCCGACCTGTCGCGACCAACATCAGTCGATGACCGTCGCAGTGGCTATGCCGCCCTGGCACGCTGGGCCCAGGGCGCCGGCTACGAGGTCACCTCGTTGCGACGACGTTACGACTGGCTACTCGATGCACCCGACATGCCGGCATCAGGCAACCTGCTGGTGATTACCCTGCCGCTACCCGAAGCCGTTCACAGCAACGAGCGCGACGCATTGGCGCAATGGATCGAGCGTGGCAATTCCGTACTGATATTTGCGACTTATTACGGGACACCCGAGTGGTTCCATGCAGCCGAAATATGGGCCGAGGCCTGGTCGCTGGATCGGGTGATCGATATTGGCCTCGATCCGGTAAGCATCGAGAGCGACGACGAACAGGAAGGTGCCACCCGTTTTGTACCGACCGGCAATCACCCATTAGTGGCTGGCATCGACAGTATTAATCTCGCCGCCGGGGTCGAGCGCTGGAACTCTGCGCGGGACCTGTCTTTCCACTTGCCTCTACTGACATTATTGCGCGGCGAAGATGGCGCCGACGAAGCTGCGCTGTGGCTAACTACCTACGGCCAGGGAAGAATCATCGTCAGTGGCCTGCCGGACCTGTTCAGTAACGCGCAATTGCGTGAGCGCGACAACGCCCGGTTGGCCGCCAATACGCTAGGTTACGCTGTGCGCGGCGGCCATCTCGTCTTTGACGATATGCATCATGGCCTGAGCGCGTTATATGACCCGGATGCGTTCTTCGCCGACTCGCGGCTGCACAAAACGCTGTTGTTCCTCGCGGTATTATGGCTGGCGTGGTTGCTTGGCTCCACCAGTCGCTTTTACCTCGGCGACAATGATGCCTCGTCGCGACGCCCCGGGCCCGCCAACTTCGTGCGCGCGACCGGCAGCTTCCTGGCTGGCACACTGGCCCCGGCTACTGCTGCGCGCGAGATGTTTCGCAACTTCTTTGCCGACCTGCGCGACAGTGGTCGCTACCGTGGCGATGAAAACGCCATCCTCGAGCGTCTGGTCACCGACGTTCGTGTCGATACCGCCCTCGCACAGGATTTGCAAAGAGTCTATCGCCACCTCCAGGGTGACCCGGCAAAGATCGACTTGCGCCGAACTCACAACCTCATGTTACGCATAAGGAACGACATATCATGACCACCAGTGCCGCTGCCACGCTCGAACAGCAATTGCAGACGCATCTCGGCGAAATCGTTTTCGGTGCCGAAGACGTTATTCACCTGCTCACCATTGCCCTGATTGCTCGCGGCCATGTCTTGCTTGAAGGACCACCCGGCATCGGCAAGACACTGCTATCAAAGTCGCTGGCCGCGCTACTCGGAGGCGAGTTCAAGCGCGTACAGGCCACGGCTGACCTGATGCCAGCCGATATTATCGGAGTCCACCTGTACGACCAGTCGAGCCAGCGATTCGAGTTTCGACCCGGCCCGTTGTTCGCCGACGTATTGCTGGTCGATGAAATCAACCGCACTGGCCCAAAGACACAATCGGCGTTGTTACAGGCCATGGAAGAACGCGAAGTCAGTATCGATCGCGAACGCTTCGAACTGCCGGATAATTTCCTCGTCATCGCCACGCAGAACCCACACGAATTCGAAGGCACCTACCCGCTGCCGGAATCACAACTCGATCGCTTCCTGATGCGGCTCGAGATGGATCACCCGGCGCGCAACGACGAACTGCAGGTGCTGCAGCAGTACGGTGCCCCGGCACGCGAGCGCAACGAGATGGACGTGGTCAGCGCGGTACTCGACGATTCAACCATCGCGGCGGCGCGCGCACAGGCTGCGGCAGTGACAATCGAGGAATCCGTTTATGGCTACCTGCTGGACCTGGCCGCAGCCAGCCGCGAGCACAATCGCGTCGCACTGGGTCTGTCGACGCGCGGCGCCCTGGGCCTGGTGCGCTGCGCCCGTGTTGAGGCTGCACTGCAGGATCGCGACTTCCTGACACCGGACGACATCAAGGCGCTCACCGCCGCCGTTATGCGTCACCGCCTGGTGCTGACACCGGAGACGATGCTAGAGGGCTTGGCGTCCGCCGATATCGTTGAGGACATACTCGCGAGCGTCGACGTACCGCGATGAACCTGTTGCCACG
>JABDKV010000098.1 GCA_013002045.1 Gammaproteobacteria bacterium
ACGCTGGCATTGCTGCTCGCGGTGTTCCTGGTGCGCTCGCAGACCACGGTGGACGACCGTGCGTGGATGAAAGCAATGATCCCGCATCATTCAATCGCCATCCTGACCAGTGAGCGGGCCGAGATCGTCGATCAGCGCGTGCGCGAGCTCGCCGATGAGATCATCGAAGCTCAGCGACGTGAGATCGAGGAGATGAACTGGCTGATCGAGGATATCGAAACAAACGGCCCGGCGACGACTACCGCCGAAGCCGCAGCGCGGTCGCAGCCGAATCTCCAGGCGAGCCACTAAACCGGGGCCGGCGATGAATCCCACAGCCAGTAGTCTGTCAGCGGCAAATGACGATGCGCGTGTCGCCACGCTCTACCGGATGGAGACCGATCGGCACGTTTGCCCGTACGGGCTCAAGGCCCGGGAACTGTTGCAACGCAAGGGCTTCCAGGTTCAGGACCGGCTTCTGCGCACGCGCGCCGACCAGGATGCATTCAAGGCCGAGCACGAGGTGGCGACGACGCCCCAGGTGTTCATTGGTTCACGTCGCATCGGCGGCTATGACGCGCTGCGCGAGTTTTTCGGAATGAAACCACTCGATCGCGACGCCGTTAGTTACCAGCCAGTGGTTGCGATTTTTGCGTTGACGGCGCTGATGGCCATTGCCGCCAGCAAGGCTGCGTTCGGTGAGTGGTTCACCGCGCTCACGTTGCCCTGGTTCGTGGCGTTGTCGATGTGCGTACTCGCCATTCAGAAACTGCAGGACCTGCACAGTTTTGCTAACTCGTTCCTCGGTTACGATCTGCTTGCCCGGCGCGTCGTGCCCTACGCCTACGTATATCCGTTCGCGGAGGCGCTGGCCGGTGTGCTGATGATTGCCGGCGTGTTGCCGTGGCTGTCCGGACCTTTGGCTCTCGCGATTGGCAGCATCGGTGCCGTATCGGTGATCAAGGCCGTCTATATCGACGGGCGCGAGATCCGTTGCGCCTGCGTGGGAGGGAACTCCCGGGTGCCGCTCGGTCCGGTTTCGTTGACCGAAAACCTGCTGATGACGGCAATGGGGCTGTGGACCCTTTATCAGTTGGTCACCGCCGGCTAGTAGTGCCCTCTCCCGCTTACCCTATTGTGCAGATCAGCCTGACTCCATTGGCCCCTGCCCTGCACATGCTCAAAACCTGACTGACACCAGCTGCGGCTGCCGTCAGGATTCCAGCGCTAAGGTCATTTGCGTCCGATCAGCGCGGGCTCCCTTTACCTTCCAGTATTGTCACGATCTCCTGCAAATCACTTAGATCCTGCTCCTCCCTGTCATCCCTGTTCTGATCGGCTGTCAGCTTTTCTATTCTGGCTCGGGCCAATGCCAGCGGCGTCAGACCGTTGTCAGCCGTAATGTTTTTGTCAACGCCGAATGACAAAAGCAATTGCGCCAGACCTGTCCGCTCCTGCAAATAATAATGGCTGACCAAACGATGCAGCAGCGTTTCGCCGTCGCTGTATTGCGCATTCACGTCTACGCCGATGTCGACCAGGATTCGGAATACTTCTTCCTTCTTATCAAGGCCCCAGTATCGATGCATCGCCAGGAACATCGCATTTGGATGAGCAATGTAAGTCCTGTTCGACCGCAACTCGACATTTGGATTGGCTCCATTATTCGCAAACATGCGAATCTGATCGATATCCCGACTTCGCACCGCACAGCCGAACGTAGTGTCGCGCTTCGGGTCGGCCCGGTAATTCAGATCTGCGCCCGCCCCGATCAGAACTTGAGCAGACTCGTTCGATATCCCTCCCCCACAGACTTCCCACCATAGCCAGTTGCTCACTGGATTCCAGATCATCTCTCCGTCCGAATCACTGACACGCCTGAGGGTCGCTTTCAGGGTTTTCCTGTTGGGGTTTATGACTATGTCTGTTAGTGGGAGGTTGATCAGTGCAAGTGGCTCCGATTCAAAGCCCTGCGGAAAATTGTTGTTGTCCTGGAAATCGAAAATGGCTCTGGGCTGGGCAAAGCGGCCTGGCTCAATCTCAATCCCATAAAACCGGTAGCAATCCTTATCACAAAACGGGCAGGCATTGTCACAGGATTCGGCTTTTTCGCGCTTCAGATCACCCACGATCCAATTGGCGTTTCGAGTGCCGTAGTACAGGACTCCGTCGGATGTTTGTAAAAACCTGCTGACCAGTCTGCTATCGCTAAATACCGGATGAGTCACCTCGGTGGTGTGCAAATCCGTTTCAAACGGCTGGACATCACTGAAAACGTAGTTGCCATAGCTGAGAATTACGGGGTTGAGCAATAGGATGACCGCGCTTACAAGCAGCACCATAAATGCATTGAAATGCGCCGATTTGTTTGCGGGTGGGAAATAGATAACGACCAGCGTGAATGCTAGTGAGGCACCGATGATCAGTGCCGTTGCCAGGTCGAGCTTTGGATAAAAAAACCACTTGATAGCCAGCAGCAAGAAAAGGACGAGCTGAACCCATACCAATACAGGCGCCCTTTTTCGGCCGGGGGACGCATGGGCAATGAGCAGCGACGTACTCAGGGTCACTCCAAGCACACCAAGGCCCAGGTACAACAAGCCGTCGAACAACCCTTCCAGGTTTGGCATTCCCATTGTTGCCTGCGCTGGTCCTGCGAATAGCACTAAGATCAAAACCAAGGGCAAGAAATCTCGCTCGACTGCCGGACGTGGAGGCATGACCTGACCTGCATGTGAATCGCCGCTGAAGATCATCATTCTATGCGGGGGCCGAACCGCCAGGATACAGCGACCCCTATTCCCCTTTTGCAACCCTGTTTTCCATCAATCTGGCGCGCTAACCGGATCTACGCGCCTTTTACCGGTCGGATCATAACTAGAATTCGTCTAGAAATCGGCGCAGCGCCTGTATAGCCGTAAATCGTGGTGGTAAGTGCGGACTCCTTGTACTAAACCTTAAACAGGACAGCCCAACATTCGCAGAACTAACACATTTAAGGGCTGCCTGCGGTCTCTGGGGGATCAAGATGAACAGCTTACGAATCAGCGTTGCGGCCAGCCTGGTGCTGGCGTTTTCTATCAATGCATGGGGCACCGGTGTATCTGCGGCAAATCATCGCCCGGTTGCCGATGCAGGCGTCGGCCAGACCGCCAGTATCGGGGACGTGATTCGTCTCGATGCGTCCGGTTCGACAGACCGCGATGGCGACCGGCTTTCGTTTTCGTGGCGCCTGACCTCGCCCCGTGGCAGCCATGCCGAGCTTAATTATACGAGTGCACCGCGACCGACATTCAGGATCGACATGCTGGGTGAATACATTGCCGAGTTGATCGTCTTCGATGGACGGGACTATAGCGTCGCCGACACGGTGCGAGTCAGTACCCGAAACAGTGCACCCATCGCCGATGCCGGGCCCGACCTCACCTCCCCCGTTGGCGAAACAGTGCTGCTCGACGGCGCCGCCTCTGTGGATGTCGACAACGACTCGCTCAGTTATCAGTGGCGTTTGGTCAGCACGCCGAGCGGCAGTCGCACTGCGTTGTCGGCAACACGCGCAGTGGGCACGAGCCTCTCACTCGATCTGCCGGGTGTTTATATCGCTGAGCTGACGGTAAGCGACGGCAATCAAAGCAGTACACCAGATACGGTGCGAATCAGTACCGGTAACAGTTTTCCGCATGCCTACGCTGGTATCGATCGGCGTATCGTTGCTGGCCAGCGCATCCGTCTTGATGCAAGTGGGTCTCCGGACGCTGATAACGACGC
Organism: Gammaproteobacteria bacterium; assembly: GCA_013002045.1. Taxonomy (GTDB): domain Bacteria; phylum Pseudomonadota; class Gammaproteobacteria; order Steroidobacterales; family JABDKV01; genus JABDKV01. The sequence continues at coordinate 3,748 of JABDKV010000098.1, forward strand.
GTTGAGCTTCAGCTGGCACCTGCTGCACGCACCAGCCGGGAGCAAGGCAGGTTTGCTGCAATCCGCAACGCCGGCGCCGGTGCTGGTAACCGACGTCGCCGGAGACTACCTGCTACAGGTGGCCATTGATGATGGCCGCTCCGGGGTTTCACTCGATACAGTCCTGGTAGAGGCTGTCAACAGCCTGCCAGCCGTCGCGCGTGGCGGTGGCCTCGATGTCGATGGCGATGGCATCCCTGATGCAACTGACAACTGTCCTGAGCAGGCCAACCCAAGTCAGCTCGACACCAATGGCGATGGTTATGGCAACCGTTGCGACCCCGACCTGGACAACGACGGTTTCATTACCAATTTTGGTGATCTGACGATCCTCAAGAATGCGTTCTTCAGCTCGCCGGGTTCGCCAAGCTGGAACCCGGATGCAGATTTCACTGGCGACAACCAGGTCAATTTCGCTGACCTGATTATCATGAAGGAGTTTTTCTTCGGTCCACCGGGACCGCGGGTTATTACCTTTATTAATCCCGCAGGCGGCAGTTGGCATGACGCGGCTAACTGGTCGTTGGGAATCGTGCCCGACGTTCGCTATACGGTGCGTATCGATATCGATCCCGGTGCAGTCGTCGAATACAGCGCCGGTGACACGGTCATCTCTGGATTACGCAGTCAAAGCGAACTGCTGATTTCAGGCGGCAACCTTGAGGTGCGTGGCGACATGCAGGTTAACGCCCCGTTCGAACCGACCGGAGGATCATTGCAGGGTGCCAATATTCTCGCACCGACCTCCCCCGATCTGATCGTGATTCCCAGTAGCGAGCTGTTCGTTTTAGATGGCGTGACGCTGGGTTCCGACCTGACGGTGCAATTCGGCGCGGATCTGCGTGTCCAGAATGGTTTGGTGATGGCCGATTCGACCATCACCCTCGCCAGCAATAACAGCTTCACTTACCTGCGATTCGAGGGAACTGATGGCACGACTTCCGAGATCAGCGGTAATGGGGAGGTGCTGTTTGCTGGCACAACCACAGTAGACAGTCGAAATCGTGTCGAGGCAATTGGTAGCGGTCATGGGTTAGTGGTAGGAGCCGGAATCACAATTCGTTCGGATACCAGTGGTGGCGAGATTCGTCATTTCAGCTCCAATGGTCCGGTCACTATTGATGGCACCATTCGCGCGGCGCTGGCAAATCGCCAGGTTTCGGTGAACGGGTATCCACTGACGGTCAACGGTACGCTCGAAGTGGTCAACAGCAGCAAGCTGATTGCCAATTTCGCAGGGGCGACTGCAGGTTCGATCGACGCGGCAGCGTCGATCTCGGCCAACACCGGTGAGTTGGAACTAATCGGGGATTTCACCAATGGCGCAGCGATCAATGTGACTGATGCAGTCCTGGATATCGGCAGCAACAACGCTCATGAGTGGAGCAGCAGCGGCTCGATCAATCTGACCAACAGCACACTGGAATTGGGCGGCAGTTACACCCGGGCCGGTGCCGGGATCCTGAACGGTACGGGCACGATTATTCTCAATGGCGTACTCGACAATACCGCTCTGACGCTTAATCTCGATACCGATTTTCCGACTACAGTGCTGTTAGGCGACAACGGCACCATCCTGGGTGGAACCGTCGACGGATCCGTTGTCAGTCTCCCTGTGTCTACGATGTTTTTCCTCGACGGCGTAACCCTTGGTGCAGATATCGTGGTAGAGCCGGCCGGTGATTTGCGCATCAAGAACGACCTGGTCATGGTGGGGTCTACAATCACGTTGGCCAGTAATAACAGCTTCACCTATCTGCGCCTGGAAGGCGCCAATGGCGCGACCTCGACTCTGGGTGGCAACGGGGAGGTGCTGCTCGGAGGCACCACCACCGTGGATAATCGCAATCGTATCGAAGCGGTTGGCAGCGGTCACGGTATGGTAATTGGTGCTGGCATTACTGTGCGTTCGACCACGTCCGGTGGGGAGATCCGTCATTTCAACAGCAACGGCCCTGTGACAATCAATGGAACGGTGCGAGCGGACTTGTCAGGCCGCAACATCACCATTACCGGCTTTCCACTGACCATTAACGGCACACTGGAGGTACTGAACGACAGCAAGCTGACCGCGAACTTCTCCGGAGCCATAGCCGGCCTGATTGATGCCGCTGCCACGCTGTCAGTCAACACCGGTGAGTTGGAATTGCTGGGCGATTTCACTAACGCAGCGGCTATCAACATCACCGACGGACTGCTCGATATTGGAAACAGTAATGATCATGACTGGAGCAATACCGGTTCGATAACGTTGAATAACAGCACACTGGAACTTGGCGGGAGTTACACCCGCTCGGCCGCCGGGACGATCACCGGGAACGGGACTGTTATCCTGGATGGGCTGCTGGATAACTCGGGATTGACCCTGGATCTCGACCTGGACTTTCCGACTACAGTGATACTGGGTGACGACGGTACGATCCTCGGCGGAACACTGGCAGGCGCTTCCGTTACCCTGCCAGCAAGCACGATGTTCACGCTCGATGGTGTCACACTAATCGCGGACATCCTCATTGAAGCCGCTGGCGACCTTCGGGTCGAAAACGACCTCGTCATGTCAGGATCGACGATCACATTGGCCAGCAATAACAGCTTCACCTACTTACGATTTGAGGGTGCCAACGGTGCGACCTCGAACCTGAGCGGCTCGGGTGAAGTTCTGCTCGGAGGCACCACCACCGTGGATAATCGCAATCGCATCGAAGCGGTTGGCAGCGGTCACGGTATGGTAATTGGTGCTGGCATTACTGTGCGTTCGACGACGTCCGGTGGGGAGATCCGTCATTTCAACAGCAACGGCCCGGTGACTATAGATGGCACAGTCCGGTCAGACCTTGCCAATCGGACGGTCACCATTACCGGCTTTCCACTGACAATCAACGGCACACTGGAAGTACTGAACGACAGCAAGCTGACCGCGAACTTCTCCGGAGCCATAGCCGGCCTGATTGATGCCGCTGCCACGCTGTCAGTCAACACCGGTGAGTTGGAATTGCTGGGCGATTTCACTAA
>JABDKV010000126.1 GCA_013002045.1 Gammaproteobacteria bacterium
GGCTCATGCCGTCGCTCAACCGATGGTGGCGAGACCACGAGCAGCATAGGCTCTACAACATCGCAACGACGCAACTGGCTCACACCGCTGGTGTTCGACCCAAATGATCCGGCCATCATGTATTACGCCGGCAACATCGTTAACCGTTCGGTCAGCGGTGGCGCCGGTGGCTGGGCTGCGATCAGTCCGGAATTGACCGATGGCGACCCCTTTCCCGGGTCTGATGAACCTTACCCCTTTGGCACGATCACGACTGTCGCGCCGGCCGCCTCCAATGGCAACACGCTTTATGTTGGCACCGATGATGCGAAGCTGTGGTACACCCATGACCTTGGCGTCAACTGGACTCAGTCGAGTGACCCCGACCTGCCCAACCGCTGGGTTAGCCGCATCGTGGTTGACCCGACCGATGCCAGCGTCGCCTATGCGACCTACTCGGGTTTTCGCAATGGCGATAACACGCCCTACGTGTTTAAAACCGTTGACGGCGGTGCTAACTGGGACGACATCACCAGCAACCTGCCACAGGCACCAGTCAACGGAATTGCGCTTTATAACGACAGCCTGATCATCATCAACGATGGCGGTGTGTATATCAGTGACAACGATGGCGTCACGTGGGACTTTCTTGGCACCGGTCTGCCGAATGTGCCTGTGATGGACCTGCGGGTGCACGCGCCAACCAACACCTTGCACATCGCGACCTTTGGGCGAGGCATGTGGAAAACCACGATCCCGGCACCCGATTTCGATGACGACGGCCTGGTAAACAGTGCTGACAATTGTATTGAGGTCGCCAATCCGGATCAGTGCGACACCAACAACGATGGTTTTGGCAATCTTTGTGATGGCGATCTCGACAATAACAACATCGTCAACACCTTCGATCTGAACCTGTTACGCAGTGCAATGGGATCGACCGGCTCGAACGATGCCGACCTCGATTGCAACAACATCGTCAATTCCTTTGACCTGACGTTGATGCGCAATATGTTTGGCAAACCACCTGGTCCCAGTGGCGTAGCACCCTGATACCGCGCTAATCACAGCCAGATCGGGGCCGCAATCCGATGATTGCGGCCCTTTTTTGTGATGGGCCCCACACTCTCCGGGTTGCACCGCACGGCAACCAGCGAGACACTTGTTTCTGTTTGTGTGATCGAATCAGGCGATGAGAAAACAGGGCCCGCTGCAAAAATTAAAAATGCATTTATCGCTTGTCCGAAAGCGAGCCGCCGAAGGTCACAGGAGCGTGCCCGTTCAGATAGCGCACATGCTGTTGTTAGCGGTAGTCACCGGCAACGGGCCTGGTTACTACAATTCGGGTCGCTTCTACCGTCGCTCTGTGCCACTACGTGACATTCTCCGTCATCTTGACAGCCGCGGTTACAAGAAACGGGTCGACGAGCTCAATCACCCCGACTACCACAAGCTATCGCAGCACAAGCTGGCAGAAAAAGGCTTGCTGAAACTACTCGGATTCCCGGTCACCCGTTTTATCGCTTATTTCCATCCACGATCGGGCCGTAGCGCAACCGGCCAACCGGTCACTACAGCGCAGGAACTCGAGCAATTGCTATTAGAGGACAGCGCCGATCGAATTTGTTTTAAACAGCCGGAGGGCTGGGCCGGTCATGGGTTCCGCGCAGCGGATGTTGTGCGTTCAGCTAACAGCGTGAAGTTACAAATGATGGGTGCGACCGGCGCGAGTTGCAGTGTAGAAGAACTTCTGCAAACCGGTATTGGCAATCATGGTGTGTTGATCGAGGAGTTTCTCGAACAGCACCCGGCGTTATCGAAGATTTACCCGTCCAGTGTCAATACCTACCGGGTCTGGGTGAAAGTCGGCACGGATGGTGTTTCGCGGCCCCTTATGGGGTTTTTTCGGCTGGGCCGAAGCGGTTCCATCGTGGACAACCAGTCCAGTGGGGGCATTCTTTCACTGATCGATATAGATAGCGGCGTTGTCGGGACTGCAACTGATGGTATGCCTGACCACGAGGATTTCGATTGCCATCCGGATACTGGCGAACAAATCACCGGATTTGCCCTGCCTTTCTGGGAGGAAGCCAAGGCAACCGCTTGTGCCGCCGTGGCAGCCTTTCCAAAACTACGCTTCGCCGGAGTCGACATTGCCATTGCCGCGTCGGGCCCTTACGTCATCGAACTGAACGTCAGTCCCGACCGTGAAGGCGCCGCGCTGATGCGCATCCCCTCACGCAACTTCATGGAAGACTAATCCCTCCCGTAGGAGCGGCTTCAGCCGCGATTCTTTCTGACGTTGAAATCCACAAATAGGATTAAGGGTCGGGACTAAAGTCCCTCCTACGGCGGCTGCGCCGCCCTCCCCCGTAGGAGCGGCTTCAGCCGCGATTCTTTCTAACGTCGAATCCCACAAATGAGGACTAAGAGTCGGGACTGAAGTCCCTCCTACGGATCGCTGCGCGATCCAATCGCGGCTGAAGCCGCTCCTACGGGAGGCACGGATTGATGCGGTCGGCTATACCGCGCAGGTCCACCTTGCCGTCACGGTTTGTTTGAACCGAGACGGTGGTTCCGTTGAGCAGGCAGTGCCGCACATAGGTGCGGTATCCTGGCCATAGCCCCGCATGGGAGAATCCGCGGCGGCGATTGTCAACAAATAAACCGTAGCCGTAATGCCAGCGGGTTTCGGGGTTGTACCAGCCTCCCGCCAGCATTTGCTCAAAACTGTCGGAACTGACAACCTTGCCTTCGGCCAGAGCAGCGATGAATTCAACCAGCA
>JABDKV010000129.1 GCA_013002045.1 Gammaproteobacteria bacterium
GGTACCGGCTGTGGCACTGGCGTAACAATCGTCTACGCCGCGCGTCGGCCAATGCCTAGAGAGCGCGCCGACTTCAGTTAGAATACCCGCTGTTTTCACAGACGGGACCCGGCTCCAATGGAATTTCTAACGCTCGATAACCTGTTCACGCTGGCCATGCTGACGCTGCTGCAGGCGGTACTCGGTTTTGACAACCTGCTGTACATCTCGCTGGAGTCGCAACGCGCACCGGCAGACAAGCAGCAGTTCGTGCGCCGTTTCGGCATTGCACTGGCGATGATCCTGCGTATCGGCCTGTTGTTCCTGCTGGTCAATGTTATCGAGCTATTCCAGGATCCGTGGTTCAGTATCAATCTGACCGGGGTCATCGAAGGCACCTTTACCTTCCACGCCGTTATTGTCCTGCTCGGTGGCGTCTTCATCATGTACACCGCAGTCAAGGAGATCTGGCACATGATGCAGATCCGCCACCTCGGTGCGGAAAACCGCAAGCCAAAATCCGTTGCCAGCCTGATCTTCTGGATCGTGCTGATGAACCTGGTGTTCTCATTCGACAGCATCCTGAGCGCTATTGCGCTGACCGATGTCTTCTGGGTGATGGCCACCGCCATATTTATCGGCGCAGCGTTAATGATCTGGCTGTCTGACAGCGTCGCCACCTTCCTCGAGAAGAACCGCATGTACGAGGTCCTGGGTCTGTTCATTCTGCTGATCGTTGGCATCATGCTACTGAGCGAGGGTGGTCACCTGGCACACCTGACCTTGTTCAACAACCCGATCAATCCGATGACCAAGGCAACCTTCTACTTTGTCATTACCGTGTTGGTCCTGACTGACATCGTGCAGTCGCGTTATCGTAAGAAACTGCTGGCTCAGCGCGCGGCCGAAGACGCCGCGCACGCCTAGGCGCAACGACATGGCACAAGACCCGGTCAACAACGCAACCGAGACTGACAGCAACTCGACGCCGCTGGCAGAGCAGATTCCCGAGTTCGGCGACTGGTTGCCCGAAGCGATCCGACCCTACTGGGAGGTCGTGGCGCAGTATCCGCTGGTGGGCGCGCTAATCATTGCTGTGCTGTTCCTGTTCGCCGCCTGGCTGGTGCGCGCAGTACTGATACGGACTATCCACCGGCTCTCGGCCAGCACATCGAACGAGCTCGACGACCAGGTCGTCCGCCTGTTGAGTCGACCGATATTCAATACGGTTTTCATCTTCGGCCTGGCCTTCGCGACGATTGCGGCACGAATGCCCGAGACAGCCACCAACATCACCATCCACCTGTTGCTGTCGATTATCGTCATCATCTGGATGAAGGTGGCATTCAAATTGTCGGGGGTGATTTTTCGCGCACTGTCACAGGTCGAACGCTTCCAGTTGATCGACGAGCGCACGATCCCGCTGTTTGACCTGATTGCCAAGCTCGGCGCGATCCTGATTGGCAGCTATATCCTGCTGATGATCTGGGGAATCAACCCGGCCGGTTGGCTGGCTTCGGCAGGTATAGTCGGTATCGCCGTCGGTTTTGCCGCGCGTGACACGCTGGCCAATCTCTTTTCCGGTTTTTTTATCCTCGCCGATGCACCCTACACTATCGGTGATTACGTCAATCTGGATAGCGGCGAGCGTGGCAAGGTGACCCATGTCGGTATGCGCAGCACACGTTTGCTGACGCGTGACGACATTGAGATCACCGTACCAAATGCGGTCATTGCCAACGCCAAGATTATCAATGAAAGCGGTGGTCCTTACACGAAAATGCGTGTCAGGATTGCTGTTGGCGCTGCCTACGGTTCGGATGTTGACCAGGTATGCGAAGTCCTGAGCCAGGTTGCGCTCGATCACCGTGAAGTCTGCCGCAACCCGGCGGCGCGTGTGAGGATGCGTGCCTTCGGTGCGTCGAGCCTGGACTTCGAGCTATTGTGCTGGATCGACGAACCACAGGATCGCGGCCGAATCCGACATGAGCTCTATATGAATGTCTACAAGGCGTTCGACGAGGCCGGTATCGAGATCCCCTATGCCAAGAGCGACGTCTATATCAAGGAATTTCCAGCCCGCCCAGACTAATCCGCTAATGCGGCAAAGCATTCGATTTCGACCCGGGCATCGAGAGCGAGCCCATTGACGCCAAGTGCGCTACGGGTTGGTCGATTGTGCGGGAAAAACGTCTTGTAGACCTCGTTCATCGCGGCCCACTCGCCAATGTCAGCGAGGAAGACGGTGCACTTGACGACATCGTTCATGCTTGCGCCATTACGCTCCAGCGAAGTCCTGATGTTCTCCAGTGCCTGCCGCGTTTCGCCTCCGATACCACCCGGTGCGAGATCCATGGTGCCGGGCACATTGCCAATCTTGCCGGAAACGAACAGAAAGGGCCCGGCACGCACGGCATCGGAGAATGGCAGGTCCAGATTCTCCATTTCCGGCGTATTCAGGAACTCGACAGCAAACGTGTCACTGTCGCTATCGGATGCTCCGCAAGCGCTCAGCAGAACAGCAGTACAGACCGTCAACGGCAGCAAACGCATGGCAACTCCTTTCATACTTCACCTCTATTCGCGGCTCGGGCGATATGCTCTGCCGCACGGAAAGCGAGGGCCTGAATCGTCATTGTCGGCTGACCGCGCCCGGACGAGACGAAACTGCTGCCATCGCAAATGTACAGATTGGGCACCTCGTGACTGCGATGGTAACGATCTACCACCGACTGCGCAGGGTCATCGCCCATGCGACAGGTGCCCAGCAGGTGCGGCCCAATGGTCTGCGGGATGACCGGGTCGCGCCAGACCTTCTCGGCACCCGCCGCTTCCAATATTTCAACGGCCCGATCCTGCAGGAAGGCGACTGTGGCCAGATCATCGTCGTGATCGCGATAGGTTACGCGCAGAGCCGGTAAATCAAACTTGTCGCGCACGTCCGGATCGAGCGACACGGCGTTGCTTTCCACCGGTAACGATGTCGCATTTGCCAGGACAGTCATGTTGCGTGTGAACGCATATTCCAGCCAACGCTTGTATTCGGCACCCCAACGCGGCACATCGGGTGGTACCCCCGACATGGCGAAGAAAATCGGGTAAGAATGCAGGAATGGCCGGGCATCGAGACCGCCACCACCGTAGAAGCCGCGTTGTTCGTCGGTGTCGTAAAAATCCAGCGCGATACGGGTGCACTGCACGCTCTTGTATTCGTTCAACTGCTCGCTGAATACGGCATGCGCGGCAACGTGGCTGTTGAACATCAGGTATTTACCGACCAGCCCGCTCGAGTTGGCCAGTCCCTCGGGAAACTGCTCGCTGGCGGACAACAGCAGCAGCCGCGCCGTCTCCGCCCCGTTTGCAGCGAGTATGGCCGACTTGCAGCGCTGCGCCTGCTCGTTACCATCGCTATCGTAGTACAACACCTCGTGGATGCGACCACCGGCATCGGTGACAAGCCGGAATACGGTCGACTCCGTTCTTATCTCGCACCTGCCGGTCGCGACAGCCTCGGGAATCATCGTGACCAGCGTCGATGACTTGGCATTGGCTTCGCAACCGAATCCGAGGCAGAAGCCACAATGCATGCAGGCCGGTCGACCGTTAAAGGGTTTGGACAGTATCGCTTTCGGCGCGGACTGTGGATGCAGGCCGATAGCGCGAGCACCTTTCTCGAACAGTACGCCCGACGATTTTACCGGCAACGGCGGTAACGGATAGGGTTTCGAACGCGGGGCATCGAACGGACCCGGTTCGCCTGATACGCCGATTTCCCAATCGACCCGTGTGTAATAGGGTTCGAGCTCCTCGTAGGTAATCGGCCAGTCACTGAAACCGGTACCGCTGATCTCGCCCAGCCGGCTGCGCTCATTGAAATCTATCGGACGCATGCGCCAGAAATTGGCTGAATAATGCACCGATGACCCGCCGACAGTTCGCGCATACAACGCCGGCGGAGCATTCTGTGCGACGACCGCCGGCTCGTCGGGCGAGGCGCGGAAGGTCTGCGGGTAGCCACCCGCTGCGCTACCGGTCATCTCGCCCTGAAAGAATACGTCGAATTCATCGTGGGTGAAGTCCTGGGCCTTGCGCCACCTGCCCTGTTCGAGGACGACGACGTCGAAGCCAGCGCGACTGAGCTCCCGTGCCAGCACGCCTCCGGCCGCACCCGAACCGACGATGACGAAATCAACTTCCTGGCGCAGCGGATATTGCGCCATCACCGCTTCGCCTTCAGCCATCATGCATGTCCTGATCGTAGTGACCGAACGGGGGCTGCCAGCCATGGTTGTGAATGAAGCCCAGCAGTTGCCAGCCAGCGTGATCCCGATTACCGCCATGACGGGGCATGGCAAACATGCCAACCAGCGTCAGGAAGTGCAGCATGCCGAATAACGGACCCTGGTCATGTTCGCCAAGAACGGCTTGCTGCCCTGCATCGTCGAGATCAGCAAAACGGTCTGAACCCGGCAGGCTCGAATTAATCGCCGCCAGTCCCTCTGCCAGGAACGGTTTTGCTCCCGACATGAACCCGCCAAAAGCGCCATCCATGAAATAAATGACGCCGGCCTCTTCAGCACCGGGGGTATCACCAGACGGGATGATTTGCCGCGCGATTGCCGCCAGGTCTGCGGCTGTTGCCGCATCGAGATTGGCTAGCGGTTGCGCTGCATCACGTGCACTGCAAGCCGTCTGTCCCAATGCCAGTAACATTGGTAACTGTGAGCTCAGCCAGCCGGCGCCCGCCAACGAACCACCGGTCTGCAGGAACTCGCGTCTCGATTTGTCCGTCATGTCACCCCCGATGTGGTGTACACCAGACAGTAGCACAGCAAATCAGGCCTTGCCGGCCAGCTTTGGAACGCAACGGGCCGCGCAGTGCGCGGCCCGTCATGATCTCTTTAACGTTCCTGTATTACGATGCCTGATCCTGTAGTAGCGGATCGACTTCAATCGGGTCGCGTGTCTTGATTTCCTGGTTCATCGAACGGCGGCGCTCGAGTTCCTGGTCGACATGCGTGATCCACTGGTTGGCAACACGAGCGCTGCGGCTATCGGATCTGGCGGCTACGAATGCGTTACGAGCGGCGCTGAGCTTTTGCTGATTAAAGAGCGCCATTCCCAGCATCACGTTTGCCGTGTCGGGCCGCTTGACTCCGCCGCGTCGCAGGCCCTCACGCACCGCTTCCACAGCCTCGTCCCAGTTCTCGAGATTGATATGACTTTGCGCCAGCCGCACGAACAGTTCGCCATCACCCGACAGCTCGGCGGCGCGACGCAGCGGCGGGATTGCCTTGCGGTCCTCGCGCGCCTGGTACCAGGCCTGTGACAGCAACCGCAGGTGCCGTGTATTGGTCTCGATACGACCGGCTTCCATTTCCTTCTCCAGGATTAACGCGGCCTTGTAAGGCACGTCATGGATCAGGTACAGGTTAGCCAGGTTGATCAGGTGATTTGACTTGCTCAGATAACCACCTTCGTAAAGCGCTTCGGTCAGCACCAACTGCTTCTTCTGGTCGCCGAGCTCACTGTAAGCGGCCGCCAGGGTGATGAAGTAACGATCCTTCGGGTAATAACGGACCAGTTCCTTCAGTACGTTCGCCATGGCCTGGTAGTTTTTCTGCTCGTAGTGAATGACTCGCAGCAGCAATAACCAGTTTTCCTTCGGTGTGCGTCCCTGCGCCTTGTATTTATCGATGGCTGTAGTGATCGGATTCAGTGCGCGGCGGTAATCACCTTTCTGAAAATAGGCCTGACCCAGCAACATGTAAATGTCGGCGCTGGGGTCATCCAGCTGTTGCATCAGGCGTTGCACGGTCGATAAGGCCTTGTCGTAATTTTCAGTGGTGAAATACAACTGCGCCATGGTCTTCAGCGTGCTCTGAATCAGGGCTTCCGGTAACTCGCCTTGCGCCAGCAGGTTCTCATAGGCGCTGATCGCCTGTGGGTAACGCTCCTCCTGGTAATAGGTGTAGGCATCGAGATTCCAGATCTGCGCCAGTTCGTAAGGTGACAAGCCTTTCTTCTGGCGCAGCTTGTTCAGGTCCGCGTGGACCTGCCCATAGGCTTTGGCCTCGACATTTTGCTGCGCTTCCTGCAGCGCCTCGTACACCGACTGGCTCATCGCCACAGTCTGCTTGGTCTTCTGATCGTCCTGCGCCTGCAGTGGTGAAAACAACACTACAGCGAGGAGAACCGATAGTGAAAAACGATACTTCATGTCAGTTCTCGATGTTGTAGGTGAACTTGTTACGCACGCCCGGCACCTCTACCGCTTCGCCATCGATGACCCGCGGCTTGTATTTGAACTTCAATGCCGCTGCAATCGATGCCCGGTGAAACAGCGAACTGGTGCACTGGTCCTCGAGGACAACCGGATCGCGGGTCGTACCCTGCCTGGTCACGGTGTACTCGACAATGCAGTAACCCTCTACACCGCGCGATAAGGCACGATCCGGATAAATCGGCGAAACCTTAACAATAGGCAAGTAATCACCCTCACCCACACCGAGGCTAAACCCGGCACCACTCAGCTCGATCTCCGTCTCCACCGGTGCCGATGTGATCGCGATCTTGTCAGCAGAGGCGTTAACGTCGTCGAGACGCGGCGTCGGTGGCGTTTCTGGTGGCTTCTCCGGTTGCGGCGGCTTCTCGGGTTTCAATTCGCGCCGCTGTACCGTTTCGGCACGGCGAACACGAACAAAATCGACCACGTGCACCGGGCCTCCCTCTTTCAGCGAGCGATCGCCGATCTTGATCAGGTATTGCATGGTCCACAACAGTCCCGTTGTAACCAGCACACCCAACGCCACACCGATTATGAGCCTCGCACCCATCGCGCCGGCGCCAGCACCGAGTTCTTCTACATCATCACGTTCAGCCATAGTTCTCAGCTCCTCCGCTCAGGTCGGGTTCGCGGAAATTGCAACTTCTTTTACGCCGGCCGCTTTCGCAGCTTCCAGTATTTGCGTCAGAATCTTGTTGGTCGAGTCCTTATCGGCCTGCACGACGATCGTGCCCTGCGGATTCTCCGCCTTGAGACGCTCGATATTCGGGCGTACCTGGCGGGGATCGACTTTCTTCCGATTGATCCAGATTTCGTCGTTTGGGGAAATTGCAATCAGTATCGATGCCTTGCTCTTTTCCAACGTGGTTGTTGCGTCAGGGCGTGCTACCTCAATACCCGCTTCCTTGATAAAGGTTGCAGTCACAATGAAGAAGATCAGCAGGATAAAAACCACATCCAGCATCGGCGTGATATCGATACGGGATTCTTCTTCCTGTTCGGGATTGACTAAGCCACTACGTCGCATCATTGCTCTATCCCCGTCATTGCGCGATCGAAATGTTATAAACGCCCGCTTCGCGCGACGCGTCCATGACCTGCACCAGCAACTCATTGCGTGAGTCGGGGTGCGCGGCGACCACTACCGATGCTTCCGGATTCTCGGCTCGTAATCGTTCGATGTTCGCTCGCACCCGGCGCACGTCAATAATCCGGCCACGAATGAAAATCTCGTTGTTGCCATCGATATCGATCAGGATATTGGCCTTCTCTTCGGTCTGCACGGCCGGCGCATCCGGCCGGTTCAGGTCGATACCCGTTTCGCGAATAAACGAAGCCGTGACGATGAAGAAAATCAGCAGGATGAAGACCACGTCGAGCATCGGCGTGATGTCGATCCGCGACTCCTCTTCTTCTTCCAGGTTGCCGAACATGCGTCTCATGATGTCTTGTTCTCCAACGTCTTAATGGTCCATGGTCATCGATTCGGCCAGCAATTCGCGCTCACGAAAAGCCTTGCGCTCGAGGAAAGCACTCATCGCCACCCCGGACAGGGCCGCCACCATGCCTGCCATCGTCGGTACCGTCGCCATCGAGACACCGGCAGCCATCGAACGTGGGTTACCCGAACCCGACACTGCCATGACCTCAAACACGTTAACCATACCGGTCACGGTTCCCAGCAGCCCCATCAGCGGGCACAAGGCGACACAGGTCGCCAGCAGGGCCAGGTTTTGTTGCAAGCCCTGGCCTGCTACCGAGATCAGCTCTTCGCGAATCTGGTGCGCATGCCATGACTTGCGTTCAGGTCGCGATTCCCAGATCTCCAGAGCCTGTCGCGCGACCTTTGGATGCTTCGCACGCATATAAAAAATGCGTTCGAAGATCAGTGTCCACATCACCAGGGTGAGTACCGCGATAGCCACGAGCACGATGCCACCGAGCTCGAGAAAATCGCGGACCCCCTCCAGGGCGGGAATGTAGTAATAGAGTGCTTCCATTACTGCTTATCCCGCTCAGGCTGCCCGGTCGACATGCGACTCGGCCTGGCGTGCGACCATGCCGGCCGCCTGCTCCTGGATGATCTGGCTAACACTCTTGGCGCGCGAGGCGACAAATGTGTGCAGGAACACCGTCGGAATAGCGACACACAGACCCAGCACCGTCGTCATCAGCGCCTGCGAGATACCACCGGCCATCAGCTTCGGATCGCCTGTTCCGAACAATGTAATTTGCTGGAACGTGATAATCATACCGGTGACTGTGCCAAGCAGACCCATCAACGGTGCAACCACTGCGATGATCTTCAGGAATGTCAGCATACTTTGCAGCTTCGGTGACTCCTTTAGAATCGCCTCGCCCAGTTTTAGTTCCAACGTTTCCACATCGGCGTTGCGGTTCTCCTGGTAGACCGCCAGCACCCGTCCGAGCGGGTTGTTGCCCGGGTTCTCGAGGTTCTTCTGCTGTGCACGCACCTGTGCCCCAATCGTGGTCAGCGCAATCATGCGCCAGATTGCGATCAGGATCGCAATCACACCAAGCCCGATGATGATGTAACCGATCACGCCGCCCTGGTCGATACGCTCACGAATGTTGGGCGACTCGACCTTGAGACTCAGGATCTGGCCACGGGTGGGGTCCATGCCAAATGGGTGCATGCCGGTGTCAGCATCTGAGAGATCGGCTGCTTTTGAAGTGAAGCGACCCTGTGGCTGACGTGGCAGCTCAATAACCTTGTCGGTCTCGGGGATATAGTTGAGGTACTTGCCATCGGCAACGATATTAAACAGGCCAACGCGCGTAATGTCCTTGGTGACATTGCCTTCTGAGGTGACGACTTCGGTCGGGAACGTTACAACCTTACCTGACTCGACCATCTCACGATAAAGCTCGAACCAGATCTGCTCGATTTCCTCGAGTGAGGCCAGACGATTGGTTTGCCCCATTTTCTGCGCGAATTCCACAAGGAACTCATCGCGTTGTGGGTACTGGATCTGGGTGAGCGAACCTTCGAACTGACCGAGTGCGTCGCCAGCTGCCTGCTGTAACACACCGAACAACTCTTTCAGTTCACCGAGTCGTTCCTGTAACTGCGCTTCAAGCTGAATCAGCTCCTGGTCGTTGACATCGAAAGCCGCTTCAAGCTCGGCTGAACGACGCTCACCCGCTTCGCGCTGACCTTTTGCCTGCGTCAGCAGTTGCTGCTGCTGCGCACGTTGCGCCTGAAACTCACGAATACGTTCCTGGTTGACCTGGTTGTCAGCCGTACGTCCCTGGCGGACCTTTTGCAGCAGGTCGTCGACTGAGACTGATTGCTGGGCCATGACAGGCGTTACCACCAGGGCAGCGATCAACACTAATTTGATGAGGTTTTTCATTCGCCTGCCTCCTCTGGTGCGGAAACCGGCATGATCACGAGATCCGGCGCAGTCTGCTTCTTGGCGACTTTCAGACCCTGGCTGATTGCCGTGTTGTAGGTCGAGGCCGGTAAGTCCTCGTACTCACCTGTGTTCGTGTTATAGACCAGCATGTCGCCACTGACGGTACGAAACACCAGCGAGACGCGACCGAAACGCAGGAACTCACCTTCGAGCGATGTGCCATTGTTTTCAAGAGTCGCCTTGTACGATTCGATCGTGCGACCGTAGTCCATCTCAATCGAATAGGCCTCGAGTACGCGGCGGAACTGCTCGGCCGCGGTGACATCGGAACGCTCCATCAGGTTACGGAGTTTCTGCACGCGGTCGCGCCGTTCTTTCAGCAGGAACGGCACATCGGCTTCCACAAACTCATCGAGGCGATCAATCATGCTGATCATCAACGGCACGATTTGACGCTCAATCAATGCAATCTTATTCATCGAATCAGCGAGAGCTTCTTTTTCCGCTTCCTGGTTATCGATCTGTCGCTGCAACAGGTCGTTGTAGACCCCGAGACCGTCAATCACCTTGAGCTCGGTACGATACTCGGACAGCAATGCCGCAGCCTGATCGGCCAGGTTATCGACACGTTGCTGTGCCTGGGCACCGTCGTTGATCCGCGCTTCGCCCTGCGCAAGCAACGTATTGATTTGTGCGAATGCCGCTACCGGCAGCAGTAAACTGCCGACGGCGCAACACGCCGCCAGATGACGCCATCTAGTCATGGTAGATACCTTTCTGTTGTTTCGTGACACTTCAGATTCGTAACGAATGCATCTGCAGGCAATTTAAACCTGTAGACAATAAATCCCAACGTTTTGTTGCTTCTGACATTTCCGGCCCAACCCCCGGTGTGACCGAAATGTCCCACCTCGCGTAGGGGTGGGGTTGAAAACTGTAGCGTGTATCGCGGCCGGGGTCGACTCTAACCCCTACTGCGGCGCAGCAAAAAATCTCAAGAGTAACGGGCATCGGCCGATCACTGGCTTGATGGACCAACAACCCCAAACCGGTAGCTCGCTCGTTGCGGGACTAGTCGAATACGGCCCGGAACTGGCGCTTGCGCTGTTTTCCGGCTTTATTATCTATGCGATAGCGTTGCTGGCGATCTCGTACCGGCGTCGCATTCCAGGTCTGAACTGGCTCGGTGGCCATTCACTTACGCAAGACATGACCGTGTCGTTGACGCTGCTTGCGCTGGTTCCGGCAATCGCGCTGACGCTGCTGCTGGCGGCGGATTCGGCACGTGACCGCGAAACGCGCGCAGCGGCGGAGATGAAACAGGCCACCGCCGCGCTCGAACAAACACTCGATCGTCATTTCCACAACCACCAGCTTGGCATTGCCAGCCTGGCCGAGAGCATTAGCCGGGCTGGTCGCTTCGATCAACAGTCGATCGGAGAGTGGCTGGAAAGTCACCATGCAATCTATCGCGACTACCTGACCATGCTGGCGGCCAACAGCTTCGGCGATATTGTCACGGCGACAACGATGTTACAGGGACGCCCCGAGCGGCTCGCAGACGTCCGCCACAACATCAGTGATCGGGATTATTTTTCGGTACCGATGAACGAGGGCGGTACCTATGTATCCGACGTATTCCGGGGACGCGGCCTCGGCAGCGACCCTATAGTCGCTTTCAGCTCAGTCGTGCGCACCGCGACCGGCATGTCCTGGGGTATCGTTGAGGGCTCTCTTAATCTTGAAGAACTTGGGAGCAATGTTGCAGCTGCGCGGCTGCTGGCACTGGGCGCGGAGTTGTTGGTGCTGGACAGCCAGGACCGGGTGCTATACAGCAGCACCAAGGATCTTAATAAGCTCGACCCACTGCCTGATGCCCGTGCCAGTTACTATGGCATGGCGTCCACAAATCACACCCGTGCATCGAGTTCGATTGGACGCACCCGGGACGATTCCGAACTGGTCTCCTACCAGGTAACCGATATTGGCTGGCAAATTATCGCGACCCGTCCGCTACAGCCGATTTACCAGGCCGCTTACGGCGAGTTTCGACTGCTGTTGATCCTGATGCTGGCCACGGTGCTGTCGGCTGCCTTGTTGTCCATGGCGATTGCGCGACGTGTGCGTCAGCCTTTGCATACGCTAACTGAGGCAGTACGCGCGCTCGATCTCGATGGCAGCGAGGCACAAATTACGGCACCACCCAATGCCCCTGTTGAGATAAGGGACCTGTTCGGTCACCTGGCGACCGTGTCGCAACGCCTGCAAAGTTCGTATCGGCAACTGATGGCGGCCAGTGAGGCCGGACGGCATTATCGGGAGCAACTGGAACAAACATTGGCGCGGCGGGAAAACGAGATTCAGAGTCGCACACGGGAACTCGAAGACACCAACGACAAATTACGCACATTGAGCAATATCGACGAACTGACCGGGCTCGCCAATCGCCGGCATTTCCTCGAGACCATGGATCGAGCCTGGCGCCATGGCTTGCGTGAGAACGAACCGGTATCGGTCATTATTATCGATATCGATCATTTCAAGGCATACAACGATCATTACGGACACCTCGGTGGCGACCAGTGCCTGCAACGTGTGGCCGATGCGATGGCAGGTGTGGTCGGTCGCTCGCTCGATATCGTGGCACGTTGTGGGGGCGAAGAATTCATGATCGTGCTCGGTGGCACCGGGCTCGATGGCGCCCTGGTCCTGGGCGAAAGGGTTCGTCAGTTAATCGAAGACCTCGCCATCCCGCATGTGGGCTCGGTGACGGACTCGATCCTGACAGTCAGTGTGGGGGTCGCATCGACCACACCCGTTCGCGGCAGCGACTACGATGATTTGATCCGGGCAGCGGACCAGGCTCTTTATCACGCCAAAAACGACGGCCGCAACCGTGTTGGACGCAGCGACGGCGACGGCGTCTCGATTTTCGTAGCCGATGCTGCAGCATTCGATTTCAATGACCACATCGACCTGCGCCCCATCGAAAAACAATAATCCGGTTTGCCCTGTGCTAGCATTTTCGCAAGCATCGCCAAGAGAACCGGCTTGCAGCGAATCGCACTCTTCCTTGGACCTTTGCTGGCAGTCGCTGCCGGTTTGTACCTTGCCAGTCGGGGGGCAAACAGTGGTGTCGCGTGGACCGCGGGAATCACGATTCTGTGCGCGATCTGGTGGATTTTCGAACCGATTCCGATCCCGGCCACATCGTTGATCCCGCTGGCTTTGCTACCGCTGACCGGTGTATTGACCTCGAACGAGGTTGGCCAGTCCTACGGCCATCCACTGATCCTGTTGTTGATGGGCGGCTTTATCCTGTCGACTGCGATGGAACGCAGTGGCGTTCATCGACGCATCGCACTCAACATGGTTGGTCTGTTTGGCGGCGGTGGGCGTGCCCTGGTGTTTGGCTTCATGGCGGCCTCGGCTCTGCTAAGCATGTGGATCTCCAATACCGCCACAGTGCTCATGTTGTTACCGATCGTGCTCGCGGTAACCGAACAGACCCGCGATCACAGACTGCAACTGGCGCTGCTGCTGGGCATAGCCTACGCCG
This sequence comes from Gammaproteobacteria bacterium, assembly GCA_013002045.1. GTDB lineage: Bacteria > Pseudomonadota > Gammaproteobacteria > Steroidobacterales > JABDKV01 > JABDKV01. Next base: position 13,205 of record JABDKV010000129.1, read on the forward strand.
GTAGCGTCGGTGGTATAGGCACACCCATTGGCACACCGCCAAACCTTATATTTATGACGGTCTATGCCGAAACCACAGGCGCACAGATCAGCTTCACCGAGTGGATGCGAATGGGTTTGCCTGTAGTTTTTATCCTCGTGCCCATTATCGGCTTGTGGTTGACCCGCGGTCTGCTTAGTAGTGAGAAACTCGATTTGCCGCCGACCGGCAGCTGGCGCCCCGAAGAAGTGCGCACGCTGATCGTATTTGGCATTACCGCGCTGGCCTGGACCACGCGACGCGAACCCTTTGGTGGCTGGAGCGGTTTGCTCGGCTTGCCCGGCGCTAACGATGCCAGCGTGGCCTTGCTTGCCGTCGTGGTCATGTTTCTCGTACCCAATGGTCGCGGTGGCCGGCTGCTCAACTGGAAAACAGCCGCCAGTATCCCGTGGGGCATCCTGATCCTGTTTGGCAGCGGTATCGCGATTGCCAAAGCGTTTGCCAATACCGGAATCAGCACGGCCATTGGCGAGGCTTTGTCTGGCCTTCAACATCTGCCGCTGCTGCTACTGATCGGGATTATCTGCCTGACAGTGACCTATCTCACCGAGGTTACGAGTAATACCGCGACTACGGCACTACTGATGCCAATCCTGGCATCGGCGGCACTGATCAGCGACATGGACCCGCGCATCTTCATGGTACCGGCCGCGATGACAGCATCGTGCGCGTTCATGTTGCCGGTTGCGACCGGCCCCAACGCCGTGGTCTTTTCCAGTAACCGTATCCGGATTCGTGAAATGGCACGCGAGGGATTCGCCCTGAACCTGATCGGCGTCAGCGTCGTGACGGTTGTCTGCTATTTCCTTTTTAGCTAAGTCGGAAACGACAAGGGGGTTTCAATGGTCAGTCTGTTTTCTCTTTGGTTGCCGGTGGTGTTATCGGCGGTAGCTTGCTGGATTGCCGGTGCGATCATCTGGATGGTGTTGCCACACCACAAGAATGATTTTGGCCGCGTTCCCGATGAGGATGCGACACGTAATGCCCTGCAGGGAATTGCGCCCGGGCAGTACACGATTCCGCACATCGCCGATCCGGCGAAAGTTTCCGATGCAGACAAGGCAAAATTCGACCAGGGACCGGTCGCCTATGTCACTGCAGTGGAAAACGGCTTCCCTGCAATGGGCAAGAAGCTGTTGTTGCAAATGCTGTTTCTGTTGATCGTCTCAGATATCGTGGCCTATGTGGCGGCCTACTCATTGCCCGCAGGCGCTGGTTACCTGCAGGTTTTCCAAATCGTCGGTACAGTCGCGTGGCTCGCCTACGGGTTTGCTTCGCTACAGGATTCCATCTGGTTCGGTAAGCCTTGGAGCTTTACCTTCAAGGGACTGTTCGATGCGCTGATTTATGCGTTACTGACGGCCGGCATTTTCGGCTGGCTGTGGCCCGCAGCCAGTTAACGACGCTTGCGGCGGCGCCTTTTTTTCTTCGGGGCGTCGCCGCTGCCTCCCCACTGCTCGCGATGCGCCTGCATCGCCTGGCTGGTCACGCCGGCATGACGGTTCGATAGCAATAATGAATTCGGATCGCAGGGTCGCGCACGAATAACACCGAGATCACGGGCAGCCTCGAACAGGCTCGGGTACCAGCCTTCCCAGTTCGGTAGCAGGGCTTCCACGCGTTGCTTCAGTGTCATGGCGCGAAGTTAACCCACGTCTGACCGCAGCGACAACAAACCGCGTCTCATTTGTCTCCGGGGTGGCGCTGGCTTGATTTGCCGGATACAATTAAGTCGATCGAATGAATTAATTTACTTTATGTCAAATTCAGCACCTGCAGACCGTAGCCATGACACCCGCGAACGCCTGTTGCGCGCCAGCGTCAGGGTGTTCTCCGAGCTGGGCTTCGAGGCGGCCAGCACGCGCCAGCTTGCATCGCAGGCGGGTGTGAACCTGGCGGCTATTCCTTACCACTTCGAGAGCAAGAAAGGGCTGTACCTGGCCGTGGCGGCCTATGTTGCCGACCAGATAGGTGCACGCCTGTTGCCGACACTCGAGGGGCTGCAGCCCACCACCGACAAAGTGGCGGCACGCGCTGCCCTGCACCGCCTGGTGCAGGCCATGATCAGGCTGGTCGCCGGTGAGCCCGAAGCCGACTGCTGGGCCGGCTTCATCCTGCGCGAGCAGGCGCAACCGACCGAGGCTTTCGAGGTGTTGTACGAAAGGACCATGGGGCGTATTCATGAAACAGTCGCACAATTGGTCGGTGTCATCAGTGGTCTGCCAGCGGACGATCCGCTGACACGGCTTCGCAGTATCACGCTAACAGGTCAGGTCCTGGTCTTTCGGACATCGCGGGCCGGTGTCATGCGCACACTTGGCTGGACCGAGTACGACGCCGGACACCTCGAGTTGATCGGACAGGTAATCGCCGAACAGGTCGATTGCATACTCGACGCGGTGGACAGCGATGCGAACTAAACTCGCGATCTTCATCGCTATGTGCCTGACGGGATGCAGTGTCTACCAGCCCCCGCAGCGTGACGACAATATCGTCATACCCGATAGCTTCGAACAGCCCATTACCGCGACGACGAGTATTGGGGCCTGCCACCAGCTGCTACCCGCAGAAGCGTCCTGGCTCGACGAGGCCATCGACAGTAATCTCGAACTGGCGCGTGCCGCGGCCCGCTTACGGCAGGCCGAGGCGCTGGCTGCAACCAGTCGTAGTCGTTTGTGGCCCCGTCTTGACACCCAGTTGCAATACACCCGCACTGACTCCCCATTCAGCAGCACCAGCACGGTGTTGGCGGCAACCGGTATCTCCGAGAGCTGGCAGGGCGCAGTGGCCGCCAGTTATGAACTCGACCTGTGGTCGCAGATACGCAACGAGAACCAGGCGAATGTACTGCAGGCCGAAGCCGCGGCAGCCGCCCTGGAGACCATCCGTATTGCCATCGCAGCCGAGGCCCTCGATAGCTGGGCTGCCGCTGTAGCACAACAGGCGCTGGTCGCTGAACTGGCGTCGCAGATCGAGACATCCGAGAAATTCCTCGAGCTGACCCGATTGCGTTTCGGCCTCGGGCAGGCACCGGCGCAGGACATCGGGCGCCAGAAACAACAATTGCTAAGCCTGCAAGGGCAGCAGGCGCAGGTTTTGGCGGCCAGCGATCTGGCTCGCCAACGGCTCGCGATCCTGCTTGGCCAGCCACCCCGGGCATATGAGTCGGCGCTACCCGCGTTGCCAGCAGTACCTGCGTTACCCGATCCTGGCATTCCAGCCGATGTTATCGCGCGCCGCCCCGATGTGCGTGCCGCGGTCGCCTCACTCAATGCCGCAGACCGGCGCACTGCCGCCGCTATCGCGGCCCGTCTGCCCGGTGTCTCGTTGACCGCATCGCTGCTGTCATTCGAACGCGATCTCGGCGACATTTTTAGCGATGCCTACTGGTCGCTGGGTTCAACCGTTGCCGCCACCCTGTTCGACAACGGTGCTTTGCAGGCACGGGTCGAATTGCAACGTGCCGCGGCCGATGAGGCGTTTATTGACTACACCGAGGCTGTGCTGACAGCGTTGCACGAAGTACACGGTGCGCTGGTACGCAATGCCAGCCAGGACCAGTTTGTCGCCAGTCTCGAGGCGCAGTACGACGAAGCACAAAAAGTCCTGACATTAACGCGCGATGCCTATCGCCAGGGGCAGGTTAGTTTTCTCGACGTGCTGACGGCGCTGACTTCGGTCCAGTCTCTCGAGCGACAACGTATCGAGGCACAACGCCAGCAACTTTCCAACCGTATTGAATTATGCCGTGCTGCGGGGATCGCACCGGGCAGCAGGAATCCAACATGAGCAGAACCACACTCGTCAGAAAATTCATACCGCTACTGGTGGTGGCACTCGCCATATTGACCGCCGCCCTGCTGGTCTGGAGTCGTCCCGAACCCGAACGCGAGACGCCGGTCGACAACGGCGAACCAGTCCAGGTGCAGCCGGTCAGCCGCCAGCTGGAAACGCTGGTGATCGAGGCGCAGGGCAGCGTGATCCCCGCACGCGAAATCACCGTACAACCCCAGGTCAGCGGTCGTGTCATCGCCATGGGCGACAACTTCAGACCGGGTGGTCGCATCGCTGCAGGCGAGCTGTTGTTTGCGGTCGACGACAGCGATTATCGCCTTGCGGTCGCGCAGGCGCGGACACGCGTGGCCGAGGCCGAGGCGGCACTGGCACTGGAACAGGGTCGCCAGGCGGTGGCACAACGCGAGTGGGCGTTATTCGAGGACGAGCTGGCATCGGGTGACAACGACTCTGCGCTGGCCCTGCGCGAACCGCAGTTGCAGTCGGCGCGCGCCGGTGTGGCTGCGGCGCGTACCCAGCTGCAGCAGGCACAGCTAAACCTGGAACGCACCCGGATCAGCGCGCCATTTAATGCCGTGATTCGCAGCGAGAACATCGATCTCGGCCAAATCGTCGGCCCACAAACTGCAGCCGCACGACTTGCAGGTACCGATACCTTCTGGGTGCAGGCGTCGGTACCCGCTGCGCAACTCGATTTCGTCGACATCGCTGACTTGGAAACCAGCGGATCTGTCGCGACTATCAGCTATGACACCGGTACCGGCCAGGTGCGTCGCCAGGGTGAGGTCATCGGCTTGTTGTCGGACCTCGATCGTGCCGGCCAGATGGCCCGGGTGCTGATCGAGATCAGCGATCCGCTGGCTACGGATCGTGGTCGGCTGCTGCTGGACAGTTTTGTCGATGTCGAGATTCGCGCCAACCGCGAACTCGACGTGATACGCCTGCAACCGAAGTGGTTACACAACGGCGACGAAGTTTATGTCTACGAAGACGGTGTGCTGCGCATACGCCGGGTAGAAGTGGCCTGGCGGCGTCCCGACGCCGTCTTCGTGTCGTCCGGTCTCGACGAAAATGAGCGCATAGTCGTGACCACCATCGCGACACCGATTGCCGGCATGAAACTGACACTCGACGACACCACCGGGATGGCAGCCAGCACGCCATGAATGACAATCGCGGACCGATAGCCTGGATGGCAGCCAACCCGGTTGCCGCCAATCTCCTGATGGCGCTGTTTGTGGTTGGCGGTTTGCTGTTCGCGGGCACCGTCAAACAGGAAGTGTTTCCGGAAGTCGAACTGGATGTGGTCACCGTCACCATTGCCTACCCCGGCGCCAGCCCGGGTGAAGTCGAGGACGGGATCGTGCTGGCTGTCGAAGAAGCAATTCGTTCGGTCGATGGCATCAAGAAAGTTTCCTCCACCGCGGGCGAAGGCATCGGTACCGTGACAGCAGAGTTGTTGTTATCGACTGATCCTGACCGTGCACTAGCCGATGTAAAAAACGCCGTTGACCGAATTCGTTCGTTCCCGGCCGATGCCGAGGAGCCGGTGGTGGCCCTGGCAACGACTCGTAACCAGGTGCTGAACCTGATCGTGCATGGCGACCTGAGCCGCCACGAGCTGCGCGACCTGACAGAGCAGTTTCGTACCAGCCTGCTCGACGACCCGCGCATTACGCTGGCCGAAGTCGCCGGCCTGCCACCACCCGAGATCAGTATTGAGATTTCGCAGTCGGACCTGCGTCGTTACGGACTGACACTCGATGGCGTGGCGCGTGCCGTGGCCGCTGCATCGATCGACCTGCCCGGTGGCGCGGTGCGCACCGATGGTGGTCAGATCCTCGTGCGCACGACCGAGCAGCGCGATGTCGGCAGTCAATATGCCGATATCACGTTAATCAGCGACGCCAGCGGTACCGAGGTCAAGCTCGGAGACGTCGCCGATGTCGTCGATGGCTTTCGCGAAACAGACACAGCCGCATTTTTCGATGGCCAGCCAGCGGCCCGCATTCGTATATTCCGCACTTCAGAGCAATCCCCACTGGAAGTCGCCGAAGCTGCCCACGGTTTTATCGAGCAGCAGCGCGCCAGCCTGCCGCCAAATGTCGGCCTGACTATTACCGATGACCAGGCCGCGATTTTTGGCGATCGCATCGACCTGCTGTTACGAAATGGCCAGCTCGGTGTGTTACTGGTACTGCTGGTACTCGGTGTATTCCTGGCGCCGAAGCTGGCGTTCTGGGTAACACTCGGTATGCCGATCTCGTTTCTCGGGGTCTTCCTGTTCATGCCGGCGCTGGGTGTCTCGATCAACATGATTTCCCTGTTTGCCTTCATACTGACACTGGGTATCGTCGTCGACGATGCCGTGGTGGTCGGTGAAGCGGCATTCACGCATCGGGCGATGGGCAAGAAGCCCTTGCAGGCTGCCATCGATGGCGCCCGCGAAGTCCGCCTGCCCGTCACCTTCGCGGTACTGACTACCATCATTGCCTTTGCGCCATTGCTGTTCGTGCCGGGCGTAATGGGTAAGTTCTTCAGCAACATCCCGCTGATAGTCATACCAGTGCTGGCGATTTCACTGATCGAGTCGTTATTCGTCTTGCCAGCGCATGTCGCCCACATCAAGCTGCACAAGGAAACCGAGCACTGGGGCTGGACCCGTTGGGTATTCAGTACCCAAAAGAAATTTTCCGGCTGGATGGAACGTGTTATCGAGGAGCGCTATGTGCCGCTGGTCACACGTGTGGTCGAAGCCCGTTACCTGACCATTGCCATCGCTGCTGCCTTGCTCATCGTTTCCATCGGTGTCGTCGCCGGTGGACGACTAACCGTGCAGTTCTTCCCTTCCGTCGAAGCCGACCAGGTCGATGCGACCATACAACTGCCTTTTGGCGCACCGGTCGAAGAAACGCAGGCGATCATGGAGCGACTGGTTGCAACGGCGAAGGAACTGGGTGCCGAGGTCGAACAACAGAATGGGCAACAGTTGATCACCGGCATCTACTCAGCGGTCGGCAGCACGCGCGCCGCCGATGTCCCGATCGCCAGTGGTGACGCTGCCAGCGGTGGTCACCTCGCCCAGGTTACGGTCTACATGCGACCGGCCGGCGAGCGTGCCATCTCGGCGGAAGAATTTGCACGGCGTTGGCGCAACGTCAACAGCGGTCTGCCCGGGGTCGACCGGCTGTTGTTTCAATTCAATACCGGCGGCCCGCAAACCGGGGCGGCGGTGGCTGTGCAGCTCAGTCACCAGGATCCCGACGTGCTCGAGAATGCAGCAACCCAACTGGCGGCGTCGATGGGCGAATATGCCGGGGTTATCGATATCGATGACGGCTTCCAACCCGGTAAGACCCAGCTCGATCTGGAGCTGACCGATCTCGGGCGTAGCCTGGGCCTGAGCGAGCGTGACCTGGCGACGCAGGTACGTAGCGCTTTCTATGGCGCCGAAGCCAAGCGTCAGCAGCGCGGTCGCGATGAGCTGCGTGTTTTCGTACGGCTACCGCAAGCACAACGCAGCTCTCTTTACTATCTCGACAACCTGATCTTACGCACACCGACTGGCGGTGAAATACCGTTACGCCAGGCGGCGACTATCCGTGAAGGCAGTTCCTTTACCAGTATCGAGCGCGTCGATGGCCGGCGTATCGTCGAAGTTACTTCGGGTGTGGACAGCACGGTGACAACCGGCGGCCAGATTACCGCCAGTCTCGAACGCGATGTTATCCCGGGTTTACTGGCACGCACACCGGGACTGACTTACCAGCTATCGGGCGAGCAGGAAGCGCAGGCAGAGTCACTGTCAGCGCTGGGTCGTGGCATGTTGTTCGCGTTGATTGCCATGTATGCAATCATGGCGGTGGCTTTCCGCAGCTACGTGCAACCGTTGCTAGTCCTGATGGCAATACCGTTTGGGCTCATTGGTGCTGTGTTCGGACATCTCGTCATGGGCTACAGCATGAGCCTGATCAGCGTCCTGGGCCTGGTCGCATTATCTGGCGTAGTCATTAATGACCTGCTGGTGCTGATTTACGCCATCGATGCGAGACTCGAGGAAGGCGCCAGCGTCAAAGACGCCATTGTCAGTGGCGCCGCACGCCGTGTGCGACCGATCGTGCTGACCTCGTTAACGACCTTCTTCGGGCTATCGCCGATGATTTTCGAAACCTCGCTACAGGCACGCTTCCTGATCCCAATGGCGTTGAGTCTCGGTTTCGGCGTGCTGTTCGTCACCGCCATTGCACTGCTGTTGATGCCGGCTGCCTACATGGCCCTGGAAGATATTCGTTCGTTATTTGGCATGCATACCGCAGGCAGCAACGGGTCGCAAAGGCGAACAGCCCGGGCCTAGATCGATTCGAAATAACTGACCATGCGACGACGCAGCTTCTCATCCGGCAGCATGCCGTAGCAGGCGCCCATGTTTTCGATCATATGATCGACTCGTGACGTCGCCGGAATCACACAAGTCACTGCCGGGTGCGAGGCAATGTACTTGAGCAGGAACTGCGGCCAGTTCTCACATTCGAACTCGCTTGCCCATGCTGGCAGTGGCTCGCCCTCGACCGCGTGGATCAGCGCCTTGCGTTGAAACGGACGATTGATAATGACCGCCTTGCCATGCTCAAGGGCCAGTGGCAACAAGGTCTTCTCAGCGTCACGATCGGCAATATTGTATGTAAATTGCACGAAATCGATATCCGGTTCCTTGGCAATAACTCGTGCCATGTCTTCGGCTCGCCGTCCGTGCGAAGTAGTGATACCGATATAACGAATCCGTCCTTCGTCACGCCACTCACGTAGCGTCTCAAGATGGGTTTCCCAGTCGGTAAAGTTGTGTATTTGCATCAGGTCGAACGGACCTGTTCCCCACAACGATTGCGAAGCCTGCATTTGTTCGATGCCGCGGGCCGCACCCCGGGTCCATACTTTGGTCGCGGAAAACACCGGTGGCTTTTCCATACGTTGCAGGCACCAGCCCAGGTTTTGCTCCGACGAACCATACATCGGCGACGAGTCAATCAGCGTACCGCCATCGGCAAAAAACTGCTGCAACACGGGTAAGCGATCACGGCGCAACTGCGCATCGTCGCCGATGTCGAAAGTACCCCAGCTTCCCATGCCAATCACCGGAATATATTCGTCGTGACCCGGTATCTGTCGCACCAGTCGCAGGCTGCGCCCGGCACGGGCATACAGAGACGACGGTAACAGCGATGTCGCCACCAGACCGGCAGTGGCCAGTAAACAGCGTCGACGGTCAGCATTGAATGAATTCATTTGCCCTCCTCGTTTGTCGTAGACCGGCCTGACCCGCCGTGGTTCAACACACGTGCAATGGGATAGAGCCGGTAATGCTCGTCGTCATAGGGCGTGCGTTCATAAAACCAACGCAAACGTGCATCCGGATCCGCTGCGAAGGCCGGGTCGTTCTTGAGTCGCGCGCGAAATGCCTGCGCCAGTTCCGGATCACTTTGTAGCAGGCTGCGTGCCAGTGGTTCAGCAGCGTAACGATCGAAATAACCGGTGCGATTCATGATTTCCAGGAAATAGCCCCACTGCAACAATGAGTCAGGCGATTGCGGTTCAAGCATCAGCACGGCGAGTGTCCCCAGCGGCTGACTGGTAGCGACCAGGTAGTCGCCATTACCGGGTACCACCCGATTGGTCTCAACGACGGGATCACCCGGCGTAATACGCATGCGACCCTCGTACGGGTTCGTTCCCGACGCCACAGCAGCGGCAGGCAGTCGGTATTGCTCGACTTCGATTGCGTCAACACTGTCGTTATTACCGAGTTCGGTAACCTCGATGCCGTGAGCCCGCAACTTATCGGCAATTGCACCCCAGGCGCGTGGAATATAGTAGTGCGATGGACGCGAAACTGTCGTGGCCGGTGCGTTGTTCGAACGCACCACTACGGTTTGTTCCCGCAACTGGCCATTCCAGCGAACGATTTCTGTGCCGGCTATCTCCGAGTACTCACGGGTTGAGTCAACACCGCGAAACAGCATGGTCTCCGGTAGCACACCCTCCTGCTGGCGCCATGCCAGGACAATTTCGTCCGACTTCGACTCAGAATCGGCCTGTGTAGCCTGCTGCAAGCCTTCGCCATGCCGGCCCAGTGTGCGCAACATCGATTCGAGCAGGACGTAAGTCCCGAGCACACGTTGCAGGTAGGGCTTGAGCGAATGATTTTCCACCAGCACCGTCGCCAGGTGGCGGGCGTCGCCGTAACCATTCGAGTATCGGGGACTCGCGGTCCAGTCGGAAATACCGGCTGCGTAATCAACGCCATTCTCGGCGAAAATAAGGGGTCCGGGTACGTGACCGAGCGCGGCAAGATCGCGATACGCGGCCGGTTGCAGGTAACGATCCATCCACCGCGCAATACGGGGTGACCAGGCATGGGTGCCGTTGTAACCGAAGGTGATGTCGTATTCGTAGTCGATCCCATCGGTCACGTGCAGATCGAGGTAGAGATCAGGCCGCCATTGGTTAATCGCATCGACGATGGCTGCCACTTCCTCAGTTTCGAGCTTGGTGTAATCGCGATTCAGATTGAGATTGCGACTGTTGCTGCGCCAGCCCGAGACCACCGGCCCACGCTGGTTGATACGGTTGAACCGTGATGCACGCTCGTGACCATCGACATTGAGTATGGGCACGAACAGGAAATTGGCCTGCTGCAGCAGTTCGCTCCTGGTCCCGGCTACCGTCATGTCCCGCAGCAGCATCAGACCAGCATCCTTACCATCGATCTCACCGGCATGAATTCCGGCCTGGGCCAGCATGGTCGGTTTGCCATTGGCCCGGAGTCGGCTCGGATTCGCAGTACCGCTGGCGGCCGCAACAACCATCCAGATATCACGCCCCTGTGCACTGCGCCCCAGCGATACCAGCCGTAAGCGGGGTGAAGCGGCGACCAGGCGCTGCACGTAATCGAAGGTTTGCTGGTAATCCGGGGTTTCAGTCAGCCCGGACCGTTCCGCCGGTGTAATCCACGGGTCGTCAGCACTGGCAATTAACCCCAGCGACTGCAGCTTTGCAGGTGGTAGCGGTGGTAGCACCTGCTCCGGCAACGGGGTCGCGGCGCGACAAATCGCCATGGCAAACAGGTAGAGAAACATCACTCGAGTCAAGACAGTCTTCCGTTGCTGCTGTGCCCTAACGCTAACACGGCCTACCGAGGTCAAGACAGGCTTTGGCGCGACCCGACCTTGTGCACAATTACGACAGTGGAAACGATGGATGCCGCTGCGGCGACCAGCATCACCATGACAAAGACCGCGGTGTTGGTCATCTCGTTCCAGTATCGCAGCGGACCGCCGTAATAAACGCCACGCACAACAGCAAAACCGACTAATAACCAGCCGCAAAGTGAGGCTGCACTCAACCCGATAGTTGCGATTGCGAAAGCTGGCCGCCATTGCATCAATCCCGCATGCAACACGACCAGGGCACCGACAAGCAGTATTAGCGTGGCGATGTCATACGGATTGAGCAAAGGACGATAAGCGAGTGGCATTGGATCGCCACTGGTCACGGTGACCACGACGAGGAACCACACGAGTAAAGAGCATACGAGCGTGACGGCCGTCGCAAGATAAATACGGCGCTCACGGCGCAAAGGCCAATGCAGGAACCGATGACCATGCGCAAGCGATATCGCGAGTACAACTAACGCAATAACAATGGCAGTGTTGGTCCAGGTAGTGACCCCGATAATCCATTGCAGCTCCCGCACCAGTAATGTCACGACCAGTACCACGCCACCGACGTGCCAGGCCGCGAGATAGCGGGCACCGGGTATCCCTCGCAGGATCTCCAGGTGGCTGACCAGGGCGACCAGCCACGCCAGCCAGGCCAGGTTGCGAAAGGGCTCAAGTTCGATGCGTACTGCAAGCCAGACCAGCAGTGGTAGCAGCAACAGGCCGCTGTAGACTCCCGCTGCCCAGCCACAACGCCGTCCGGCAACGCTCAGTGCCAGAAACGACGCGCTCAGCAGCGCCACACGCGCAGGATACTGGTGCAGCTTACGCAAAGTCGTTTCGATGACCGCATCCACTCCGACCAGCCAGCTAACCAGGCCAACAACGAAGACCAGCCAGGAGATTGCTGGTCTGCCGTGTCGGGCCAGCAGAACGGAAACAATCAGGAACAGCAGCGCAGGCAGAATTAGTATTGTCACGCGCGCACAGGCGATACAGCATTAATCAAGTGGAGCCGTCCCTGGCCCCGGGTGGGCACCCCAAACCGGCGATCCCGCCGGCTCGTTCGAACACAACATCCTGGGCGATGTAGCTTTTAACCCGAAAGTCTTGATTATCTTCGAGAGCAATCGATTTCATAGACATAATCCAGTCTGAACACTTGCCAATCAATAGCGCATCAGCTTATATCTGTTAACCAGGGGTTAATGCATAAGGGGGACAGATGCTGAACTTGCGGCATCTGGAGCATATTGACGCAGTGGCACGCGCCGGCAGCCTGGCCGCGGCCGCAAATTCGCTTGGTATATCTCCACCGGCCCTGTCCAAAAGCATTCGCAACCTCGAAACCCACCTCGGTACATCGCTTTTTGATCGCAGTGGTCGGGTGCTGACATTGACACGCTTCGGCCGCGAATTCACCGCCGAGGCGCGCAGAATGTTATCGCAGGCCGATCATCTCGAGTCCCGTGCCATTGCCGTGGCCCGCGGTGAGGCAGGAGAGATTCGTGTCGGCACCGGGCCCATGGCGCACCAGGTCATGCTGCCGCGGGCCCTGACCCGTCTCGAACACGATTACCGTATCGATATAACCGAGGCGACGTGGCCGGACCTGGTCGAGGGGCTATTGGATTACACCTACGACTTTGTCGTAGCCGACCCGGACGATCTCGCTCGTCATACCGAGTCGACTATTTTTACCGTCCGACCAGTCGTGTCGATGCCGCTACCGATACTGGTGCGCACCGGTCATCCGTTACTGGACAAGGGCGAGGTGTCGATGGCGGAGTTGGTGTCACAACGTTGGGTTGCGCCACGCATACCGCAGCATTACAAGGAACGAATAATCGAGGTTGCCGAGAGAGCGGGTATCGATCGCACCCAGGCCCTGCCGCGGATCAACCGCATGCCCGATATACGTATCGAGGATTTCCATGCCTGCCTGCAGATCGCTTGTGAAACCGATTGCCTGACGGCGGCGCTGTTTCCAATCGCCCGGCCCTTCATAGAGGCCGGACGTATCCAGCCGCTGCAGATTCCATTCGCTTTTACAACCCAGACAGCGATTTTCACTCATTCAGAACGAGTGGTTACCGAAGCGGCAGAGCGTTTAATTGGTGCGGTACTGCAGGCGGCGGACGAACTCGCATTGTCCGGTCACGCCGCCATGCAGTGAGATCGTCGGTTCCTAGTCCGCCTGCCGCGGTTCGATGTAACGGAACAAGGCATTGACGAAGCAATAGATACCGTAGCTGAGCAGGCCAAAACCGGTCACGATAACCAGTACCTGCCCCGGGGCTGACTGTGCAATTTGGGTAATTGCGCCTTCCAGTCCGCGCGCCTGCTGAGGATTCGCCGTGATCGCCGAATACGACAGGAACCCGCCGATGATAAGAAAGGCAACGGCACGTGCGCCGATGCCAAAACCCGACAACAAGGTTGCGGTCTTCTCTTCAGTGGCAC
>JABDKV010000136.1 GCA_013002045.1 Gammaproteobacteria bacterium
CGCTGGTGCGGCCATCGATCGCACTGGAGCAGCCACGGGGCGAAGCTGACAACCTGCAGCGTATCCGCGGCATCGGACCCGTGCTGGAGCAACGATTGAATGAAATCGGTGTGTTTCACTTCGATCAACTCGCCAACCTGACCGATGAAGATGTCGAGCTGGTTACGCTCGGGCTACGCACCATCCCGGGTCGCATCGATCGCGACGACTGGATCGGCCAGGCAACGGAACTGACGACTGCCACCGATGACCAGCGCTCACGCAAGTAGCCGGCCACACATCGCCCAGCTGAATATCGCCCGGATGCGGGCGCCGCTCGATGACCCGACCATGGTTGGCTTTACCGGTCGACTCGATGAGATTAATGCGCTAGCGGATCGCAGCCCGGGTTTTGTCTGGCGTCTGCAAACCGAGGACGGCGACGCCACCGCGTTGCGCATATTTGACGACCCGGACCTGATCATCAATCTTAGCGTCTGGGAAAGCGTGCTGGCGTTGCGCGAGTTCGTTTATTCGTCGACGCATCGCGAACTCATCCTCGGCCGCCGCGACTGGTTCGAAGCTCTGGATGGCCCGCACCTGGCGCTTTGGCCCGTGCCCCAGGGGCATATCCCCACTATCGAAGAAGCGCGACAGAAACTTGATAAACTGCGTGAAACCGGTCCTGACACTACGGTATTCAGTTTTGCCAGCGTGCCACCGGACCTGACCGCTTTGGACTAGGGGGATTCATGAAACGATTATTGTTGCTGCTCCTGCTGCTGGTGGCGCCGCAGGCACATGCCGACGAGAATGATGCGATCGCGCTAACTGTATTTGACTACATCAATGGCTGGTACAACGGCGATGGCGAGCAAATGGAGAGAGCGCTACACCCGGAGCTGGCGAAGCGCATCATCGACGAGCGCGCGGGGCTGCAGCATATGGGTGCACTGCGACTGGTACAAATGGCGAGAGCCGGTGTTGGCACCTCGGTACCCGAGGAGGAGCGTGTGCGCGAAATCGTGATCCTCGATGCCAGCCACGACATGGCCAGCGTCAAGGCACGCATGCATGGCTGGATCGACTACCTGCACCTGGCGAAAGTCGACGATGAGTGGAAAATCGTCAACGTCCTGTGGCAATTGAACGACCGGTAGGAAATGGCGTCGTCATGACCCGTTTCACCGCCCCAGACAATTTCCGTCACGACCAGGAACCCGGTGTTGGCGTGCTGGTAAGCAATCTCGGCACCCCTGACGCGCCGACTGCGCGAGCACTACGTCGTTACCTCGGTGAGTTTCTGGCCGATCCCCGCGTAGTCGAACTGCCACGACCGTTGTGGCGCCTGATCCTGCACGGCGTCATCCTGCGCACCCGGCCGCGACGCTCTGCTGCTGCCTATGAAAAGGTATGGACCGACGCCGGTTCGCCACTGGCTGTGCATTCGAGCTTGCAATGCGAGGCCATCGCACGTGAACTGACGCCTGCCTACCGGGCACCCGTTCACGTCGAGCTGGGTTTCCGTTATGGACAGCCATCGATCAAAACGGCCATATCAAAGTTGCTCGCGGCCGGTATCGACAAACTGATCGTCTTGCCCCTGTATCCGCAGTATTCGGGTTCGACGACGGCATCGACTTTTGACGAGGTTACGCGCCAGTTGCAGAGCGTGCGTCGAATACCTGAACTGCGCTTCATCGACAGCTACCACGACCAGCGTCTCTATATCGATGCGCTGGCAGCCAGTATTCGCGAACACGGCCAGCAATACTCAGCAACGCATCGCCTGTTGTTCTCCTTCCACGGGATACCACGACGCTACCTGCTGGCCGGTGACCCTTATCATTGCCAATGTCATAAGACCGCACGGCTGGTAGCCGAGCGACTCGGCCTCGCCGATGACAGCTGGGCCACGAGCTTCCAGTCACGCCTGGGTCGCGAGGAATGGCTGCGACCCTATACTGACGAGATCCTGACTGAGTGGGCCACCAACGGGGTCAGCGGTGTCGATGTGATCTGCCCCGGGTTTTCTGCCGACTGCCTCGAGACTCTGGAGGAAGTCGACATGCAATATCGCGAGCTGTTCCTCGGCAAGGGCGGCCAGCAATTCCATTACATCGCCGCACTCAACGAAAGACGTGACCACATCGATCTGCTGGCCGCGCTGGTGACCTCGGCGACCAGCGACTGGCAACAAAGACACTTGCCCGATATCGAGCGCGCGCGCACACTGGAGCGGGCCAGGGCACTCGGAGCAGTATCTTGATTGCGCGTTTTCTTGAGCTTGGCGTGGCAACGGAACGAATTCTCGATTCGATCGGTTTTTTCGAAGACCTGGGATTCCGACAGCTGGCCACCGGCGACATCTGGCAGCACCCTTATGCCGTCGTCAGTGACGGTGGTATTTGTATTGGTTTGCACGGCACCGAGCTCATGTCGCCGATCCTGACTTTCGTCCTGCCGGATCTTGCGGCCGAGGTCAACGAGCTACGCTCGCGCGGTATGCGTATCCGTCATGCGCGCACCGGTGACGACGACTTCAACGAGATCGTATTCACCGAACCCGACCAGCACTGCCTGCGCCTCATCGAGGCAAGAACTTTCTCGCCACCGCACTTCGACGAGAACAGCTCGCTGTGTGGCGTCTTCAGCGAAATTACTGTGCCGGTGCGCGATCTCGAAGTTGCTACCCCGTCGTGGCAACGCCTGGGTTTTGAGTTGCTCGAAAGCACAACCGATCCCTACCCGCATGCCTGGATTCGTGGCAATGGGATCGTCATCGGATTGCACCAGAGTCGGGATATCGACCAGTTGTCGCTCAGCTTCAAATGTGACACGACCGGGCTGTCTGCGCTGCGCGACCGGGGCATCGAGTTCATCGATGACGGCCCTCCCGGTGTGAACCTGGTGCGTAGTCCGGATGGGCTACCGATACTGTTGCATGGCAACTGACAAGTCGCCCGGTGTCGTCAATCTCAGTGAAAAACTGGGAACGATGGACAAGCACTGGGCGCCACGCATCGTTGCAGCTATTAATGACTATCACGTAAAGCTGGTACGCGTGCTCGGCGAATTCACCTGGCATCGGCATGACGACACCGATGAGTTATTCCTGGTCCTTGATGGCCAGCTATGTATCGAAATGCGCGATCGATCTGTGCAGTTGCAAACGGGTGAGTTGTTCGTCGTACCACGGGGTACCGAGCATCGGCCGGTGGCGGAGCAGGAATGCCAGCTACTGTTGCTGGAACCGGCCGGAACGGTCAACACCGGCGATAAACCCGGCGCGCTCACTCACAAGGCGAGCTGGGACTAGTCCGGCTCGACCGCAGCCAGCAGGTCTTCCAGGCGGCGTGTCAGCTGGTCGTAGCGCGCCGTACCGATGCTAAAAATCCAGCCGGCAAGGCGCTCATTCAGTTGTGTGGCTTCGCGCTCCACCTCACTCATGTCGGGTGGCGGCAGGTCCGTCTCGCCAGTCTCATTCTCAGGGTCATCGTCATCGGCGGTCGGGCGAAACCGGCTCGCCACCGATTCATCTACGCCGGTTTCGAGTGCCAGGTAGCGCCTGTCGTCAACTGCGTAGAGCGTGGCGTCGATGACCAGCCCGTCAACCGTCCTAGCCCGGACCCGCACCGGGTCTGACGGCAACTCAAGCGTATCGCGTCGCTGCACGTCTGTGAGCGTCAGCGTTGCCAGCGATCCGGCAACATCGTCCAGGATGTTGGCCCGCGCCAGCTCCCGAGCCTCAGGTTTCTCCTCCAGTACCAGGTCGCCACCGAACACCGGTCGCGCTACGGTCAGACTGCTGTCGTCGGGATGGCTGATCGTGATGTCTGCGATACGTGCCGCGGCAATGTCCAGCAAGTCCGTATCGAGCCACTGCTGCGGGTCCAGCGGGACATCGACAGTCCCACTGGCGAGCCAGCTTGCCGCCATGCCATCCAGACGCGCATAAAATGCACCGCGCCCGGGCACGCTGTCACCAACCAGCAACCCCGGCACATCGACGCCACCAAGCTTGATCCGGAAGTTCTCACCCGAGCCCAGCGCCTGTACCCCAAGGCGCTCGTAGTAGTCGGGATTTGATGTTTTCGGCTCTATGCGACGTGCTTCCGCCAGGGCCAGCAGCAAGCTGCGCACGCGACCGATATCGGCCGGGTAATTCCCCTTCTGCACCACCTGCCAGGCGTCTTCCCCACGTTCGATAGTGACGGCTGGAGTATCCGGCTCGGCATAAATACCGATAGCGCTGACATTATTAACCGCCTCCTCCAGCCCCGGTAACAGCGCCATGGAGGCGGCGTCGTTGCCACTATCGTCAGCCAGCCAATAGCCGGCCAACAGCGCCGCAGCAGCAGCGATCACCAGGATAAGCAGCGTACGTGCGTTCACGCGGCCTCCCGTTGCCGGCGCCGGCGTTGACTGCGAACAACAACCCAGGCCAGCGCACCGATCGCAATCAAGCCGGGAACCAGCGCAATATTGAGCACCTTGAGCGTGACACCCAACTGTTCGATGTCCTTATCGAGATCGCGTCGCACCCGACGGAGTTCCTTGCGCACCTCGGTACGTTGCTGGATAAACCGCTCTATCTCGGCGCGCTGCTCGTCAGTCATGATGGCGATATTGTCATCGCTGCGACCGGCCTGTAGTTCGCCCAGCTTGCTTTCGGTAGCCAGCAACTGGTCCTGCAGTTGCTGTTCGGTTGCCGCGAAACGTTGTTCCGCCTGTCGTCGCAGCGTCTCCACCCGATCAAAGGGACGGCGAAAAGTCGCACGACTGCGGATACCGATGAGGCCATCGCTTCCGGTCAGGTTGTCCAGTGCACCGATGACAAAGTCGCCATTGTCGGCCCACGGAGTGAGGATGCGCTGGCCGAAAAAGTTCTGCACCGTGACCCAGAAATGATCGGCCAGGATATCGGTATCCGCCACGACGACGACTTTGATAGGCTCGACGGCACTCGCAACATGGCCTTCCGTATCGCCATCGCCCGGCGCGCCATCAGCGAATGCGCTGGCAACCTCGCCACTGAGCCGCGCTGCAATGATGCGGGTCCCCTCGATGGCCGTGAAACTGTCACGCAAAGTCGCAGGGTCACGCAGAAAACGAAAAATGGCAGAGGGTATCGTGCCGGCTTCTTCCGACGACACCAGCAATGGTGTCACTGTGACAGGTGCGTCCGCGGCGACCTCGATATAGCCGGGCACTCCGAGATTGATACTGTCGAGATCGGCCGTGACGATGTCATCGTCATCCATCCCATCCGCATCGATGCCGAGTAACGCGAGATGCCGGGTGGGTGGCGCCCCAGGCCGGTTGGCAACCTGCAGAGCGTAGCGGTTGTCACCCAGCACCTGCTCTGACGATACCGACACACCCCAGGCCGCAAACAGGGTCTCGAGTTCGGAACTGCGACTGGCCATTAACGCAGCGCCCGGATTGGCAGGATCGTTGGGCGGCTGATCGACCTCGGAGTGCGGATCGACAAAAATCATGGCGCGCCCGCCACGCAAAATGAACTGATCAATCGCGTACAGTGTTTCCTGCGACAAATTCTTCGGGTGCACCAGCATCAGGACATCGATCTCGGCGTCGATCTCGGTCACGGCCGGACTCAGGTCGCGTACCGTAAACAGCGTGCCGATTTGCTCATCGATTACCCAGGCCGGTGTAGGCTGCCGGGTCTGCATATTGAAGTCGCCGCCCATGGGCAGCGTTGTCATGACACCGACAACGGGCTTCTCCGGTGTGGCCAGCGTGTAAACCATGCGTGCCAGGTCGTACTCGAGGAACGGCTCCTTGCCGGGGTCGAGAAACGGGATGACTTCCTCGTCACCGACGGCATTGGTCCCGGCAAGGCCGAAATAAACACTGTCCCCAGCGGGTGTCGACAGTGGTTGCAGACCAAACTGCGCCGCCTGGTCTTCTTCTTCGCTAAATGGCCGCGGATCGAGTGTAACGACGCGCAGTTGCCCGCCCGCACGCTGACTGAACTCGTCGAGCAGTTCCTGCACCCGATTGGCGTAAGTCCGCAGTGCCGGCAACGACCGGGCCGCCTGTTCCGAGTAGTACAGGTACAACGTGACTGGCTCGTCGATTGCCGACAACACCTCGCGGGTGCCATCGCTCACCGTGTAAAGCTTGTTCTCGGTCAGGTCCAGTCGCGCGCCACGTAACAGGGCGTTGCTCAACATGACCAGCGCGATAAAAATCACGGCCAGTGCTGCCAGGCCACCAATGCTGAACAGTCGCGATTGCCACGATTCCATCGCTAACTCGCCTTTTTCATATCAAGGATGATGGCATTGGCCAACAGGAAGAACCCGATCAGCAGCAGGAAATAAACAAAGTCACGCAGATCGATGACACCCTTTACGATCGACTGAAAGTGCGTATTAAAACTAAGGCTGGCGATAGCATCGACCAGCGGTTGCGGTAACACACCACTTAGCACGGACAGGACGATCTCGTAGCCGATCAGCAGGAACACAAAACAGGTGACAATCGTCAGGATAAAGGCGATCACCTGGTTGCGGGTTAGCGCCGACAACGCCGAGCCGATGGCGAGAAACCCGCCGGCCATGAGGATGCCACCGAGATACGAAGCCACGATAACCCCGTTATCCGGGTCGCCGAGATAATTGACGGTGATCCACAGCGGGAAAGTTAAAACCAGCGCGATGGTAGTGAAGACCCAGGCGGCCACAAACTTGCCCAGCACCGCTTGTGGCAACGTCACCGGCAACGTCATCAACAGCTCGATCGACCCCGAACGCCGTTCTTCGGCCCACAGGCGCATCGCCAGTGGTGGAATCAGGAACAGATACAGCCACGGCAGAAAACTGAAGAACGGTACCAGGTCCGCCTGGCCACGCTCATAGAAACGACCGACATAGAACGTCGCCCATCCCGCCATGACCAGGAAAATGATGATGAACACGTAGGCGACCGGTGTCGCAAAGTAGCTACGCAGTTCGCGTCGGGCAATGGTCATGACAGCATTCATGCGGCTGCCTCACCGACCGTAATCTCACGAAATACTTCATCGAGCCGACCGCGTTCCTGCTGCAATCCGTCGAGCTGCCAGCCATGCTGGTTTGCCAGCGCGGTTACCTGAGGTAATAACGTCGTCCCTGGTTGCGGAAAGGCAATGATAGTGCGCTCATCGTTTTCAATACTGCGCACATCGGGCAGATTGCGTAAGGTTGTGCGCACGCTCTCGATATCGGTCTGCTCGTTGACGGTCAGCGATACGGCCTGGTGGTAACGCGAGCGCGCCTCGAGTGCAGCCGGGGTATCGTCGGCCAGCCGCTGCCCGTTGGCGATGATGATGGCGCGGCTGCAAACAGCATGTACTTCTTCGAGTATATGGGTCGAGATCACAATAATCTTGTCCGAGGCCATTGCGCGAATCAGGTTGCGCACTTCGTGTTTCTGGTTCGGATCCAGGCCATCGGTTGGCTCGTCGAGAATCAACACCTGCGGATCGTGTAGGATCGCCTGCGCCAGTCCAACGCGGCGACGAAAACCTTTAGATAACGTATCGATGGGCTGATCGAACACCGACTCGAGGTGCAGCTGCTCGGTCACCGCAGCAATGCGCTGGCTGGCGGTCTCGGTCGCAAGGCCGCGGATGGCGGCGATGAACGCCAGGAACGATCGCGGTGTCATCTCAGGGTAACTGGGTGCACCCTCGGGCAAGTAACCGATAGCGCGCCTGGCAGCGATGGCATCGCTCTGTACGTCGTGTCCGCAAACCAGAGCCGTACCACTGGTCGGTGTCAGGAAGCCGGCAATCATACGCATAGTAGTCGACTTCCCGGCGCCGTTAGGGCCGAGAAAGCCAAGCACCTCGCCTGGCGCGACTTCGAACGACAGATTGTCGACCGCAGTAAGATTTCCGTAATGCTTTGTCAGTGACCTGACTTCGATCATCGGCATACCTGCTACGTGTACTGATTAATAGCACAGGACGACGGGTCCGGCGGGCGATTGTTATACCGGCGCCGAATGCGATTTTCAATACCCTGCTGCGGGTATTCGCCGGTCACTGTTTTGCAGCGGCAAGCAGCGTATACTATGCCGCATGGTTGAAAGCTCGGACGACAAACTAAAGGAAATTCGCGAGAATTTCGAATACTTCGACAAGCGTGGCAAAGGCTACATCAACTTCGATGAGTTCTCGGAGTTGCTCGCCGTAATCTCGCCAGAGTCGACGACCAAAGAGCGCGCCGAGGGCTTCTCGATGATCGATACCAACAGCGACGGTCACGTCGACTTTGAAGAGTTCATTACCTGGTGGAAAACCGCCTGGTACGAGTTCTAGGCGCTTCAGCGCCGATTCTTCCAAACCTGGAATGCGTGCCAGACCACGCCGCCCATTCCCCAATGCCCGCCCCGCGAGACCAGCGCTGCATCTGTCCGCAGGTCGCAATGCCGGTCGGGACTGAAGTCCCTCCTACGGATCGCTGCGCGATCCATCGCGGCTGAAGCCGCTCCTACGGGGAACACGAAGTCTAGACACCACAATCTTGCGGGAGCTGTCTTTATTAGCCCCGGCCTTGCGCGGCGTCGTGCGCGGCTAATGAAGCAGGACGCCCGAATAAGACGCGCCCGATTCCGGCAGGCCAGGGATGGCCTGACGGATTTAGCCGCGCAAGGCCGGGGCTGATAAAGACAGCTCTCCGCCGGAGCATCCCCCAATCACAGACGGGTCGGTACTTTTGCGTTGGAAAGAGGTCGGGACTGAAGTCCCTCCTACGGATCGCTGCGCGATCCATCGCGGCTGAAGCCGCTCCTACGGGGGAATCGCGGCTGAAGCCGCTCCTACGGGGAATCGTGGGGGGACAGCAGGTGGTCTATCAGTTGCCGTGCCTGGCGACGATAGCCTCCGCCAAACAGGTTGAAGTGGTTGAGCACGTGGTAGAGCTTGTATAGTCGGCGCCGCCCGGCATTGCCCTCGCGCTCCGGGTGCACCTCGCGATACGCGCGGTAAAAGTCAGGCCCGAAACCACCGAATAGCTCGGTCATGGCGATGTCGGCCTCGCGGTCACCGTAATGCACCGCCGGGTCGAAAAGGCACGCGCCATCAGCAGTCATCGCCCAGTTCCCACCCCACAGGTCACCATGTAATAACACCGGCGTGATCTCGCTGTCGTCGAGCATCGGCCCGGCCCGCTCCAGCAATTTCATGCCCGCGCCATATAACTCTGCATCGTCACCGGCCAGTTCCAGCTGCGGCCGCAGGCGCGCTTCGATGAAAAAACGTGACCAGCTCTGATTGGGCGTATTGTCCTGTGGCGTGCTGCCGATGTAATTGTCCCGCGTCCAGCCAAAGAACTCGCCAGCGCAGGCGTGCAGGCGCAACACCTGCTGTGCGGCAGCCAACGGATCTGCGGGCGCACCCATTTCGAACCATTCGAGAACCAGGAATGCAGTGCCGGCATCGCTGCCATAGCCCAGTACCCGGGGTGCGCGCACATCGGCGTCTCGCAACGCTGCCAGTCCATCGGCTTCGGCAACAAACATGTCGAGCCTGTCGGCACGATTGAACTTGACGAACACAGGTCCGCTGGCCGTCGCTACGCGGACTGCATCATTAATACACCCACCACCGATGGCGTGACAGTCGGTCCCGTCCAGCGTCAGACCGGTTGCACGCTCGATGGCATCAAAGGATGGCGCGTCGATCACAACGCGGCAATGCGTGCAGCCTGTTCCCGAAGTCGCTCGCCAAAACCCAGTTCGTCATACAGCGCATTGACGGCAGTGAGGTCGAAAGGCTGACGTTGCATCGACTGCGATGTGGCCGGGATCGGCACATCTTCCGCGATAACCGTAAGTTGACGCGACAGGCGCGCCTGTTCGGCATGTTGCTCAAGACGCACACCAAGCTTGCCCGCGCCACGGATGGGTAACTGTGCAACCTCGCTGAGACGCTCGTAAATCGCATCGAGAGTACCGAAGTGTTGCAGCAGTGCGGCGGCGGTTTTAGGACCGATACCGGGCACACCGGGAATATTGTCGACAGCATCACCGGTCAGCGCCAGCAGATCGGCGATGGCCTCGGCCGGTACACCGAAACGTGTTTCGACGTCGGTGTAAGCCATGCGTTTGTCAGCGGCAAAGTCCCAGTACTGATCGCCCTCGCGGATCAGCTGCGCAAGATCCTTGTCACGGGTCACGATGCAGACCGGTGTTCCGTCGCGATGCGCGGCTGTCGCCAGCGTCCCGATAATGTCGTCGGCCTCGTACTCGGGGCTGGCGTATTCGGTGATACCAAAGGCCCTGGTCAGTGCGCGACACAATGCAAACTGGCGCACCAGTTCTGCGGGCGGACTGTCGCGATTGGCCTTGTACTCGGGATAGATCTCATTGCGATATGACGTTGTCAGGCTCTCATCGAAGGCCACGACCACGTGCGGCGCACGTGTGCGCTCGAGAAAATCGCCAAGGAAACGCGCGTAGCCATAAAACGCGTTGACCGGATTGCCATCGGCATCGGTCATCGAATCGGGCAACGAGAACCAGGCACGAAATACGTACACGCTGGCGTCGATCAGGTGAATCATCAGGTCAGCATGCGCCAACACCGGCCCGCCGGGCAAGCGCTCAGTGGCGGCTTACGTCGCGCAGAATGCGGGCACGCAGCGGACTGCGCCGCGGGATATGCGCCAGCAGGTATTGCATCTGATCGGCGAGCACGCGACGACCCTTGAGATAGATGTACTCGGCATAGCTGGGCGTAAACGGGACTGCCAGCAGGCTCATGCGTGCCTGCTCGGGCGTACGGCCGGCCTTGTGGTTGTTGCAGCGGCGACAGGCAGTCACGACGTTGGTCCAGACGTCCGCGCCACCCTGAATCAGCGGTGTAACGTGATCGCGTGACAACATCGTCGACGGAAAATGCTCACCACAGTACAGGCACAGGAAACCGTCACGCTTGAACAGCGTCTGGTTGTTCAGCGGCGGTATATAGTCCCGCAGCACCTTGCCGAGCACATGGGTGTTGCCGGTAGTCGCGATAATTGAATTTACGTCGATGACGCTACGGTTGCCGCTGTGGGCATTGATGCCACCGCGCAGGCGGTAAAGCAGCGAGCCACAGGCGTACGCCACCTGCCGTGTATGGTAGAGCCGCACGGCATCACGATAGTCGATCCACTCCAGTGGCATACCGGAGATATCGAGTCGCAGGACCTGTTGTCCGAGATCAGTCATTGCAAAATCCGCAGCCTGACTGTTTGCCGTGTTTAGTTTCCGCAAACAGGTTCTAAAAAGCAATAAGACCAAAGGCTTATTGTCACCTGACTGTTATGTGCCCAATCAGTTCAGAAATTGCCAGCGGCGGACACCCGTGCCAGGTACCCTGTCGCGGTTGCTTTGGGTCTTTCCAACCCTGGTGCCCCACTATATTGTGGACGCTGAAAAGTCCAGTAGATTTTCATGGCGGCAGCACCTGCGACGCGATTTATGCACAACGTCAGTAGTACCAGCTAATTAGGTCACTTCACTTCACTGTCATATTTCAGACATATTCGTAAGATATTGATAAATATCAGAAACCCAGAAAGATCAAAAAATAACCAGTCCTTTAAAGACCCATTTGTGACAGTCCAAAAGCACGCCTTGCCCCAGATAATCCACAGTGATATCCACAGGTACTGTGGAAAAGCCGGACCCGCGGGACGACGATGAAAGCCACACCCCAGGTCGTGCGGGTCGCCCTGCCTACACCGGTGCGCCAATTGTTCGAATATTTGCCGCCCGCCGCTGAGCTCATCAGCCCCGGGGTGCGCGTCCGAGTGCCCTTTGGCCGCAAGCGCCAGGTCGGTATCGTCACCCATTGCGGCGTCGCCGCAACAATCGACCCCGGTCGCCTGCGCCCGGTTGTCGAGGTACTCGATACAGAACCGGTAGTCGATGCGGCCCTGCTGCGGCTGTTGTTGTGGGCGTCGGACTACTACTGCTGCCCACCCGGGGAAGTCATAACCACAGCCCTGCCCACCGCACTACGTAACGGTCAGCCCGCGACAGCAGTCGAGCCGCATTTTTTCCTGACCGCGTCAGCAGCCGATACCGACCTGGATTCGCTGCGCACGCGAGCCCCGCGGCAGGCGCAGGCTTTACGGCTGCTGCAATCGCAGGTTCAGGGTGTCGCCGAGTCGGCACTGCGCGCGCAGATGGGCGACGGCTGGCGCAGTGTATTGCGGCGCCTGCAGCACAAAGACTGGGTCAGCGCAGAGCCGCGCCCTGTGGCAACCACGCTGGTTCGTGGCAGCGGTGCGCCGCCGACGTTCGAGCCGACCGACGACCAGGTTCACGCCATCGGCAAAGTCACGGACTCTGCGGAATTTGCACCTTTCCTGTTGTATGGCATCACCGGGAGCGGCAAGACCGAGGTTTACCTCCAGCTAATATCCCGCTGTATCGCCCGGCGCCAGCAATCGCTGGTGCTGGTTCCCGAGATCGGGCTCACACCCCAGTTGCTCGAGCGGTTCCGTCGTCGTCTCGATGGTGCCATCGTCAGCCTGCATTCCGGTCTCAATGACAGCGAACGCCTGGCCGCCTGGCGCGCAGCGCAGGATGGCACTGCCGATGTCATCGTCGGCACACGCTCGGCCATATTTGCGCCACTTCCGCGCCCCGGGCTGCTTATCGTCGACGAGGAACATGATGCTTCCTACAAACAACAGGACGGCTGGCGCTATTCGGCACGCGACTTCGCTGTCATGCGCGCGCGGGAACTGGACGTGCCGATCGTACTCGGTTCAGCAACACCGTCGCTGGAAAGCCTGCACAACGTGCAACGCGGGCGCTACACGCAGCTGCGACTGTCACAACGTCCCGGTGCGGCGGTACTGCCGACTATGCGACTCGTCGATTGCCGCATGGAAACGCTCGAAGGTGGCCTGTCGGCGACCTTGCGTGCCGCCATCGCCCGCCATCTCGATGGCGACGGCCAGGTGCTGTTGTTCCTCAATCGTCGCGGCTTCGCCCCCGCCTGGTTCTGTATCGACTGCAGCTGGATCGCCAGTTGCACCCGTTGCGATGCACGCCTGACCTATCACCAGCGTGAGAATCGACTACGTTGTCATCATTGCGGCGCCAGTTGCCCGCCACCGACGGAGTGCCCGCAGTGCAGTCATCCACTGCAGCCGGTGGGGCTGGGTACCGAACGCATTGCCGAGACCCTGACACGACTGTATGGCGACTTCGGTATTGCGCGCATCGATCGCGACAACACGCGCCGCAAGGGCGAACTCGAACGCGTGCTGGGTGAAATCCGTGCCGGCCGCCATCGCTTGCTGGTCGGCACCCAGATGCTGACCAAGGGGCACCATTTCCCCGATGTCACGCTGGTCGGCATCGTCGATGCAGACCCCGGACTATTCGCCACTGACCCACGCAGTAGCGAACGACTGGCGCAACTGCTGGTACAGGTGGCGGGGCGGGCCGGACGCGCGCAGCGTCCGGGTGAAGTACTGATCCAGACACAATGCCCGCAACACCCGTTGCTCAACACGCTGACAACCCACGGTTACGACGACTTCGCCACCGTGGCGCTGGCCGAACGCGAGGCGGCCAACTGGCCACCCTACTGTGCACTGGCGCTGCTACGGGCCCGGGCCGCCGATCAGCAACATGTAGACACATTCCTGCAGGCGACAACCCGCCTGCTCAGGCTGCCAGCCGGAATCGAGCTGCTGGGGCCGGCAGCGGCGCCCATGGCGCGACGGGCAGGCCAGTATCGTGCGCAGGTTTTGCTACAGGGCGAACGCCGTGCATTGCATTCGTATCTGCGGCCCTGGGTCGACGCGGTGGCGGCACTACCCGAATCACGCCGCGTGCACTGGTCTGTCGACGTCGATCCGGTGGACCTGTACTGACCAGTGGCAGTGACCGTCGCGGACCGCTAGACTGCCCGCGCTATGCGTGCATCGATAGAGAAAATCGTCGGCAAGGCCCTGCAACGAATGGTTGAGGACAGTGTCATCGAGGCCAGC
This sequence comes from Gammaproteobacteria bacterium, assembly GCA_013002045.1. Classification (GTDB taxonomy): domain Bacteria; phylum Pseudomonadota; class Gammaproteobacteria; order Steroidobacterales; family JABDKV01; genus JABDKV01. The sequence goes on from JABDKV010000136.1 coordinate 13,992, forward strand.
GCGATTCCGCGCAGGGTCGGAGTCGAGCGCACCCGCGATCCGGCGCACGGCGACTTCGCCACCAATGTTGCGATGACCATGGCAAAAGCTGCGCGTTGTAACCCGCGTGAACTGGCGCAAAAGATCGTGACCGCAATCCCGGACGACGACACCATCGCCGCTATCGAGATTGCCGGACCGGGGTTTATCAATTTCCGCCTCAGCGACGCTGCACGTTACGCCACTGTGGGCACCGTCATAGAAGACGGTGCTGCTTACGGGCACAGCAAGGACGGTGCCGGAACAAGCGTCCTGGTCGAATTTGTCTCGGCCAACCCAACCGGACCGCTACATGTCGGTCATGGTCGTCACGCTGCCTATGGCGACAGTGTTGCGCGCCTGCTGGAGGCGACCGGACATGATGTACATCGTGAGTACTACGTCAACGATGCCGGACGCCAGATCGACATTCTCACTGCCAGCCTGTGGCTACGTTACCTCGAGCTCGCCGGACAGCAAATCAGCCTGCCACAAGCCGCCTACCAGGGCGATTACGTCATTGATATCGCACGCCAGTTGCATAACGAGCAGGGCGATAAGCTGGTACACCCGGTCGCAGCGGTTTTCGCCGGCCTGCCCGCCGACGGCGAGCGCCCGGCCTGCGATGAACATATCGATGCGCTTATCGCACGCTGCCGTGAGTTGCTCGGCGAACAGCAATACAGGTTGGTGGCGACGACAGCGCTGGAATCGGTCCTGGCAGATATACGCGAGGACCTGGCCGAATTTGGTATCGAGTACGATCGCTTTTTTTCCGAGCGCCAGCTGGTCGAAGACAAGCTCATAGA
>JABDKV010000180.1 GCA_013002045.1 Gammaproteobacteria bacterium
GTATCAATGCGGGTCCTCAGTCGTATTGTACGTTCGCCATTTCTCGCCGGTGGTATTGCCGAAGCCGCGCGTCGTGCTCGCTTCGATACCTGGATACGCGAGCAGGGCTCTGTAGATATCGACCTTCGACACTTGCCCGAGATGCTCGAGTCCTTCCGCCACGTAACCGGGCTGTCGACCGACGACTTTACCTTTGAGCGCACCATTCACACGATGCTTGAGACGCAACCAGGCGCGCAGGTATTAACGCCGTCTGACTGGAGCGGCTACTTCAGAAAGCTCCTCAACCTGTTTGGCTGGCCCGGGGAAACGAAGCTAAACGCCATTCAGGCCCAGGCGCACCGCGTGTTTACGCTGGTTCAGCGAGACTTCTCCAGCCTTGACATGATTACCGGTGAGTTGCCTGCCGCCGAGGCGCTGCGCCTGTTTCGCCAGTTGTTGCGCCAGCGTATGTTCCGTTTTGAGGCGCCCAATGTTCCAATTCTCGTTCTTGATCCTGTCGATGCCGCCGGTCTGCAATTTGATCACCTGTGGATCTGCTCAACGGCAGACCCGGCATGGCCACAATCCGATCTGAAACCGAATCCCCTGATCCCGCTCGAATGGCAACAGGAGTGTGGTCTGCCGGCGAGTTCGCCCCAGGCAAGCGCCAACTTTCGCAGCGAACTCGCCAGCAAGTTGTGCGCCAGCGCTACCCATGTGGTTGCCTCGCAAGTTGGTGAGTCGGATGTCTTGATGGAGGCTGCATTCAGACAGCTGCCGCAAACCGACAGCGACGAGCTGCAACTTGCCGAGCTGACCGACTATCGCCAGGCGCTGGTTGGCACTACCGACATGGAGACCATCGAGGACGTCAACGGTCCGCAACTCGACCCGGTCGAGCTGCTTGACCTCGATCAGCAGGTGCTTGCACTACAGGCAGCATGCCCGTTCCAGTCGTTTGCCCGCATGCGACTCGATGCCCGTGCACCGAAACCATTACGGCCCGGATTGTTGCCCGAAGCCCGGATAATGCTCCTCCGAATGGCACTGGAGCATGTCTGGCACCGTATAGAATCGTCCGACGTGTTGCAGGCAGCGCTGGCAGGCGAACACCTGGAGGTCCAGGTCTGGGAAATTGCTGACACGGTGCTGGCAGTATTCGAGCGCAAACTCCCTGTGCACCTGTCACGGCGTTACCGTGCACTGGAACATGCGCGCCTGGTCAGATTGTTATTGCAATGGCTGCGTATAGAAACACGGCGTGCACCATTTACGGTGATGCGGACCGATGCCCACGCGAGTATCGAGATGGCGGGTATCAGCCTGCGCGCGCAGGTCGACCGCATCGACCAGGTCGACGCCAGGGGATCGGCCATCATCGCTTACGACACCGAACCATTCTCTGTGGAACACTGGCTGGGAGAGCGCCCCGATTCCCCGGTACTGATCCTGTACGCACTCGCCACCGAAGAGACGCCTGCAGCCTTATTGAGCGGCTGTGTTGCTACCGAACGCATGAGTCTGGATGGGATTCAGCATGAAGCCGGCGTCGTCAGTTCGTTACCGGTTTACGAATACAGTGACGTTGCCCGCGAAAGCGGTCTCGGCTGGGACCAGTTGCTGGAACATTGGCGCACCATGCTCAGCAACCTGGGACGCGAGTTTGCGCAGGGTGATGCCCGGGTTATGCCGAAGTACGGTGACGAAACCTGTCGCCAATGTCGCCTGCAGAGCCTGTGCCGGATTGGCGAAAAGGTTCCGGCATGAGCGATACCCTAAATTTGCATGAGTGGCAGGATGCGCTGGATATAGAGCGCTCTTTTGTTATCGATGGCGGGGCTGGCACGGGCAAATCTGAACTGGCATTTCAGCGCTACCTGCGATTGCTTGCCCAGGCCGATCAGCCTGAGGAGGTTCTGTTCCTGATCGATGGCAAGCGTCGGCTGCATCGGGTGCGACGACGACTGGCCGCGATCGTGCAGTCAGAAAATAGCGTCGGTCTGCATGAAGATGAGTTGCGGGCGCGCAACAGCGAACTGAGCTGGAATCTCGCCGAGCAACCCGATCGCCTGCAGGTGCATACCCTGGGATCGCTGGCGGCTGCCATTGTCGCATCTGCTCCGGTAGCCTCCGGTTGCGGTGCGGCGGTTCGCCTTACAGATGACCCGGAGGGCTATTACCGCATCGCTGCCCGGGCCTTACTACGCACACTTGACCATGATGAACGGGTAGCCCCAAAGCTCGAAACCCTGTTGTTGCATCTCGATAACGATCTGCTACGCACTGAGCGCTTGCTGGCCGGTATGTTGCGACGGCGCGTGGAGTTGCAGCACTGTCTGAAGCTGGATGAGCCGGACAACAGTCGTAGTGTTTTGCAGGCCGCTCTCGAAGATGCGGTGGCAATGACCTTGACGGAAATCTCGTCCTCGATTCCCGGGGATATCGTGGATGAGCTTGCATCAGTCCTGAGTGAGGCAGCGCGGGAAATCGCCGTGCGCGATATAGACTCTCCAATTCGTGCCTGGCGTGACCTCGCCACGTTGCCAGCTGCCGATGCAGCTCACCTCGAGCCCTGGCGCGGACTGTGCGACGCCTTTCTTGATGAGCAAGGCCGGCTGCGACAGGAATACGAAGAGGTGCCCGGCTTCGCCGCCGACGCGGATGCTGATTCCGAAGCAATCGCTGCCAGTAACGCACTGCGCCAGCGCATGACTTCACTGGCCGAAACACTGGGGCAGCAGCCCGGGTTGCTGCGCCGTATTGCCGCACTCCGGCATGTCAGTGAGGTGCGCTATACCCACCTGCAATGGACAGTCCTGCAATCGTTGCTGGCCGTCCTGCCGCGCGTGATGGAAGATCTCAACAGCGCGTTTCGTGCACTGGGGGAAGTGGATTTGCCGGCGTTGCTGCAGGGTGCGACACGTGCCGTGGCGTCAGAGCAGACGGAGATTTTCAGCAGCGCGGGACTACAGCATATTGTTATCGACGATTTTCATGAGATGTCTTATGCGGCAATCGATCTCATAGAGAATTTGATCCGTAACTGGCGCGAAGACGATGGCCGAACCGTTTTTGCTACCGGCAATCCCTTCGCATCTGTGCGTCGTGATGCAGGTGCGCAACCGGCACTGTACCTGAAGCTGCACCACAGCGGTCTCGGTCAACGCAAGCTGAATGGTTTGCGCTTGCCAACGGTATTCTCGTCGAGCCAGGCGGTCCAGACCTGGTTGAACAACACATTCGGCGCCCTCAGAGACGGCGTTCTGGGCGAAGGGGCGATGCCTTACTGGCCGGCTTCGACACCAAGCGAATCCGCGGGAGAGGTCTCTCTAGAAGTAGTTGACGGTGATATTGAATCCGAAGCTGCCCACGTGGCTGAGCTGGTCGTCAATGCCAGGCCCGCTGCCGATAACACTGTCGCGGTACTGCTTGCAGACGAGTCTGACAGCAGATTTTACCTCGATGCACTGCGTGCGAGGAACGTGCGCTGCTACAGCGAGGAAAGTGAAAAGCTCGGCGAGCGCACGATTATCCGTGATTTGCATGCGCTGACGCGCGCACTGCTACACCTGGCTGACCGGGTGGCTTGGCTGAGTATTCTGCGGGCGCCCTGGTGTGGACTGACGCTGGCAGATTTACACCGACTGGTCGGCGATTCGTCTGGTGTAACGGTGTGGGAACTGATTATTGATGAGAATCGCCGTGCCCGACTCAGCGAGGACGGTCAGCAGCGCTTATCGCGTATCAAGCGAGTGTTGGCACAATCACTGGCGGAACGCGGACGGCGCGATCTGCGTCGTCTTATCGAGGGTGTCTGGACCGCGCTGGGTGGCGCAGTCTGCGTTCGTGACTATCACGAGCTACAGCACACGCGGGACTACTTCGAGTTGCTGTCTGAAATAGACGATGGCGGCGAACCGGATAGCCTCGAGGCGCTGGATGCAGCGGTAGACAGGCTGGTTGCCAGTGTCCGTCCCGATCCGGATGCGGTCATCGTTACGACAATTCGGCGTGCCCGCCGTCGCGAGTACGACACTGTAATCCTCGCCGGTCTGCAACAACCCATAGCCCGGCCCGAGCAGGACGATGCATTACGCTGGCTGGTGCGCCCCGGTCAGTTTGGTGATGCGCAATTGCTGATGGCACCTGTACACCCCGAAGGCGGTCACGATGCCATCGATTTATGGCTCGCGTCGTTACAGAATGCGCAACATGACAATGAATTGAAACGCTTGTTCTACGTTGGCGCAAACCGTGCACGAGAGCGGCTGCATCTGGTCGCAGCCTTGCCTTGCCCTGACGGACAGTGGGTGCGCCCGCCACGACACAGCCTGCTGGATTCAGCCTGGTCCGTTATACATGACCAGTTGCCGGAGCAGCCGCTGCGTATAGAGACAGTGCAGCAGGTCGCGAATCGTCAGATGCGACGGCTGCCATCATCGTGGTTGCTGCCAGAAGCACCACAGGCAAAAGTCTGGAATGTAATGCGCACCGCTGACAGTCGTAACCACGCGCGATTCGACGGTCTCGACAACGATGACAGTGTGGCAGCGCAGGTCATGGTACGGATGCTGCAGGAGATTGCTGGCATAGGGCCAACCGAGTGGGCATTACGGTCGCTGGATGGACTGGAAAACAACCTGCAAAGACTGCTCGCGATGATGGGCATGACCGAGAATGCAATCGGGCCCGCGACCGATCGTTCAGTTGCTGCTATTCGTTCCATGCTCGAGAATGACCGGGGTCGCTGGCTACTTGAACCACGCGAGCAGGCTCGCACCCCGTTGCGCATCAGTGGCTGGCTGGATGACGAACTTCACGATATCGAAGTCGATCGCAGTTTTGTTGACGGCCAGGGTGTCCGCTGGCTGATCCGGTTTGGCTTCGCCGACCTGCCAGCCGAGGCCGGAGAAAGCACGATCGATGAAGTACTGGAGAAGATGCGCGAAGAAATGAAATTGCAGTCGCGGCTGGTCAACCGACTTGACGCTGCAGTACTGCGGGTCGGCCTGTTCTTCCCGTTTTCCTCAGCCTGGCACGACTGGGACCCACAGGTCTGAATCAGAGTTGCCCGCTAAGCGAGACCTGGTAAGCGCCACGATTGTCGCGTGGACCAAGCATAGCCAGTGCCTGACTCAACTGCGGTGAGGCCCCCTGTGAGGCCGACACGGAACCATCGAGAACCCAGCGCCTGTCCCGGTGCAGTACCAGAGTGCCGTTAGCCTGCAGTGGGGCTCGCGTGTCGCGGAACCGGCCATCCAGCGACTCCTCGCCGGCACCAGTAAACTGCAGTTCGAAATTGCCCAGGCTCTCGGCGACAGGGGCGATGACCCGCAGATCGACTACATCGACCGTACCCTCGGCATCGACCAGCCAGCCGTCTTCAAGACTGGCTGATGCCAGGTCGAGACCAATACGGCCGTCAATCATATCGGTCGGTATCAGGCCACTCAGGGCATTGATTGGCACGACACCGGCAACATCAGCAAGGAAGATGCGACCGGTGGGTGTCGCCGCCACTTCCGCTGCGATGACACCATCGGCAAGGTCGATCTCGACATCGGCCTTGATACGTACCGTCAACAAGGCTAGCGGCTTGAGGCGCCATTTGGTCTCGCCAACCACCATGTTATCGATGCGCAGGCTGCTGGCCTGCCCACGCCAGAGCGTGCCACTGACACCACTGGCCTCTACTGCATCAGGCAGCAGGCGCGTCGCCACATGGGCCGGAAAAGTAACAAGAAGAAACGCCAGGTAGGCGAGGGCACCGATAACGATCAGGCCGCGAAGACCTGGTGCCTTCATGTTGCCGGTCGCTTGATTGTCAGCTGTGCATCGACCATACCAGGCGTGTTGGTCCGTTCCACCGAAGCGATATCCACCGACACACCATAGCGCGAGACCATAGCTGCCATCCAGCCAACCAGTGCATCGAAAGCGGCCCCTTCGAACTGTACGCGCACGGTATTCTCGTCCAGCGGCCGACTGCGATTTACTTCGAGCCCGGCACTGGTAGCGCTGCGTTGTAACAGGATCATCAACGACTGGTTGCCTGCCTGCGCACGCGGCTGGCCTCCACCTGATTGTTGCTGCGCCTTGATCTCGGCGTTCAATACCGTAGCGCGGGCGAGATCTGTGCGTAACTGGTCAATACGTTGTCGATTCTCAGTAGTGCCGCTGTATAGGGGATTGATAATCAACAACCATAGCGCCACCACCAGCAGGAACACGGCACCACCGGCGAGCGTGTACTTTTCGCGTTCTTCCAGGCTGTCGAACCATTCCTTCATGAGCGCTCACCGCTGATCCGCAGACGACCCTGGACACCGACATCGATTACATTGGTCGACTGGATTTGCGCCACCAGGCCAGTGCGGGCCACACCGGCACGAATACGATCAAGCGTCTCCACATCGGGTGCCGTCAGTGTCAGGTCCATGGTGCCGTTGCGATAGTCGAGCTTGCCAACGGCGGCAGTATTGGTCTCATTCAGAGCCGCCGCCAGCGAGGCCAGCATCTCGACAAACTCGTTGTCCTTATCACTTCCACCCGAGCCCAGCTGCGCCGCCAGTTGTTCGAGTTGCACTACCGGGTTAACGAGACGGCTGTTCGGCGGCAGCGCATCGGCAGCGACCACGTTAATCTGTTCCGCCAGGCTGGCTGCCTCGGAGCGCAATGCGACCAGTTCGACCGTCTTGGCACCGAGCGTGACGACCGCCAGCAATGCGGCCAGCCCCGCTACCCGCCGCCAGGCATGCCAGTACTTCGACGACTGACCGCTGCTGGCGAATTCTCCCTGCATCAGGTCAATACCGGGCGATGTGACCACAGTTTTCGCCAGCACCGGCAATGTACCCTGCGGCAGCGTGTGCACTTTTAGTTCAGGCAACAGCAGCCGCAGTTCACTGACCAGGGCATTAATACCCGGCGTGCTTTCTGCCAGATAGGCGCCGTTGTCCTCGTCGTCAATCTCCGGGCCTGCGCCCATAATCCGAAGTAGCGCCGCGGTTTCAGCAACGGTACCGCCGAGGTAATTGCCCTGCGGGTCCCTTATCAGGCAGCGCTGGTCGTCTGCAACAACGCTGAAGCCGTCGTGCCGTGGTAATCCTGCCGCTTCTGAATAAATACGGGATGGCTGCAGGCCTGCACTTGCAAACCCATCGATCCAGGCGGTCATTGACCCCTTATCGGCTGCCGCGACGGCCACTTTGCCATCGCTGTCGCGCTCACCTATCGCGAAGTGCATATCTGCCACATCGGTGGCCAGATGTTCCTCCAGCGCAAAAGGAATTGCTTGCAGCATGCGCGCCTGGCCTTTGACCGGCAGGACCGCATTGGTACGAAGAACCTGTTGCGGAGGAACCAGCATCACGACCTTGCGCTGTGCCGCCCGGGTCGCCGCGTCGTCGAGTGAACCCGATTCAGGCAACGCAAGGGGCTCGCCGACATCATCGACGACGATCCAGTTAACGGGTTGTGTGTCTTCGCCGGGCAGGCGAACGACCAGGAATTCGGTCATTCAGGTCTCAATCGGTGCCAAAACTGCGTAAACGTGTGCCTATCATGCCGGCCTCGTCACGTTCGAGCAGACTGTACATGGTGACGCGGGTAGTGCCAAGCGTAACTATCGCAGTTGTACGGAAAAATTCGGACGAAACTGACAACATCGGCAGGACTTCGGGTGAAACATCTTCACGAATCTCCTCCGGAGAATCGAACGGTGCATCGATGCGGCCCTCAGCCATCGACTGGGCGTCGAACGGACTTATGTCATCTGACAGGGCGGCCAAAAGCTCCGGGGTCGCTGTATTGATGTTAATAGTCGTGCCGATAGGCAACGCAGCAAGATGCGGTTGCAGAGTCTCATAGATCTCGGTGGTTACGCCGTTGACCGCCCGCAGCTCTGAAATGCTGGTCATCGGTCCGTTACCGGGTCGATAGGCCGGCGTCAGCCCTGTATAGACATCATCCTCGGCGCCCTCGGGAAACCCGACTTCGCTGTCCGGGTCGATCCAGTCGACTATGTACGCCGTTAATGTGGGCTCGACCTGGTACTGCTCGAGTAAACGCCGAAAAATGCCGGCGGCTGCCTCATTCGGGCTGCCATCAGGATTGACCAGGTTATTAATATTGAATCGTCCCTGCATGTCTTCCAGCTGGCCTTCCACGGTGCCACCATCGACCGGCAACGGTGGCAGCGGACTGGCCCACACTTCGGCAAGATGATCCACCGGCCCCGCCTCGAGATCTTCACGCAATATCTGGTGTGCCCATGATTCGCCGCCGAGCGCATACAGGAAGGCCTGGTCGTGCCGCAGCAGGTTGGTTACCCGGCGTTGGGTTAGGTAGCCGAAAGTCGCAATCGAGGTGGCCCAGATTGCCGCCAGCGCCATCACCATGATGGCCGTGATCAACGCAACCCCTCGCTGTCGGTGGTGCATCATCCGGCTATCTCGATTACCCGGGTAATGATGCCCCATTGTTCATGCTCGATCATGATCTCGACGGCGCGTGGGCGGCGGCGCGATGAATCTACATCTCCCCCCTGGGACAAGGGCGGCCACTGCTCAGTCCATTCGCCGTTGCGATCGAGGAAACGCAGCTGGATGTCGTAAACACCGGACAGCAAGTCAATGCGCAACGGCTCCGTAGCCAACGTGCGATCAAGCACCGGCCAATGCAAACGGGTAAGAACATCATCGTCAATTACATAGGCGACACGCTGTGTCGTACCGCGTGGATTACGCAGCGGGTTGCGCCAGCCGCCGACGCTCAACTCGATTGCGCCAGCCGCACTGCTGGTGTCGATCGCCCCGGCCAGGTCGCCGAGATCGTCACGTACCGGTCGCGGCTGCAACTGGGCCACATCCATAGCAACCCGCCGCAAGGCGTAATGCAGCTCCCGCATCGAACCGGCCGCCTGTTCGCTGGCCTCGAGCTGGCGACCGACACCCGCCAGCGTGCCGTACACCATCGCTGACATGATGGCGAAAATAGCTGTGGCCACGATCAGTTCAAGTAGCGTGAATCCGGCCTGGCGTTTCATGGCCCGGCCTGCAGGTTGCGACGCTGCTGCGACCCGGTCCAGTCGCGAAACTGCATCTCCGGCGATGACGGGCTGACGAATGCCACCAGGTCGGTGATTGTCTTGTCGGGCTCGGCAGCGTAGGCGACCCGTATTTCGATACGACGTAGCCCCTCAACCTGGGTTTCCGAGATATCTGCAAACCAGCGCCAGTCATTACCGGCGAACTCGGCATCGCCATCCTGACTGCCCACATCGGGCAATTGCGGTGCCAGGCGGAAGTCGGTCGCCACGTTCATGGCGACAAAATGTGCCAGCGACTGCTCTTGCAACAGGTTGGTAATGCGGCTGGTGGTCAGGACAGTACCGGTCACGGCGAGTATTCCCAGTGTCGCCACAACAAGGGCTACGAGGACCTCGATCAGCGTAAAACCGCGGCTGCTGTTAATTCCGTACGACACTTTGTTCCAAGCCCCCATTGGGATGGCCGGCAATGGTAATCTCCATGTCCGTGGTTTCGCTTTCGAAACGCAACTCGAACGGCGTCATCTCGCCACTCGATAACAACAATAATTGTGGTGTCGGTAATGGCGGTGTCGGGTTATCCGCATCTTCATCAATTTCACTTTCTTCGACCGGCAAAGCCAGTTGCTGGTCGTCAAGGTAGAGTTGCATCCGTACACCTGACGGCATCGTGCGTGGGCGGAAAATACGTTCGCGATCGAGCGGTTGCCACGAACGAAGTTGTTCGTCATAAACCTGGAACTGGTAACTTTCTTCGTCGATCGCTATGCCAACCTCGCGACCCTGCAGTGTGGCCTCATCCAGGGCCAGGCGCACCAGCGTTTGTAGTCGCCTGGCTTCCTCACTCAGGACCCGGGCACTGTTGTCACCGAGACTGACGACCGAAATACTGATCAGTACGGCAATGATCACGACCACGACCATGATCTCCAGCAATGTCACGCCGGCGGAGCGGGTGGGGCTCCCACGCAGCATGTTCATCGTTCTAGTCGAGATTCCAGTTGCCGATGTCGGCGTCCTCTCCGTCGCCACCGGGCTGACCATCACGACCGAGCGAATAGACATCGATTTCGGCGCGCGTTCCGGGAGACAGGTAAAGGTACGGTCGGCCCCAGGGATCGTTGGATACCTTGGGCAGATAAGGGCCTTTCCACTTGTCGGAAGCGTCAGCATCGGCAGGGGAGCTCACCAGCGCTTCGATACCTTCATCAGTTGTGGGGTAACGAAAAGCGTGCAGTCGAAACATCTCCAGCGCATTCTGGATGTTGCGAATGTCGCTCTTCGCTGCGGTAATACGCGCTTCAGAGACGTTCCCTATAACCGACGGCGCCACCAGCGCGGCAAGTATGCCGAGTATGACAACGACAACCATGATCTCGATGAGTGTGAAACCGGACTGGGACCGGGCAATATGTTTATACATGCGGTTCTCTGTAAGCTCTCAGTGCCTTTTCTATGATCATATCGACGCGGTGGTGTTCCCGCGCGGAGGGCGGATGATAGCAAAATGGCTGTAACGGGCCGTGTGCCGAGCCACAGTTTGGTGCTGATCATCGTAATTTCGGCAGCAATCCTGCTGATTGCTGCATTGGGTGATTATGGCCGGGACTTATTGCGTTATGAACGCGAGGCGGTGCTCGCCGGCGCCGGCTGGCGTTTGCTGACGGCGCACCTGGCCCATCTGGGCTGGGGTCATACCATCCTGAATCTCATCGGCCTGTGGCTGGCGTTTAGCCTGTTCGGTGACGGGCTGCAGCTACGGCAATGGGCCGCGGCCATGGCCGGGGCACTTATCAGCATCGATCTCGTCTTCCTGCTTTTATTGCCCCAGCTGCAGTGGTATGTGGGCCTGTCCGGTGTCCTGCACGGGCTTTTTGCAATAGGCGCGCTGCAGTGGATGCTGCAACGCGACAAGCATGGCTACCTGCTGGCTTTGCTGCTGGCCGCCAAGCTTGCATGGGAACAGCTCGTGGGGGCAGTGCCGCTCAGCGCTGCATCCGCGGGGGGGCCGGTAGTGGTCGACGCGCACCTGGCGGGAACCGTCGGGGGGCTGCTCGGCGGTTTTGTTGTATTGCTGCGTGACTGGACGGCGCGGCGTCGTTAAACTCCGCGGGCTTCAATGGCAGTGACAGGACGCGTTAGATGACAACGGCATTTGTTTTTCCGGGACAGGGATCGCAATCGGTCGGCATGCTGGCCGATTTTGCGCAGGCGGGCACGCAGGTGCGTGACACCTTCGCTGCAGCTTCTGCCGTGCTCGGGTTTGACTTGTGGGATGTCGTTGCCAATGGCCCGCGTGAACGACTGGACCAGACCGAGGTCACGCAACCTGCGATGTTGGCGGCGGGTGTCGCAACCTGGCGCATGTGGCTGGATGCTGACGGTTCGCTGCCGCAGTGTCTGGCCGGACACAGCCTCGGTGAATACACGGCGTTGGTTTGTGGGGGTGCGATCGAATTTGACGCCGCTGTAGACCTTGTTCGCCAACGTGCCGCAGCGATGCAAAATGCAGTTGCGCCCGGTGTCGGTGCAATGGCCGCGGTGCTCGGATTGAGCGATGAACAGGTCGAACAGGCCTGCACCGCGGCCGCGACAGAGTACGAAGTTGTCGAGCCCGTCAACTATAACGCTCCGGGGCAGGTCGTGGTGGCCGGGCATGCCGCCGCAGTGAACAGGGCAGTCGAAGCAGCCCGCGCAAGCGGAGCCCGGCGAGCCGTGTTGCTGCCCGTAAGCGTGCCGTCTCACAGTTCACTTATGCAGCCCGCCGCCCACGCGCTGGAGCAGGCGGTGGCGACGGCTGATCTGCAAACACCGACAACCACAGTTGTGTCCTCGGTGGATGCCACTGTTTACCGCGATGCGCAACATATCCGCGCTAATCTGCTGTCACAGGTGCATCAGCCGGTGCGCTGGGTGGCCACCGTTAATGCACTGGTCGCGCTCGGTGGCGGCACAGTCATAGAATGTGGGCCGGGCAAAGTGCTGACCGGCCTGAATCGCCGCATAACCAAGGGCAGCGATACAAACTGCGCCGCTATTATTGATCCTGCATCATTGACTGACGTACAGCAGATGGTGAAGCCACAATGAGCCTCGATGGAAAAATCGCGCTGGTAACCGGTGCTTCACGCGGAATAGGCGCCGAGATTGCTGCACGCCTGGCGCTCGCGGGGGCGCGGGTGATTGGGACAGCCACCACTACAGGCGGTGCTGACAGTATCAGTAGCGCACTGGCAGAGGGTGGTCGCGGCATCGCCCTCGATGTTACTGACAGCGATGGTGTCGACAAGGCCATCAAGGAGATTGCCGCTGACGAGGGCGCGGTCACGATTCTCGTCAACAACGCCGGTATTACCCGCGACAACCTGTTGCTGCGCATGAAGGAAAACGAGTGGACCGATCTGCTCGACACCAACCTTAATGCGTTATATCGCACCTCGCGCGCTTGCCTTCGTGGCATGATGAAGGCCCGGTATGGGCGCATCATCAATATCGGTTCCGTAGTTGGCCTGATGGGCAATGCCGGACAGACCAACTATGCTGCAGCAAAAGCTGGCATGATCGGTTTTAGTCGGGCACTGGCACGCGAGGTTGGGTCGCGCGGTATTACCGTCAATACCGTCGCACCGGGTTTTATCGAGACCGATATGACCCGGGCGATGAATGAAGAGCAGCGGGCCGCGCTGGCGCAGCAGATTGCGTTGGGGCGCCTGGGGCAGGCAGCAGACATAGCAGCAGCCGTGGAATTCCTGGCATCCGACGGTGCCGGTTACATCACCGGTGAGACATTAAACGTAAACGGCGGTATGTATATGGCCTGAGCCGGATTTCCCGCATTTGGAACCGGCAGGCGTTTCACATACAATAGCGCGTCTTTTTTATAACCCTGTCAGGGTGTTAGCAGAGGAAAACTGAGTAATGAGTAGCGTTGAGGAACAGGTCAAGAAGATCGTAGCCGAGCAGCTGGGCGTCAAAGAGGAAACCGTGACGAACAATGCCTCCTTCGTCGATGACCTGGGCGCTGATTCGCTCGATACGGTCGAGCTGGTCATGGCGTTGGAAGAAGAGTTCGAGTGTGAAATTCCGGACGAAGAGGCCGAGAAGATCACCAATGTGCAACAGGCCATCGACTACATCGTGCAGCACCAGGCTGCCTGAACTGCATTTATGCGGCCGGTCCTCAGTGGATCGGCCACCACCCTAACTCGTCCAATTACAGGTTAGTGTTGTGAACGGTCGTCGTGTCGTCATCACAGGGCTCGGTATCGTGTCGCCAGTTGGCAGCACGATCGATTCAGCGTGGGCCAATATCGTCGAAGGCAAGAGTGGCATCGATACCATCAAACGTTTCGATGCCAGCGCTTTCAGCACCCGTATTGGTGGTGAGGTTTCCGGATTCGAGACCGGTGATTACCTGACCCCGAAAGAAGCGCGGCAAAACGATGCGTTCGTGCATTACGGTATCGCTGCCGCACGGCAGGCCATCGAGGACTCGGGGCAGCAATTCGAGAAACCCGAACGCGCCGGTGTGGCCATTGGCGCGGGAATCGGAGGTATCGAAACAATCGAAAAAAATCACGGTGCTTATCTCAAGGCCCATTCGCCACGCAAGATTTCACCGTTTTTTATTCCCGGCAGCAT
>JABDKV010000181.1 GCA_013002045.1 Gammaproteobacteria bacterium
CCAGTGCCGTCCTCTTGGGCTGGACAAGCCAGCGCTGCTGGAACTGAAGCGCGCGGAGTTCGCGACCGATCGTCCCGATGCGCTTGCACTGGGTTTGCTCGCCTGTCTCGACGACCCTGATCCGCAGATACGTGACGGAATCGCTTACGAAGCCTATGTCAGTTTGTTGCGTAACGATCGTGTCAGTTCGCAAACGCTGGGCGCACTGCGGGACAGATTGATTACCACGTTGCAATCATCTATCGATACAAATGGCTTTCACCGGCCGTTTGCAGCGCTGGTGCTCGCCGAGGTGGCGCGGGCCGATCGGCTGGCGCCGCGTTTCGAAGAGCGCGAGCGGCAGCAATTGGTGCAGGCTGCTGGTCGTTACCTGCGCAGTATCGATGACTACCGTGGTTTCGATGATCTTGATGGCTGGCGTCATGGGGTTGCACACGCAGCGGACCTGTTGATGCAACTGGCGTTACATCCGCAACTTGGCAGGGATGAACACCTGTACATACTGGAATCGATTGCGAGCCAGGTAGCGCCAGCTGAGCATTCGTATATCTATGGGGAACCGCAGCGACTGATGCGACCGGTCTATTTTATTGCCAGTCGTGAAACGCTGGACGCCGAAGACTGGGCGCGCTGGTTCGACAGCCTGGCTGAGCCAGCGCCGCTTGCCAGCTGGGATGACGCCTATTCCACCAACCCTGGCCTGTCGAGGCTGCACAATACCCGCGCCTTTGCCACAGCGTTATATCCGTATGTAGTTCCGACCAGCGACGAACCGCGTAGCGAATTCGCACCACTGGCGCAGGGTGTTCGAACACTACTCGGAGTACTGCCATGAAGCATGTGATTTCGTTTCTGGTTGTCGTGATGTTGTACGGCTGTGCTGCTGACGAAGTTGAGAGCTTTGCTACCAGCAGCGATGTCGTAGACGAGTTCATGACCGCATTTAACGCACACGATATCGATGCGATGCTCGTCCACGCCGACGAGGATATACGCTGGATGTCGATCACAGGTGATCAACTGGTAACGGAAACGTCGGGGCAACAACAATTGCGCGAAATGCTCGCGGAGTATTTTGAAAATATTCCGTCGACCCAATCGGCAATCATGGCCAGCGAACGAGGCGGTCCGTTTATAATGACAGTCGAACGGGCGACCTGGACTGGTAGCGATGGCGAGAAGAAAAGCAGCTGCTCCAATGCCGTCTACGAAATTCGCGATCGCGTCATACTCAATGTCTGGTATATCTACCCGGCCTATAGTTGCTTACGTGTCTGGACGGGGCAGTAAGCGGGCAGCTTACTATAATCACAGATAAATCAGCGGGTTGCATAACCCTATGAAAAATCACGAGTTATAGTGATTGACGGGGCCGGCGCTGAGCCTATGATACGCGTCGCCCGAATAATAGGGTTTGAGCAATGCCCCCGGAGGGGCAAGTTCGATGAGAACTGTAATACCGCTGACCTTGCTATGCCTGAGCAGCGGGACCGCGATGGCGGTCAATGAGACCAACCTGTATGGCGCTGTCGGTGGTGGTATCCACCGGATCGAGTCGCAAGGCTTCGATGACACCGCCCCGACGATCCGCATGATCGGCGGTTACCGCTTCAACGACATCATCGCCGTCGAAGCCGGTTACACCAGGTTGTTCGACACGTCGGATACCGTCGAAGGTGTAAGGGTAAAAATCGACGGTAATAGTTGGGAACTCGGCACGAAGCTGTCTTACCCGATAAACCAGCGCTACAACGGCTATGGCCGTATAGGCTGGAGCTTCTACGAGTTCGACGCCAAAGTCTTCGACCAGGACCTGGCGCTGATCACAGCCGACGAAGATGGCGACGCCTTCACCTGGGCGTTGGGTGGTCGGGTCAGGATTACCGAGCGTATGGACATCAATGGTGAGTACGCACGTATCCTGGTCGATAATGCCGACGTCGATTTCCTGTCGCTGGACCTGGCCTACCGGTTCGGCACCAAATAGGAAGTCAACGCCAGCGCGACGCTAGCAAGTCGTAGCTGACAAAGGCGGGGCGCGCGGTCTTCGGGCCGCGCGCCTTCTTTTTTGACGTTTCGTTGAGTTTGATGGGTGGCGGCCGCTGGCAGTCGGGTTATGCTGACGCCATGACAGCCGCACTCGAGTTACTGCGCCGGATTTACGGTTACGACGAGTTTCGCTCATACCAGGGCGAGATCATCGAGCATGTCTGTAGCGGTGGCGATGCGCTGGTGCTAATGCCCACCGGTGGCGGTAAATCGCTGTGCTACCAGCTGCCTGCGATGATGCGCGACGGGGTCGGTGTTGTGGTCTCGCCGCTGATCGCGTTGATGCAGGACCAGGTCGCCGCACTGCATGCGCTAGGTATTCGCGCCGCGTTTATCAACTCGACCCTGCGGGCCGCGCAGGTTGCCGAAGTGGAGCAAAAGGTGTTGGCCGGTGAGCTTGACCTGCTCTATGTGGCACCAGAACGCCTGCTCATGCCACAAATGCTCGACGTGCTGGATCGTGCCACGATCGCGTTGTTTGCTATCGACGAAGCGCACTGTGTATCGCAATGGGGGCACGATTTTCGGCCCGAGTACATTGAGTTGTCGCTGCTGCAGCAGCGTTATCCTTCTGTTCCGCGACTGGCCCTGACGGCCACGGCCGATGCCCCGACCCGGCGCGAGATCGTCGACAACCTGGGGCTGGGCGATGCACGCCAGTTTATCTCGGGCTTCGACCGGCCCAACATTCGTTACCGCGTAGCGGAGAGTGGCAGCAACAGTCGCGCACAACTGCTTCGGTTCCTGCGCGACGAACATGATGGTGACAGTGGCATTGTCTATTGCCTGTCGCGGCGCAAGGTTGAGCAGACTGCCGAATGGCTGCTGACGCAGGGATATACGGCCCTGCCGTATCACGCCGGTCTGGATGCGCAGACACGTGAGCAACATCAGTCGCGCTTTCTGCGCGAAGACAACATCATTATTGTCGCGACCATCGCCTTTGGCATGGGTATCGACAAGCCCGATGTGCGTTTTGTGGCTCATCTCAATCTGCCAAAAAGTCTTGAGGCCTATTACCAGGAAACCGGTCGCGCGGGTCGCGATGGTGCCCACGCCAATGCCTGGATGTTGTATGGGCTCAGCGATGTCATTTTGCTGCGTCGATTACAGGAGTCGTCGACTGCACCCGAGGAGGTAAAGCGGGTCGAGCAACACAAGCTCAATACGATGCTCGGATTCTGCGAGATTACCGGCTGCCGGCGGC
>JABDKV010000333.1 GCA_013002045.1 Gammaproteobacteria bacterium
CCCGACGGTACTTCTGTCGGTGGTTCTTTCTCTGCGGTTTCTTCGGCGATTTCTTCCGGCGCCGGCTGTTCGGGGCCGCCCTGCCCACCGATCTGTACCGGTGTGGCGGCGCCCAGATTGGTGCCGGGTGCCATCGCTGCGACGTGGCTGGCATAGAGAATGTAGGTGCCAGCGCTGGCCGCGCGTGAACCACCCGGTGATACGTAGGTAATGACAGGAACAGACGACGACAGGATGCTCTTGATGATGTCACGCATCGCACTGTCGAGACCGCCCGGGGTATCCATTACCAGGATTACCACGCCGGCCCCTTGTTCCTGTGCCTGCTCCAGGCCGCGGACGACGTAGTCGCTGGTGGCGGGGCCGATGGCACCGTTGATTGTCAGCACGGCGGCGTGGCCCCGCGGCTCGTCAGCTGCCTGCGGTGATGACAAGATGGCGCCAAAGAACAGGGCGTAGAGGAAAATGACTAGCGTCGTACGGGGATTGGTCATAATCCAATGATACCAAACCGCATGTAGGAGCGGCTTCAGCCGCGATTCTTCGGGCCGAATTTAAAATGGTTTGGTTCTGGCGCGTGGTTTGTTGTGGACGTTTCCACCGTAGGTGTTGGATCGCGGTGCGGACGGTTTGAGCTTGCGGGATCGCGGCTGAAGCCGCTCCTACGGGGGAGGGAGGTGGTTGTGGGGATTATGTAAGGCGGGTGGATTGGACGAAATTAGTACGCTGTTGCGAAGTGTGGGACAACACGACCCGATCCTGATTAATGGAAAAAAGCGCAGGCGGCTCAACTGGTTTGCGGTATAATCGTTCGCAGGTGGGTAAGCCTAATAACAAGCCACCATATATAGATTCAGAATACAGGGGATATCAATGACGCCGTTAAAACGGAGCCTTAGGCTCGTCGCGTTTGCCGTGCTGTGGATGGCCTGCACAACCGGTATTGCAAGTGCAGCTGCCAACGACAACTACGAAATCATCCAGAGCCGCGGAGCCGACCAGAGTGTCGACTACTCAGCGATGGCCAAGTATGCGCCATGGGACGATCGCAATTATGATCTGACCAAGGGCGACCTGCTTTACCTGTCTAAGGAAGAAGCAAATCTTACCGACCCGATCCCGACGTTTTTCCGCGTCGAACTGCGCAAGATGTTTCCCAAGTTGCGCAAGAGCGGTGAGGCGCAGTATCCGCGTGCTGCGGTGCCGATGTTTTACAACATGTACGGTGGCCTGATGCGCGATGGCAAAGTCATCGGACGTGACGGTGTCGCTCGCGGCGTTCCGGTCAATACCGAAGGCGCGCTCGACGCCGCCGCTGACACTGGCGGTAGTGGCAACGAATTTACAGTCGAGATGAATCCGATGAATCCGCTGATCGGTGTTGCCGGGGGCAACGTTGGCGGCGGACAGGGCATGTACCGGACGGTCGATGGTGGCACGACCTGGGACCGTGTCACCGTCTTGCCAAATACCTGCTGCGACCCGGCCGTTGATTGGAAATCCGATGGCACTGTGGCGTATGCAACCGCGTTGAGTGGGCCTATCGGCGTCTCGTTCTGGCGCTCATTCGACAATGGCGCAACCTGGGTAGATCGGGTCGACCTGACGCCTAATGGCAGCGACAAGGAATGGATCCATGTCGATCGTTCGCCGTCGTCGCCTTTCCAGGACAATATCTACATCACCTATCACAACAGCAACACAATGCAGTTTGCTCGTTCGACTGATGGTGGCACGACGTTCGACATTCAGGCGTTTCCCACCGATCCGTCGGGAATTGGAAGTGACATTGCGACCGATACCGCAGGCAATGTCTACTATTTTTACGGCGCGTTCAGTAACCAGACAATTCAGATGCTGAAGTCAACCGATGGCGGTCTGACATTCGCACCGAGTGTGGCCATCGCGTCGACTAACGCCAGTTTTGACTGGCCAATTCCGTCGATGGAGTCGCGTAACGCGTGGATTTACGCTGCCGCCGATATTGATCGCTCGGGTGGCCCATTCAATGACAGTATTTATGTGGCCTGGACTGATACGACCGCACCAGAAAGTGGTTCCGCGACGAACAACCACGCGATCGTCAATGTCGCCTATTCACGTGATGGTGGCGCCAGCTGGACGATCACCAATCCCCATCCGATGGGCGACACGCTGACAGTGGATCGATTCAACCAGTGGGTCAAAGTAGACGAGCTCGGCAATGTCCATGTGGTTTACTACGACACTCGCCATTCGGTCGCTCGAACCGGGACCGACTTCTACTACACTTACTCGTCGGACGGCGGCCAGACCTGGGCAACCGAGGTGCGAATCTCCAGTGAGACTTCAGACAACATAACCAACGGTCAGGAGTGGGGCGATTACAATGGCATCTCGGTAGTCGGAGACAAGGTCGTAACGGTCTGGACCGACAACCGTAACAGCACCCAGCTTGGCTATGGAAGCGAAGGACTCAATGTTGTTGCCGGACCCGGATTCACCCTGACTGGAGACAATACCAATCAGGCGGTTTGTGCTCCGGCAACCCTGACACCGATTTCACTCGATATAGGCTCGATTCAGGCCTTCTCAGGCGAGGTGGCTTTGTCATTCAACGAGGGCGCGGGTCTGCCGGGTGGATTCACTGGCAGCATTACTCCCGATACCCTGAATGCACCGGGTACGGCGACAGTGTCGCTGGATGTTGTCAGCGCAACAGCAGGCAACTACGACATCTCGGTGGATGGGGTCGCGACTGGTGTTAATTCGAGGACCCTGGGTCTGGATATTGCCGTATTCACCGACCCACCGGCGGCACCGATCCTGGCTTCGCCTGCCGATGGCTCTACGCTGGCTGGCACGACGGCCGTACTGACCTGGAACAGCACCTCGGGTGCGCAGGAGTACGCTTACGAAGTCGCTACAGACGCGGGCTTCACCAACATCGTTGCTTCCGGAACCACTTCGGCGACCACCGCTACGGTGGGCGGGCTGGAGACCGAGACGCCGTACTTCTGGCGTGTTTCGGCGTCAAACCTGTGCGGTGGCGGTGGTGCCGCAAGCGCTTCGTTTACCACTGGTTCTCAGATTTGCAACACGGGTGTCGTAACGATTCCGGACTCCAATGGCGGCGTCGATGGCATGGTCAGCGATGACATCCTGTCGTCCAACGCCGGCATCATCGACGACCTCAATGTCTCGATCGCCGCAACCCACACGTGGGTTGGCGACCTGATCTTTACACTTGAGCACGTCGATACCGGTAAGACCGCTACATTGATCGATAAGCCCGGTACGACTACCGGTGGCTTTGGTTGCGAAGAGAACGACATCGATGTCGTGCTCGACGACGCTGCAGCGGATCCGGTCGAATCGGCCTGCAACCTGTCGGGTCCTGCATTGTTCGGCACCTTGTCGCCTAACCAACCGTTGTCGGTATTCAATGGCGATGACATTGGTGGCACCTGGCGCATGACAGTGACCGATACCTTTGGTGGTGACACCGGAACGCTGGATGAATGGTGCCTGTTTGCGACCACTGTCAGTGGTCCGGTGGACACTGACAACGATGGAATCGATGACGCTGTTGATAATTGCACTAACGTGCCCAACCCGGGTCAGGAAGACACTAACGGTGACGGCATCGGCAACATCTGTGACGCCGACATCACCGGCTTTGTAGGCCTCGAAGACTGCCTCGTCAACTTCCTCGATCTGACGGCCATGAAGACCGCTTTCTTCTCGGCTGATCCGGATGCTGACCTCGATAGCAGCGGCTTCGTCAACTTCGCAGACCTGACTATCATGAAGAATCAGTTCTTTGGTCCGCCCGGACCAAGTGCAATCGGTTGTAATTAAAGGCTCTTAGCCTTCTCAATGGAGGGGCCCTGTTTCGGCAGGGCCCTTTTTTGTGCTTGTAACCACGGTCGGCTATGGTTATGTCAGGCCTGAAGCAAGCTATGACACAGAGGTTAACCGTCGCATCCGGGGTTTCGCTCGCGCTGCATCTCAGCGTGCTGGCGATCGTCGGTCTGCTCTATGCGCGCCAGCACTTCGACGCCATCGACACCTTGCCGGTTTTGTCCCTGTCTTTGCAGACCCAGGCAGAAGGCGCTGCCAGCAGCAAAAGTGAATCGCTCGAACCGCTGCCCGAGGCCGAGCCGCGGACGCCATTGCCCCTTGCCTCACACGATGGCGGCGTTACCGGTGATACCGATGCGGAAAGAGAACGATTACCGGCCGCGGAGCGTCTGAGTGCAAGCGAAGCGCCGCAGACTCAATCAGCCGATGCGCGCAACGAAGCCGACGCTGACGCCGGTGGCCGCACGACCAGCGAAATAGTCGAGCAGGCCAGTGAGTCGGTCGAGGCTGCTGTTGTGATGACGACCGGTCCAGGCAAATCCGTACCATCCCAGACCAGGGCAACACTGACGGGCGAGACTGTAGAAATAGAACGGCGCCAGCGTCGCATGCTTGATCGACGGGTCGAGCGCTATATGAATAATTTCGAACGTCGTAGTCGCAGCGACCCGTCACTGGAATGGAAACACAAGGGGCAGCGCTTCCGCGCCGAGTTTGAACGCGAGCCAGCCACGACCGATACAGGCCTTGAACATGTCCGCGTCCGCATCAGCACCGACGACAACGGCCGCAAACTGTCAACCGAGATGACCATGCGCCGACTGGCGTTTTCCAATTTCGGACAATTCGTTAATCACTGGGATCCGCGTGTCATGATTCATGACGACATAATCGATGGTCGATTCCACTCTAATTCCGACGTTACGCTCAGCTACAGTCGCCAGGTGCGCCCGGTATTCAACGACAAGGTCACCATCGCGGGCCACAGCATCAGGATTAGTGAGGCACATGGCAATGTCCGTCGCAGCGAAATGTTTCGTGCCGGACTCGATACGGGTGTCCGGAGTATAGGACTGCCGCCGCGATTCGATTTCGCCGACAGTGACCCGGACGACGCCAGCACTTATAAATTCAAACGCGACACACGCCTGGTTTTCCATCCCGATGGTCGGTTCGACTGGCGTAGTCGTGTCGACTCCGGCACCGGCAAGCTGGATAAACGCACCAACCGATTCATCGCCGAAGGCAAGACCACGTTGCATGTGCGCGGTGTCGTGTCCGGCAAAGTGCTGGTGTACTCACCGCGTCGCATAGTCATCGATGACGATATCGTTTACGAGGACGATCCACGTTTCGATCCCGGGTCAAAAGACTACCTCGGGCTGGTCTCGGATGGCACTGTCGAGATAGCCGAGCCGGAGGTAACCGGTCCGGGTGGGCTTGAAGTGCATGCGGCAATCTACGCGCGCCGTGGTTTCCGCGTGCGCGAGTTTCGCCGCGGCAATGGCGATTTGCTCTACTTGCTGGGTAGCCTGACAGTCGGATCTGTCGATGCCACCGAGCCGCGTTATCGCACCCGGATCGAGTTCGATGACCGGCTCGAAACGATGCGGCCACCGGCGTTTCCGGTGACCGATCGTTATGAGGTGGTGGCCTGGGATGGCCGCTGGCAGGTCGAGGAGGGCGACTAGCCCACGTCGAAACGAATACCCTGCGCCAGCGGCAGATCGCTACCCCAGTTGATGGTATTGGTCTGCCGGCGCATGTAAGCCTTCCACGAATCCGAACCGGCTTCGCGGCCGCCACCGGTTTCTTTCTCGCCGCCGAAGGCACCGCCGATTTCCGCACCCGAGGTGCCAATATTGACGTTGGCAATACCGCAATCGCTGCCGGTGGCCGCCAGGAAGCGTTCGGCGTGTTGCAGGTTGTCGGTGAAGATCGCTGATGACAGGCCCTGCGGCACACTGTTTTGCATCGCGATGGCTTCATCGAGATCGCTAAACGGAATAACGTACAGGATCGGGGCGAAGGTTTCTGTCTGCACCAGGTCCCAGTCGTTCTCGGCGCGAACCAGTGCTGGCTCGACAAAATTGCCATCACCTTCGATGACATTGCCACCGATCAGGATTTCCGCACCACGATCACGCAGTTTCGCGATCATCTCGGCATAGCGGGAGACACTGGATTCATCGATCAGCGGACCCATTAACGTATCTTCGTCCAGCGGGTTACCGATGCGAACCTGGCCGTAGGCATTGACCAGGCTCTCCGATAACTTATCGATAATGTTTTCGTGAACGAACAACCGCCGGGTCGACGTGCAACGCTGTCCTGCCGTGCCAACCGCACCAAACACGATCGCCGGTATCGCCAGCTTGAGGTTGGCGTGTTGGTCGACGATCAGGGCGTTATTGCCTCCGAGCTCGAGCAGGCTGCGCCCCATACGAGCGGCGACGCGCTCGCCGACCTGGCGGCCGATCGCACAGGAGCCGGTGAAAGACATGAGCTCGATACGCGTGTCATCGACGAACTGCTGAGCAAGTTCATTGCTGCCGTCGTTGAACAAGCCAAAGATTGGCGGGAAGCCCCCTTGCTCGAGCGCCTCGTTGCAAATTTTCTGCACGGCTATCGAGCACAACGGTGTCTTCGGTGATGGTTTCCAGATACAGACATTGCCGCACACCGCGGCGATAAACGCATTCCATGACCAGACCGCTACCGGGAAATTGAAGGCGCTGATAATGCCGACCACGCCGAACGGGTGCCATTGCTCGTACATGCGGTGATGCGGGCGTTCGGAATGCATGGTGTTGCCGTAGAGCATGCGTGACTGGCCAACAGCAAAGTCGGCAATGTCGATCATCTCCTGCACCTCGCCATCGCCCTCGGCCTTGATCTTGCCCATTTCGAGCGAGACCAGTGATCCCAGCGGGTCCTTATACTTGCGCAACGCCTCGCCACAAAGTCGAATCGCCTCGCCCCGTTGCGGTGCCGGCAGGCTGCGCCATTGTGCAAAGATCTCGCGCGATGCGGTGACCACTTTGTCGTAGTCGGCGGCGCTGGCAGAGACCACAGAAGCGATTAGTTCACCGGTGGCAGGATTGTGCGACTCGATGACACCGGCACTGTCGTCATTTGACCAGCCCTCGCCGGGAATGAAGGTGCCGGGGTTGGTGGCGGCCAGCCCGAGTTGTTCGAGTATCGATTTCATGATTCTTGGTTGCTCCAGATGTGACATAAGCGCGATCTCCGGGGCACAGGCCCGTCGGCGCCGGGAAGGCGGCAGATTCTGCCAATACCTGAGACCTTTATCCAGTTGTTTGCAGTACAGCAAATCTGTGCTTAGCATGACCTCACTATGACCAGAAAACCGAATCCGACCGACTGGCACCCGACTACGTGGCAAAAGCTGCAGGCAACACAGCAGCCTCTGTACCCGGACTCAGCCGCCGTCGAGCATGTGGTGAGTGAGCTGTCGAAGCTGCCACCGATCGTTACCAGTGGCGAGATACTCGCGCTGAAGTCGCAAATCGCCGCTGCGCAGCGCGGCGAGGCCTTCCTGCTGCAGGGCGGCGATTGTGCCGAGAGCTTTGCCGAGTGCACCTCCGATGCTATCGCCAAGAAGCTAAAGATACTGCTGCAAATGAGCGTGGTGCTGCTCTATGGGCTCAAGAAACCCATCATTCGCGTCGGTCGCATGGCTGGACAGTATGCCAAGCCACGCTCGGCCGACACCGAGACCCGTGGTGACGAGACATTGCCGAGCTACCGCGGTGACCTGGTCAACCGGCATCCGTTTACCGCCGAAGATCGCATTCCCGACCCGCAGCTGATGCTGCGCGGCTATGAGCGAGCGGCACTGACACTGAACTTTGTCCGCGCCCTGGTCGATGGCGGCTTTGCCGACCTGCATCACCCGGAAAACTGGGATCTTGATTTTGTTCATCATTCGCCGACGGCCGATCGCTACCAGCGCATCGTGCACAATATCTCCGAATCGCTCGACCTGATCGAGGTGGTGACGGGACAGGCGGCTTACGGGGCACAGCGGGTCGACTTTTATTCCAGTCATGAAGGTCTGCATCTGCCTTATGAACAGGCACAGACCCGCTGGCTGGAGAAACGCAATGGCTGGTTTAATCTCGCAACGCACTTCCCGTGGGTCGGGATGCGCACGGCGGCTATCGATGATGCGCATGTCGAGTACTACCGCGGCATAGAAAACCCGATCGCGATCAAGCTGGGCCCGGCGATGTCTGCCGAGTGGCTACAGGAATTGCTGGCGGTGCTGAATCCGCGGGCTGAACCGGGTCGGATGACACTGATCTGTCGCTTTGGTGCGGACAAGATTGAACAATCCCTGCCACCGCTGATCCAGGCGGTGCGTGCGACCGGATCGCCGGTGCTGTGGAGTTGTGATCCGATGCATGGCAACACCGAGTCAACGGCCAGCGGCGTGAAGACCCGTCGCTTCGATAACATCCTGTCCGAGGTCAAGCAGGCGTTTCGCATCCACCGGGATATGGGAAGTCACCTCGGCGGCGTGCACTTTGAACTGACCGGCGACGACGTGACTGAATGTACCGGTGGCGCACGTGGTTTGACCGATGCCGACCTGCAGCGGGCCTATCGCTCGACCGTCGATCCACGACTGAACTACGAGCAGGCGCTGGAACTGGCACTGAATATTGCCGACGCGGAGAACGGTTCGATCGGCGGCGTTTGACGACTGCTATTAGATAAACACAGAAAAAACAAAGACTAACGGCATTGTTCTAAAGCCGCTTAAATATTAAATTTTGTTAAATTTATGCTTTCGCACGCCATTGTGCACGTGCATAATGGACTGTGTCTTGGCAAAACCATCTGGAATATCGTGATCAAAGTGCTCCTGGCTGATGACCACGAACTGGTGCGTAAGGGAATTCGCAAAATCCTGGAGAGCGCCGGTGACATCGAAGTGGTCGGTGAAGCCGATACTGGCGAACAGGCGCTGGAACTCGTTCCGAAGCTACAGCCCGATATCTGCATCATGGACAAGTTCATGCCAGGTATAGGGGGCTTTGAGGCGTCGCGTCGCATCCTGGCCAAAGGCTCCGCCAAGATTATTTGCCTGACGGTCTATAGCGACATGCCGCTGCCGCGCAAGATCCTTGAGCTCGGCGCGCAGGGCTATTTGACCAAGAATTGCACACCAGACGAGATCATCGATGCAGTGCGTCGTGTCGATCGCAACGAGCGCTATATTTCGCCCGTGATCGCACAGCGGCTGGCCGACGAGAGTCTGCGCAAGAAAGACCTGCAATCGCCCATGAACACATTGTCTGAGCGCGAACTGCAGGTCTTGATGATGATTGTGCAGGGCAACGGGAACCAGGATATCTCTGACATACTCAGCCTGAGCCCGAAGACCGTGAGCACTTACCGATCCCGCATTTGCCAGAAACTGGCGGCCGACAACGATGTCGAACTGGTGCGTATGGCGATGCGTTACGGGCTGCTAGACCCGGAACCGCCACCGCTGTCGGTGTAGCGATATACTGATCGCTGTTGCGGTCATAAACCTGTTTCATGAGCCTTATTTTCGATCCGGCTTGCCGGCGTTGTCCGCGATTGGCAACGTTTCTCGATGACGTACGTGAGCAGCATCCCGACTATCATGCCGCTCCCGTGGCACCGTTCGGTTCTGATGCCCCGCGCTTACTGATTGTCGGCCTGGCCCCAGGCATGCACGGTGCCAATCGCACCGGCAGACCTTTCACCGGCGACTACGCCGGTATCCTGCTGTACCAGACGCTGCACAAGTTTGGTTATGCCAGTGCTGCTGAAGCGACGGCCGCGGACGATGGGTTACAACTGCAAAACGTGCGCATCACCAATGCTGTCAAGTGTTTGCCACCGCAAAACAAGCCGGTCGGTGCCGAGATCAACGAGTGCAATGCCTTCCTGGCCTCAGAGATCGAGGCTTTGCCCAGGCCATTGGTCCTGCTGGCGCTGGGTGGCATTGCACACCGCGCCGTTATCCGCAGTCAGGGGCTGAAGCAGAAGTCGTTTCCGTTCGGACACGGTGCCGAGCATGAACTGGAGCCAGGGCTGGTACTGGTCGATTCTTATCATTGCAGCCGCTACAACACCCAAACCCGTCGCCTGACGACGGCGATGTTCGAATCCGTGTTTGAAACTATCGACGGGTTGATCGCCGGCAGAAAATGACATCGTCATCCGCAATCGATAATTTCGATCCTGAGCCGATCCTGCAGTCGCTGACCAGCCGCCCCGGTGTTTACCGCATGCTCGATGCCGACGGTACTGTGATTTACGTTGGTAAGGCCCGCAACCTCAAAAATCGCGTCACCAGCTACTTCCGCAAGGGTATCAACGAAATCAAGACGGCGGCCATGGTGCGCCAGGTGGCCGATGTGCAGGTCACCGTCACCAACACCGAGACCGAGGCCTTGTTGCTCGAAGACACCCTGATCAAGAAGCACAAGCCGCGTTACAACATCCTGCTAAGGGACGACAAGAGTTTTCCCTACGTGCAGGTCTCGACCGATCATGAATACCCGCGGCTGTCGTTTTATCGTGGTGCCAAGAAAAAGGGGCGGCGTTACTTCGGACCCTATCCCAGTGCGCGGGCAGTGCGCGAGGCGCTCGGTCACTTGCAGCGGTTGTTCCAGGTACGGCAGTGCGAGGACACCTTTTTCGCCAATCGCTCGCGACCGTGCCTGCAACACCAGATCAAGCGTTGTTCGGCACCGTGTGTTGGCCTGATCAGCGAAGCGGAATACGCCGAAGATCTGCGCCATGCCTTGTTGTTCCTGCAGGGTCGTGCCACCGAAGTCGGGGAGGATCTGGCCCGGCGCATGGAGGCAGCCGCCGCCGAGCTCGACTTCGAGCGCGCCGCGCA
Organism: Gammaproteobacteria bacterium; assembly: GCA_013002045.1. GTDB lineage: Bacteria > Pseudomonadota > Gammaproteobacteria > Steroidobacterales > JABDKV01 > JABDKV01. The sequence continues at coordinate 10,751 of JABDKV010000333.1, forward strand.
TTTCCGTGACCAGATCGCACGCATGAATCGGGTCCAGGAAAAACAATTCGTGACCGCGGGGATCGGCGATGCCGATGTGGTGGCCGCGGTCACTGAGGGTCGGCGCTACTGTGTTGCGGTGATGTTCATCCGCGGCGGGCGCAATCTCGGCAGTCGTACGTTTTTCCCGCGTAGTGCCAGTACGGTAGAGGCGGGCGAGGTGTTGTCGTCGTTCCTGGCGCAGTATTACCTGGCGCGTGAGGCCCCGGCGGAGATTATTGCCAATTTTGAGCCGACCGATCGCGAGCTGCTGGAAAGGGTTTTTGGCGAAAAAGCGGGCCGCAAGGTGCAAATTAAATCGCGGGTGCGCGCTGATCGCGCGCGCTGGCTGGAAATGGCCGCGACTAACGCTCGCCATGCACTGCAGCTGCGTATGGCGTCGGCCAGCAGTATTGCGCGCCAGCTCGACGCGCTGCGTGAGGGCCTGGACTTGTCCAGCACCCCGGCCCGGCTTGAGTGCTTCGATGTCAGCCACACCGGGGGCGAGTCTACGGTGGCGAGTTGTGTGGTTTTTGGACTCGAAGGTGCGCAGAAAAGCGAATATCGGCGCTTCAATATTCGTAATGTGACACCCGGTGACGACTACGGCGCTATGCGGCAGGCTTTGAAGCGACGATACACACGGCTAAAGAAGGGCGAGGCGCCATTACCGGATATACTGCTTATCGACGGTGGTAAAGGGCAGCTGCGCGAAGCCGCTGAAGTGCTGGAAGAACTGCAAATCGAAGGTGTCGAACTGGTCGGCGTGGCCAAGGGTGCGGCGCGCCGTGCCGGCGACGAACGACTGTTCTTGTTGGGCCGCGAAACGCCGATTATACTGCCGCCCGATTCGCCGGCCCTGCACCTGGTGCAGCAGGTTCGCGATGAAGCGCACCGCTTCGCCATTGCCGGTCACCGGTCGCGGCGCGCCAAGGCGCGCACCAGCTCGGTGCTCGAGGCGATTCCGGGGCTGGGTCCGAAACGACGTCGAAACCTGTTGAAACATTTTGGCGGTTTACAGGGCGTGACTCGCGCCGGTATCGACGACCTGGCGCAGGTGCACGGCATCAGCAGGCAGCTGGCACAATCCATCTACGAAACCTTTCACGGTAGCGAATAACAGTCATGCGACCCGAAATGAATATCCCCACCATCCTGACCCTGGGTCGGATGGCAATGATCCCGCTCTTCGTGGTGATCTTTTTCTTTGGGGAATGGGGTCGCCAGGTGGCGGCCATCCTGTTCCTGATCGCGGGACTGACCGACTGGCTCGATGGCTACCTGGCGCGCAAGCTCGATCAGACCTCGCCATTCGGGGCGTTTCTTGACCCGGTGGCGGACAAGTTGATCGTCGGTGTTGCACTGGTGTTGCTCGTGCATGCGCACGAGGGCCTATATGGCGCGGTGGTCGCGATCTCGGCCGCTATCATCATTGGACGCGAGATCGCCATCTCAGCGGTCCGTGAGTGGATGGCGTTGCTGGGTGCGCGTCAGCGCGTTGCCGTGGTTGCGGTCGCCAAGATCAAGACTATCGTGCAGGTCATCGCCATTTTCCTGTTGTTGTACAAGGTCAATATAGGTCCGGTCAGCACTTATGACATCGGCGTGCTCGGGCTTTTCGCCGCCGCGGCGCTGACATTATGGTCGATGGCGATCTATTTGCGGGCGGCCTGGCCGGCCATTGTGAACCCGGCGGCCTATCGCGAGGCCCATGGAGACGATAATTTCGACCCCGGTGCTTGACAGGCTCAGGGGTGAGGCTAATATTGACGGCCGCGCGGGAATAGCTCAGTTGGTAGAGCACGACCTTGCCAAGGTCGGGGTCGCGAGTTCGAGTCTCGTTTCCCGCTCCAAATCCGGCCCCGGTGCCAGTGGCTCCGGGGCTTTTTCGTTAGTGGAGTGGTGCTCACGGGAGCGCTAAACTCCGTGTTCCGCGGCTCTCTGCCGACGCGGAACGGGTGAGGCTAGGTGGCAGAGTGGTTATGCAGCGGCCTGCAAAGCCGTGTACGCCGGTTCGATTCCGACCCTAGCCTCCATTTCCTCCCAGCCCGGGTGGCGGAACTGGTAGACGCAGCGGACTTAAAATCCGCCGACCCTTATACGGTCGTGCCGGTTCGATTCCGGCCCCGGGCACCAATCTTCTCAGCGGTGCCGAGCAACGGCTGGTTCAATGTCTGTTCGTGGATCACGAGTGACTGTGTGTTCCGGCTTGTGGAAATCACGGCTGAAGCCGCTCCTACAGTTTTCGTTGACGTTGTGGACGAATTAAAACTCACGTGAGGTTGAAATGGATTTAGTCCGCATCGAGGAACGATGAAGAGCCGCATGTTGGACCTGTGGTTGCAGGTACGTGGCAGTTACTGGTTTTTGCCAGCGTTGATGGCGGTCGGTGCGGTCAGCATTGCCGCGTTGCTAATCCGGCTAGATGCCATGCTCGGCAATGCCTGGATGGACGAGATCGGCTGGATGTATGCGACTCAGCCCGATGGTGCCAGGGCGATCCTGTCGACGGTGGCTGGTTCGATGATTACGGTCGCCGGCGTGACCTTTTCGATGACCCTGCTGGCGGTGTCACATGCCAGCGCGCAGATTGGTCCGCGATTATTGAGCGAGTTCATGCGCGATCGTGGCAACCAGTTCACGCTCGGTACCTTTATAGCTACGTTTCTTTATTGCCTGGTGGTATTGCAAACAGTGCGGACGGGCAGTGCTGACGAGGCAGGTGCGTTCGTGCCGGATCTTGCTGTGTTAGTCGCGCTGGTTTTCACCGGGCTCAGCGTGATGGTACTGATCTACTTTATTCATCACGTACCGCAGTCGATCAATATTGCGCTGGTGGTTTCGCGCACCGGCGATCAATTGATCCGCTGCGCAGATCGTCTCTTTCCGTCCGGGATTGGTGACGACAGTGGTCTCACCGTCGCACCCGTTTTGCCTGCCGATCTGGAAACTGCAGCGACTGAGATCCGTTACCCGGGCTCCGGTGATTACCTGCGGTTGCTTGAAGGCGACACCTTGATCGAAGCTGCGGCAGAACATGACCTGATCGTGACGGTAAAGGCCAGGCCAGGCGATTTTGTCTTGCCAGGACAGGCGCTCATGATGGTCTGGCCCGGACGCGCAGTTGACTCATCTGTGGAGCAGAAGTTACGGCACGCATTTAGTTGGGGATCTCAACGAACGCGCGACCAGGATGTGCGCGTACCGATCGAGCAGTTGCTCGAGATACTGGGCAAATCCATGTCGCCCGGTGTGAATGGTCAGTACACAGCGATGTTGTGTATCGATCAATTCGAGCGTGGCCTGGCGCACCTGTTGCAGATAACAGTTCCTTACGAGGCACGATATGACAAGGACGAAAAATTGCGCGTCCTGGTCAAGCCACACTCACTCGAAGAATTGACCGAGGCCATCCTCGCGCCGATGCGTCAGTTTGTCCGCAATGACTGGATCTGTTCCCGTCATATGCTGCGTATGCTGGAGCGTCTGCAGGCGCTGCCGGGGCTGGAGCAATCGCGGCCACTGCTGCAGTCGCATGCGGTGGCGCTGCGCGCGGAAATAGCCGACGGATCGATGTCGGACAACGAAAAACAAGACCTGCTGGTTTAAGCGAAGAGGTCAGGTCTGCCCATTTCTCATTTCAAGCGGTTTCTTGCGATGGCGTCGCAACAGGTGAGAAATGGACAGACTTGACCCCTGGAAGCCGTCAGTATTTATATTTCGTGCACTGCGGATAGTTTTCCGGCCGAACCATGCCGCCGACAGCTTTTGAGCGTTTATACCAGGCCAAGTAGAAATCGCAGCGCTTTTTCTGGAACCGGTTGTCAAAATCCACGAGGCATTGCTGATACTTGGCGGAATCCCTCTCTGGCGCGTTCTTCAGCAGGTAGCGACGTTGACAGTCCTGTTTGCCTTTAGTGTATTCCCGGTCCAACGCTTCTGAGGCTTTGAAAAACGCCTGCGCCATTTCTTCAACGCTCTCCGCGGATGCGGATGCGAATGTCATGCTCAGCACGACGAAAATAATCAGGGCTTTCATAGCACACACCAGCTATTGGATATTTTCCGATTCTGCCAAAACCTGCTGCTCCGGTATGTGACTAAAGTCACGAGTGTACGGCGATAGAGCGTCGATGATGCTTACAACTCTGGATTGAGTTAAATCTTCAGCAATCGCTGCTTGCGGCGAGTTTGTTGGGTCTGTCGATAGCTGGCGCGATTAGTGCATTGCACTATCGAACAACGGTAGGTGTTTAATAAGGACAAATTATGAAAAGTACGTATCTTGCAGCGCTCGCGTTAATGGTTTCGCCACTGGCAGCGAACGCGGTTGCCATCGTCGATACCGGTGCTACGCCCAACAGCGGCGGCAACTGGTCATTGAACTGGAGCCAGGGTATTGCCGGTCAGTTTACGACCACTGAGGACTATTTCGTCAGCTCGGTCGAAGGCTGGATTCAGAATGTCTACACGGCAGGAACGCTAACTGCAGCAATCTATAGTGACAACGCAGGTGCGCCGGGTACCGCCTTGTACACAGCCGAGTTTACCGCCGATCAAACCGATGCATGGCAAGGCGCAAGCGGCCTTGCGTGGGAACTGCTTGCGGGAACGTACTTCGTGGCTTTTGAGGTTGTGTCAGGGCAGTCGTTCTCGGGTACGTTGCCAGGGTCGGCAATCGATCCGTTGTCCGCGTATGCCTACAGCAATGGTGGGAACTGGTACGGGCAGAGTCTTGCTGCAGGGTTCCAGATCTATGGCGAGCTGGCTGGTGAGGGGCCGGAGCCTGGTGCAGTGCCTGAGCCTGGTTCGTTAGCCTTGTTGGGAATTGGGTTGATGGGGTTGGTTTGGAGGCGTCGGGTTTCTGGTTGAGCTTTGAGCTGAACAGTTAATGGCGGGGGCTGCGATTTCTCCTTGTGGGAGGGATCGCGGCTGAAGCCGCTCCTACAGGGGAGGGATCGCGGCTGAAGCCGCTCCTACAGGGGAGGGATCGCGGCTGAAGCCGCTCCTACGGGGGAGGGATACGGTTAGTTAGTCTTTGACCCAGACTGAGAGGCTGCCGCCGCCGACGCGGAACTCGCCCCAACCGTCGTTGTTGGTCCAGACGCAGCCGGCTTCATTGCCGGTGATATCGCGGAAGCAGGCGTTACGGTGAGCCCAGCCTGCGTACATCCATTTGCTCCCGCCCGGTCCGTCGCTGATCAGTGCGGCGAGGCCCTTCCAGTGTTCCGAATCGCCTTCGCGGGTCCAGCCAACAATGTTGTCGTGATCGAAATAATCATGCTGGACGCCGTGGGCGTGATCGCGGCGTGCGGCCAGCAAAATGTCGAGTATGGCCTTGTGTGATGGCATGACCGTGCTGCCGTAAGTGGCGCCATAGTAGTCGGCGTAAAACACACTCGGGTAGCCATCCTGACGCAGCAGGATCGTGGCGTAGGCCAGTGGCTTGAACCAGTCCATCGTCGGTGCGGCAAAAGATTGTCCAGGTTGGGTGTCGTGGCTTTCCACATAGGTGACAGCTTGCGCTGGTCTGGCCTGTATTAGCGTGTTGTCGAACAGCGTTGCCATGTTGAATCTACCACCCGCGTTGGACGCATCGCGAAATTTCGCATAGAGCGGCATATCGAAAGCCGACTGGCTGTCATTGCCGCCGTTACTCGCGTCGAGGTAGGCAGTAATCTTGTTGACGTCGTAACTGTAGTACTCGCCCACAGCGAAAAGCGGTTTGCCGCTGGTGGCACGCTGGTGATACAGCCACTCATTGATGAAGCCGTATTTCATATGCTTGACGGCATCGAGTCGGAAGCCGTCGATGTTGGTCTGAGATACATACCACTCACCCCAACTTTTGAGTTCATTAATGACATCGGGATGCTGCAGGTCGACGTCCGCGCCCATCAGGTAATCGAAATTGCCTTTCTCGGTGTCGACCTGGTCGTCCCAGGCTTTGCCAGTTCCGCGAAACTTGTAGATACGGCAGCCACCGCACCCGTCACCACCGAGATTCTCGGCCCAGTCGACCCCGTCGAAGTGATACCAGCGCCACTGGAAGGAAGAATGCGTGCCATTACGGCCGGGGAAGTCGAAATAGGTCCAGGCATCGATCTCGACATCTGCCCAGTACTCGATGTTGCGATTGTTTTCGTCTACCCGCACGGCCCAGGCGCTCTCGGTAGATTCGGCACCCATACGGTGGTTAAGCACGATGTCGGCATAAACTTCGAGTCCAGCTGTCTGGGCAGACTGTATTGCAGCTTCGTATTGCGCCCGGGTGCCGTACTTGGTTGGCACGGTACCTTGTTGGTTGAACTCGCCGAGGTCGTACAGATCGTAGACGCCGTAACCAACGTCATAGCCTCCCGAGGCGCCCTTGTAGGCCGGAGGCAGCCACAGGGCCGTAAAACCCGCATCAGCCAGGTCCTGCGACCCGTTCTGCAATTCGCTCCACAAAGTTTGGTCGGTCGGAAGGTCCCAGTGGAAGTACTGCATGATTACGCCATTGAGATCGGCGCGTGCAGCCGGTAACAGGCACAGTAGTACCAGGACAACTCGGACAAACTGGCGCATGGGGATCTCCGGCGGTTCGATAGGCGCCGCTATTGTGAGCCAGGTGCGGGTGGGGTGCTATCGGGGAAAGTACCCAGCGACAGAGAGGGAAATCACCCGTCAGCCTCGTCGCGAGCTTCCCCCGTAGGAGCGGCTTCAGCCGCGATTCTTCAGCTGAGAGCCTGGCTCCTACAAGGGATCGCGGCTGAAGCCGCTCCTACAGGGGAGGGATCGCGGCTGAAGCCGTTCCTACGCGGGAATCGTGATACGGGTTTCGTGCATGGCAGTGATCTAGATGTTGGCGGCGACTGCGTCGAGAAAGCCCTGCATATCAACGATCGATTCGTTGTCCGGATCGGTGGTCTTGCCTTTGAGGTCGCCGGTGACGATGCCCTTGCCGACGGTGTCGATGAGCGCGGCCTTCAGTGCGTTGGAATAGTCGAGCAGAGACGTGTTGTTCTCGCGTTCTGCCAGCGTCGCCAGGGCGTTGGCCAATGCGTAGAGCAGGGCGGATGAGTTGAACAATGCTGTCTTGCCATCGCTTTCCTGGTACATGAGGTACAGGTCATGCGCGGTACCGTGTGGCGCCTCGTACAACATCGTTCCGTCTTTACTTTCGATAATCGAGCTGGCTGTCGCCAGGCTGCCCCCGAGTGCGGCAGAGATGTCGGAGAAAATATCGCCATCGAGATTTTGCGCCGGGTACAGCGCGTTGCGTGGCGGGTCAGTGATCATTTTCTTTAACTGGCTGGACGGCCGCATGATCATGAAAGACGGTGGCGGCGTATCGTGCTGTGCCAGTTCGTTACGCACTTCGGTGATGACCCGACTGAAGACGTCGTCATATTCCATGTATTCACGCTTGAGCCCGAAATAAACTTCCTTGCCCTTGATCGAGGCATCGCGAAACACCTGGCTGACCCAGTCCTTGATCGCCTCGCGGTCGTTCGACATGAACAGCATCGGGTCGCCGGCACGGATCTCGCGCGCGTGTTTTTCGTCGCCATCGACGATGACTTTCAAAATGCCGTCTTCTTTGCATGCCATGTTGAAACTGCCGTACTGGTCGCCGCCACCGGCACTCATGCGAGAGATCGACACATGTGCCTCCCGACTGGGGATGCCGAACTTTTTCATCTCATTGACGAGTTTCTGCAGTTTGCGACCGGTGTTATTGTCGGGCACACCCCACAGGCAACGTTCGGGCGGATTGGCGACCACGCGGGCTGCCTGGGCATCAATCAACTCGTAGCGATACTCGAGTCCAAGCTCCTCCATCTGACCCTGATACTCATTGCGATAGATGTCCTCGATCGCGCGACGCATCACACCGTCGTAACCGGGGATGACCGTGTCTTTGAGGCCAAGCCAGGCGGCGCGTTTTTCGTCAATAGCCTTGCGAAAGAAGGCATGCGCCCATTTACGAACTGCATCGAGATCGTTGGTTGCCAGCAACCAGGGATCGCCCTTTTTGATCACCCGGCGGTGCAGCTCGACCGGATCACCGCTGCTGCCGACAAACATCAGCTTGGCAATGCCAGTTGCGCGCGACAGCTCGTTATAGCTGTCGCGTATGCCACCGCTTTCCATCGTGAACACTTCGATGTCGCGATCGATCCACTTCGGTCGCTTGACCTCGAGATTGCGAAACTGGATATCTTCGCGGGTGATGTTGCCGTGGATACCTTTGCGAATAGCCCCATTGGGTGACTTTGTCGCCAGGCGATGTAATTCGCCTTCTTCAATATGGGGATGTTTTGCCAGCAGCTCGTCGAGCTGCGTGCGGTTAACGGTCATCCCGGCATTCTTGATGCCGACACCATGTGTTTTCAAAGCTTCGATCGCATCGAGCACGGCCTGGCCATTGGTGAGCAGACGATTCTCTGCCGTCAGGTCGATCTCCACCAGCTCGATGTCGAGGCGGCTGGTCACAAACATCTCGAGGATTCGCTCGAATGCGACTTGTGCCATTTCATCGCCGTGCAACACCACCAGCGGCTGTGTAACTTTGATCTTCTGCGGCATTGGTTACTCCTATTGTAATTCCACCGGGAATGTCAGCGTTACGCCCCAGCGCCAGCACATCCTGACTCTTTGCGCGTCAAACATATGCTCGCTTTCCGAATAAGTGGGATCGTCCGGCGCCCGGATTGTACAGCAAGGTCCCCGTATTGCGGTGCGGGACGGTTCGTCGTCAAAGACTGTTTCGCCATGCAGCATGGATATGATCAGGGGCTATAATTGGGGAGTCAAATAACAAGATAACGGTGGCGGGGCGAGTGAAACAACTATCAGGCCTGTTGCTTTGCCTGGCGGCAGTGCCGGCAACAGCGACAGACTACTACGCGCAACTGTGGAGTACCGTTCCACCCGGGCCATCCTCGGGCAGTAACAGCGACCTGCTGACGGACATCGGCTATCGCGTCGGCGACTGGCCGACCCTGATCGATGTGACGAACGTAGAGAGTATTGCGGAGTTAATTGCGGTCATCGAGGATGACTTAAACCTGCCGCACACGTTGTACCTCGGGGCCGGCACTTACGATAATGCCAATGATGTGGTCGTTATTAACTCCCGCGTGACCGAGTCGTTGACGCTCATCGGGGTAGGTGCGCAAACGATTCTTGATGCTCAGGGACATGACAGGATTGATACTGTTTTTTCAAACGGACGGAGCGGACTAACAGTCCGTGACCTGAAAATCGTCGGTGGAGCGCGCGCCTTCAACTTTGTTGGTGGGGACTTTAGTGTATCCAGTCGAAATGTCGTCGGCAACACAATTGAAAACGTTCACATGTCGAATCAGTCAGAGTTTGGTGTGCGTGTTGACTGCAGCCACGAGTCGCACTCCGAATTCAATCTTTCTAATTCATCTATTATTGACGACGATAAGAATGCAATTGGAATTCGCTTGATCGTTCGTGGAGACTGTGATCTTCACAACATTCGTATCCGAGATAATTACTTCAGCGGTCTGGAAAAGGGAATTCAATTTTATTCGTTAGAGGCGGATGCCGGTTTAAATAACTCCTCGGCCTTTGACGTCATCATTTCCGGGAACTCAATTGTCGACACGCGGAACTATGGCATCGTGATACAGTCAGGCTTGCGTTCTGATATGGGCATAATTTCCTACATTCACGACAACTATCTTCAGGATATTGGTGACCCTGATGAGCCCAACGTGAACGGGATTCAACTTAGCTGGTGTCGTGATCTAATAGTCGAGCGGAACATTATAAATGGCGTCCACACATCTGCCCCCGATGGTCACGGTATCATCGCGGACTGGGCTTGGAAGGATAATGACTACTTGTCCGATGGGGTTATTATTCGCAATAACACCGTGTATGGCGCCAAATCGACCGGTTGCGATGCAGGCTTGTCAGCTGGCATCACGGTCTACAAGGCCATCAATACCAAGATCCATCACAACGTTTCTTTCGATAATTGTATTGGATACAAGATGACCCGGTTAAATTCGACCGGAAATTCTTTTTATAACAACACCGCATTCGCCAATGTTCTTGCCAGTGCCCGCGCCGACCAGATTGCAGCGCCATCGGTTTGGGCCAACAACTTGTTTGACGGTGCTGGTATAACGCCTTTTGGACTGGTTGTGGCGAACGAAGGCACATCAATACCGGAAATGAGTAGCAGTCTGTTTTTTGGTCATACAGTCGCTTCGAAACACGATCTGCGCAGTGGGCAGGATATTCCTCTGGGCCCCGGCTCGATGGAAGCTGCCCCATTGCTGGTTAACATCTATGAGCTTTCAGCTGGGTCGCCGGCTATTGACAGTGCTGATGGCTCGATACTGGCGATGTTGCCGGATGCGCAGTCGATTAACGGAATAATTATAAAAGACGCGCAAGGCGCGCTGTTTCCCAACGGCGGCGGCACACTCGACATCGGCGCTTTCGAGTATGCGATCGACACGGATGCGGATGGGTTTTACGACGGTGAAGACAACTGTGCTCAAACAGCGAACCCATCGCAGCTCGACCAGGATGCTGATAGTGTTGGCGATGCCTGCGATAACTGTCTCGAAATCAGCAATCCGGAGCAGTGCAATACCAACGGAGGTGCGGGTAGCGGGCAGGACGAGTTCGGTAATGCCTGCGACGGGGATCTCGACAATAATGGCATCGTGAACTCTTTCGACCTCGAAATCCTGCGCGCTGCAGTCGGTCAGTCTGGTGTTCAGGATGCTGACCTCG
>JABDKV010000199.1 GCA_013002045.1 Gammaproteobacteria bacterium
CCTGTTGCTTGGCAAGATCGGCATCACGCTGGCGGTCCTGACGCAACTCGGCCACTTCGCGAGCCTTCTTGTCGTCTTCCAGCGCCAGGAAGTCGTCACCGGCACCCGGTGTGCCCGACAAGCCGAGCACGACGGCCGGTGTTGCCGGACCGGCTTCTTTTATTGCATCGCCATGCTCGTCGAACATCGCGCGCACCCGGCCATATTCCTGGCCTGCCAGCAAGACGTCGCCCTGGCGCAAAATGCCGGAGCTGACCAGCAGTGTCGCCACCGCACCACGACCCTTCTCCAGCGAAGACTCGAGCACGATACCAGCAGCCTGGCCGTCGGCGACCGCTCCCAGCTCCATCACTTCTGCCTGTAGCAGCACTGACTCGAGCAGGTTATCGATGCCCTCGCCTGTTTGCGCCGACACCGGCACAAACTGACTGTCGCCACCGAGGTCGTCGGGAATGACTTCATGACTGATCAGTTCATTCTTGACCCGGTCCGGGTCCGCATCCGCCTTGTCGATCTTGTTGATCGCCACGACCAGTGGCACCTCAGCTGCACGCGCGTGCTTGATGGCCTCGATCGTCTGCGGCATCACACCGTCATCGGCAGCAACCACCAGGATCACGATATCGGTCACCTTGGCACCGCGGGCACGCATCGCAGTAAACGCTTCGTGACCCGGAGTATCGAGGAAGGTGATAACACCACGCGGTGTCTCAACCCGGTATGCACCGATATGCTGGGTAATGCCACCGGCCTCACCGGCAGTGACTTTCGAGCGACGGATATGGTCGAGCAGCGAGGTCTTGCCGTGGTCGACATGCCCCATGACCGTGACCACCGGCGGGCGTGACTGTTTTTCGCCCTCGGGCTGGTGACCCTCGAGCAATACGTCCTCGATCTCGGCTTCTTTCGACAGCACAGGCTTGTGCCCGAGTTCCTCGACCACAATTGCGGCCGTGTCCTGGTCGATGTTCTGGTTGATGGTGACCATCAGACCCATTTTCATCATCGCCTTGATGACTTCGGGCGCCTTGATCGCCATCTTCTGCGCCAGCTCTGCGACCGTAATCGTCTCCGGAATTGCAACCTCGCGAATAACCGGAGCCGTAGGCCGCTCAAAACCATGCTTGGTCTCGACATTGACGTTGACGCTGCGGCGCCGCGTCTGTGTTTTCTTGCGCCGGCGACGACCGCTCTTGTCGGTCGCTACGTGCAACTCTGCGCGACCGTAGCGCGTCGGCTTTTTCTCGCGAGCCTTCTTCTCGCGACTGGCGCGGGCGGCAGCTTCCTCGCGCTTGCGCTCGGCTTCTTCGCGCTGGCGTTTCAGTTCTGCGGCTTCGGCCTTCAGACGCGCTTCTTCTTCAGCCTGCTTACGAGCCTCTTCCTCGGCCTTGCGGCTTTCTTCGGCTTCCTGCTCGCGCTGACGCAGGCGTTTCTCCTCGACAGCAGCCTCTTCGCTCTGACGCGCCTGCTCGGCCTCACGACGACGCTCGTCCAGCTCTTCCTGCTGTTCGCGGGCCTGGGCCTCAAGCACGTCACGCTTGATATAGGTGCGTTTGCGTCGTACTTCGACGTTTACCGTACGCGCCCTGCCCTGGGCACTGGGGAGCTTCAGCTCGCCCTGCGATTTTCGCTTCAGCGTGATCTTGCTCGGGCCTGCACTCTCGGCTTTGCGGCCGTGTGCTTTACGCAGGTGCATGAGTAATTCCATCTTCGCTTCTTCGGAGATGGTGTCATTCGGGTCTTCAATCTGAATACCGGCCTCGTCCAGCTGCGCCAGCAACTTCTCGACTGGCACCTTCAGGACATCCGCATATTGTGCGACTGTAACTTCTGCCATCTAAATCAGGCCCCCTGGCTCTCGGCTGGTTCTTCATCCTCGAACCAGTGAGCACGTGCCGCCATGATCAGCGTTGCAGCGCGCTCAGGATCGAGCCCATCTATGTCTTCAATATCGTCTACAGCCTGGTCCGCGAGATCGTCCCGGGTCACGACACCCCGCGATGCGAGGTTGTAAGCCAGCTCCTTATCCATGCCTTCAAGCTCGAGCAGGTCTTCAGCCGGCTCTGCCGCATCGAGCGTTTCTTCCTGCACGATCGCCTGCGTCAGCAGCACATCACGTGCCCGGTTACGCAGCTCGTCAACGATGCCTTCGTCGAATTCCTCGATCGACAACAGCTCGGCGGTCGGCACATAGGCGACCTCTTCGATACTGGAGAAGCCTTCCTGAACCAGGATGCCCGCGACTTCCTCGTCGACATCGAGCTGCTTCTCGAACAACTCGACCAGCTGGCGGGTTTCTTCTTCGCTCTTTTGCTCGGCGTCGGCCTCGGTCATGACGTTCAGCGTCCAGCCACTTAGCTCGCTGGCGAGACGAATATTCTGACCACGGGCACCGATGGCCTGCGACAGCTTGTCCTCTTCCACTGCCAGATCCATGCTGTGTGAGTCTTCGTCGACAACGATCGACAACACGTCGGCCGGTGACATCGCGTTAACAACAAACTGCGCCGGATTCTCATCCCACAGGATGATGTCGACACGCTCGCCAGCCAGTTCGTTAGACACGGCCTGCACACGCGAGCCGCGCATACCGACACAGGCACCAACCGGATCGATGCGTCGGTCGTTACTCTTGACTGCAATTTTGGCCCGCAGACCCGGGTCACGCGCCGCAGCCAGTATCTCGATCAGGCCCTGGCCCACTTCGGGCACTTCGATCTTGAACAGCTCAATCAGGAATTCCGGTGATGTGCGGCTCAGGAATAACTGTGGCCCACGCACTTCGGACCGCACCTCGCGCAGGTAGCCCTTGATTCGATCCTGTGGCCGGATTGGCTCACGCGGGATCAGCTCGTCGCGCGCAATGAAGGCCTCGGCATTGCCGCCGAGATCAATGTATGCACCATTACGATCGACACGCTTGACGATGCCACCGAGCAATTCACCTACCCGGTCCTGGTACTCTTCGACCACCTGGGCACGCTCGGCCTCACGGACTTTCTGCACGATGACCTGCTTGGCCGTCTGCGCCGCGATTCGCCCGAAGGCCACCGATTCCATCGGCTCCTCGACGAAGCCGCCGGGCTCGATATCCGCGTCGTAGTCGACCGCATCCTGCATGCGCAATTCGCGATCAGGAAACTCCAGCTCGGTCGAATCGTCGGCAAATACCAGCCAGCGACGAAATGTCTCGTACTCACCGGTCTCGCGATCGATTGCTACACGCACATCGATATCGTCACCGTGGCGGCGACGGGTAGCCGAAGCCAATGCTGCCTCGATGGCCTCGAAAATAATCTCGCGATCGACACCCTTCTCGTTTGAGACGGCATCTGCGACCAGTAAGATTTCCTTGTTCATATTCGCTACCTGTTTCTCTGTGCCTGCAGCTCGGGGGCCAGCCTCGTCCTGTGGATCGAGCTGAGCGGTACCCGGACTGTGCCCTCGTCCGTTTCCACGATTATTTCTTCGCCGTCGACACCCAGCAGGCGGCCAACATAGCGTCGCCGACCCTCGTGCAATGTCTTTAACTCAACCTTGATCCGATTGCCGGCAAAGTCGGAAAAATGATTCGGCTTACGCAACACCCGATTCACACCGGGGGAGGACACCTCGAGCGTGTAATGCTCGGGAATAGGATCCTCGACATCCATCAATGTGCTGATCTCATGACTGACGCGCTCGCAGTCGTCCAGGCTGATTCCGTCCGCCTTATCGATATACAGTCGCAGCAGCCCGTTACCGCCGGTGCGGTAGTCGATATCGACCAGCTCGTAGCCCAGTGCTTCGACGGCCGGCTCAATCAGTTCCAACAATGTCTCGCGTGTCGCCAAGTCTCTAAAATCCCAATAAAAAATGGGCCACTGGCCCATTCTTGTTATTCACCACAGGCAGCCACCCGCGGCCAAATAAAAAGCCCCGAACGGGGCCTTTACGACAACCTCGACTGGCTTTCTCACCAGTTCGCAGGGCCGGTATGCCAACGCAACCTGCCCCGTTCGCGGCGTGGAGTATAAGTAATACGCGGCCGCACGGCAAGGTGTGCCGTGCGTGGGATTCTGTCGTGGCAGCTCAATAGACAGGGAGATTGGTAGCGGGGGCAGGATTTGAACCTGCGACCTTCGGGTTATGAGCCCGACGAGCTGCCAGACTGCTCCACCCCGCACCAGCAGGAGCGGCATAGTACAGAAAAACGAATGAGGATTACAAGGGGTCTAGCGCAATGCCAGCGGGATTACGGTACCGCACAGTGCAAGTAAGGCGCCGGGGAATATCCCCAGGGCCAGCATGGCCAGGCCATTGGCACTCAGCACGACCCGCATTCCGACTCCGGCATCGATGCGGGTATCGCCCTCGGGGGCATCGAAATACATGAGCTTGATGACCCGCAGGTAGTAAAACGCGCCTATGACAGAGAACACGACCGCGACGATCGCCAGCCAGGTCAGGCCTGCCTCGACAACAGCCGCAAGCACCGCCAGCTTGGCGTAGAAGCCAATCAGGGGCGGAACGCCTGCCATGCTGAACATCAGTAACAACATGATCAGCGCAAACCAGGGGCTGTATTGGTTGAGTCCCTTGAAATCGGCCAGTTCGTCGGCCTCAAAGCCGGCGCGGCTGAGCAGGATAATCATGCCGAAGGCACCCGCCGCCATGAGCACGTAAGTAATCGTGTAGAACAACGCTGCCTGGTACCCCTGGCCATCGGCCGCGATAAATCCCAGCAGGATGAAGCCGACATGCGAGATCGTCGAGTAAGCCAGCATGCGCTTGAGATTGGTCTGCGCGATGGCGACGATATTGCCTATACCCAGGGACAACACCGCCAGCACGATGAGCATGTCGCGCCAATCGGACTCCAGCCCGCCAAAAGCCTCGCCTATAGCCCGAACAAACAGGGCAAAAGAGGCAATCTTCGACGCGGTACCGATATAAAGCGTGGTCGAGGTGGGGGCGCCGTGATAAACATCGGGCAGCCACATGTGAAATGGCACAGCACCGAGCTTGAACATCACCCCGACCAGCATGAATGCCAGTGCGATCAGCAGCATGATATCCGTCGAGCCGGCGGCGACCACACCGGCGGCGACCTCGTTGATCGCCAGCGACCCGGTGACCCCATAGACCAGCGACATCCCGAACAGCAGCGTGCCCGACGCGATTGCACCCAGCACAAAGTACTTCATTGCCGATTCGGCACAAATCGAGCTGTCGCGGTCGAATGCCACCATGGCATAGAGCGACAGCGACAACAGTTCCAGCCCCAGGTACAGGGTCAAAAAGTGATGTGCCGAGATCATCACCATGATGCCGAGCAGGCCAAACAGCCCGAGCACAAAGTACTCACCCTTGAGCAAGTCGCGTTCTCGCAGGTAGTCACGCGAATACAGGAACACCAGCGCCACTACACCGTAGGCGACCATTTTGAGTACATCGGTCAGTGGCTCGGCGATGTAGGTGTCGGTCAGTGTCAGTTCACGACCACCGGCAGGCAAAGCCAGCGTCAGTGCTGCGGCGCCGACGATCGTCAGCAGTGACAGCCAGTAGGCGACATCGCGCCGGCTCGTATACAGGTCGGCCACGAGCACGATACAGGCCATCGTCGCAACGAAGATTTCGGGCCAGACATGTGTCAGATCGAAATTCATATCGGTCAACTCAAAGCTTGGACTGCATCATGTGATTAAGGAGGTTCTCGAAGGTGCCGTGCATGACTTCGACCAGGGGTGCCGGCCACACACCGAGCAGCAACACCGAGACGGCCAGGATTCCCAGCACCACGAACTCACGAGTGTTGATATCGGACAGCGCGGCCACGTTGTCATTGGCAATTTCGCCAAAAATGACACGCTTCACCAGCCACAACATGTACGCAGCACCCAGGATCAGCGTCGTCGCGGCCAGGAAAGCGAACCAGAAATCGGCCTTGAAAGTCGAGATGATGACCATGAACTCGCCGACAAAGCCCGATGTACCCGGCAGGCCGGCGTTGGCCAGGGCAAACAGCACCATGAAGGCCGCAAACTTCGGCATCGTGTTTACCACGCCGCCGTAATCGTTGATCTGCCGACTATGGACGCGGTCATAAAGCACGCCGACACAGAGAAACAGCGCACCCGAGATCAACCCGTGCGAGATCATCTGCACCATGCCACCTTCCATCCCGAGCAATGCGCCAGAAAGACCGCCAGTGTTGCGGTAGATAGCGAATGGGATAAACAGGCCAAGCGTGACAAAGCCCATGTGCGCGATCGACGAGTACGCAATCAGCTTTTTCATGTCCTGCTGCACCAGCGCGACAAAACCGATGTAAACGACCGCGATCAGGCTTAGCAGGATCACCAGCCAGTCAAGTGTCATGCTGGCATCGGGGGTCACGGGCAGGCTGAATCGCAGAAAGCCGTAGCCACCCATCTTCAGCATGATAGCCGCCAGGATCACGGAACCACCGGTCGGTGCCTCTACGTGTGCGTCGGGCAACCAGGTGTGCACCGGAAACATTGGAATCTTGACCGCAAAGGCCAGCAGGAACGAGATAAAAATCAGTTGCTGCTCACGCAGGCCAAGGCCAAGCGCATGGAAATCGAGGATGCCGTAGCTACCCGACTGCAGGTACAGGTAGATCAGGCTGATCAACATGAACACCGAGCCGAGGAAGGTGTAGAGAAAGAACTTGATCGTGGCATAAACCCGTCGTGGGCCACCCCAGATACCGATGATTATGAACATCGGTATCAGCATCGCCTCCCAGAACACATAGAACAGCATCGCATCAAGGGCCGAGAACACCCCGATCATGATCCCTTCCATAATCAGGAACGAGGCCATGTACTGCGCCACTTTGTGCTTGATGACTTCCCAGCCGGCGACGATAACCAGCACGGTCATGAACGTGGTCAGCAGGATCAGCGGCATCGATATTCCGTCGACACCGAGGTGGTAATTGACGTTGAACGAGGAAATCCAGGGCAGGAACTCCTCGAACTGCATGTCGGCGGTGGCAAAACGCGCCGGTTGCCATAGCAGCGTGCTGATCGCAAAAGTGACAATCGAGGTGCCCAGGGCCACCTGCTTCGGCAAGGTATCGTTGTTGCGCGCCAACGCCAGCACCAGCAGTCCGCCGATGATGGGCAACCAGGTAAGGGTACTTAGCAAGGGGAATCCGTTCATACCTCAGCCCCTTGCGATAACCCAGCCAAGCAACACTGCAAGGCCGATGACCATGACAAAAGCATAGTGATACAGGAAACCGGACTGTATCGTACGAACAACACCCGAGAACCAGCCAACCAGCTTCGCCGTGCCATTGACCATGGCCCCGTCGATGACGGTCTCGTCACCGACACGCCAGAACACCTTCCCCGTCTGCTGCGCGCCGCGCGCGAACAGGAACTGGTTGAGATCGTCGAAGTAGTACTTATTCTCGAGCAGTTTGTGCACCGGGGACAGCTTTTCGCGAATCGTAGCGGGCAGATCGGGGCGTTTCAGGTACAGGTACCAGGCAGCGATGACACCACCAAGCGCCAGGTACAGCACCGGTGTAAAGGGTGCGTGTGTAATCAGTCCCAGCGGCCCATGCCAGTCTTTACCCAGCTCAGCCAGCACGTCGTTGGCCGGTGCAACACTGACAGCCGCACCAAACCAGTCCTCAAATAACAACGGACCTACCGTGAATGCTCCAATCAGCAATGACGGAATCGCCAGCAGGATCAGTGGCAACGTCACCACCCACGGGCTCTCGTGCAGGTGCTCACGGGTATGCTCATCAAAGCGCTCTTCACCATGAAAAACCAGGAACACCAGGCGGAAGCTGTACAAGGCCGTCACGAACACACCGAGCAGCACGGCGATGTAGGCATAGGTGTGACCCGGCGTCGATGAGTGATGCACGGCCTCGATAATCAGATCCTTGGAGAAGAATCCGGAGAAGCCCGGGAAACCAATCAACGCCAGCGACCCGATCAGCGATGTCCAGTAGGTAATTGGCATGTACTTACGCAAACCACCCATCTTGCGAATATCCTGCTCGTGGTGCATGCCGATAATTACAGAGCCGGCCGCCAGGAATAGCAGCGCCTTGAAGAAGGCGTGGGTCATCAGGTGGAAAATGCCTGCTGCATAAGCCGAGGCACCCAGTGCCACGAACATGTATCCGAGCTGCGACAGTGTCGAGTAGGCAACGATGCGCTTGATGTCGTTCTGCACGATCCCAATCAGGCCCATGAAAAACGCTGTCGTCGCACC
>JABDKV010000202.1 GCA_013002045.1 Gammaproteobacteria bacterium
ATATCCGGCTTCCCCCGCCTCGGTCTGGAATGGCACGACTGCTTTGTCATCAGCGACTTCGGTTGGTACCGGCGTCGTCGCGCAGCCGACAATCGACAGGGCCAGTGCGGCAATGACACCGCAGCGGCATATATTTGTATAAGGATTCATAGTGCGTCTTGGATAAGCTCGCTCTCACTATACCCGAAGCACCGGCTTGCAGGCGAAATCAGGCAGTTAGCTTGATGGTGCCGCCGCCATGCCGGAAAATGCCCGGGTATGGGGGCCGACAGGAAACCCGCCCTGCTTTTCATGAATATAGCTGGCCTGACATCCTTCACCGCTCCGTTGGACCCCGAGAACCGGCCCGAGGTTGCAAAAAATATTGCCTGACTCCGCTGCAAGCAGCTTACACGTGGTTGGTCTCAACCATCGCACGGCACCGGTCGCCATCCGCGAAGAACTCGCGTTCAATGGCGATCAGCTGCCGAACGCACTGGTATCGCTGACCGAACTGCCGCAGGTCGAAGGCGCGGTCATATTGTCGACCTGCAATCGCACCGAGATTTACTGTGACACCGGTAACAGCGAGACAGCACCGGTATCAGACTGGCTTGCCAGTCATCGCGGATTGTCAGAGTCGGCGCGCGACGCGCTCTATGTACTCGACGGCTTACCGGCGGTGCGTCACGCTTTCGGTGTTGCCTGTGGGCTCGATTCGATGGTGCTGGGTGAACCGCAGATCCTCGGCCAGACCAAACAGGCTTTTGCAGCGTCACAGGACCTGGGCAAGACTGGCCCACTGTTGAACCTGCTGTTTCAACAGGCCTTCGCCGTTGCCAAGCATGTGCGGACCAATACCCAGATCGGCGCCAGCCCGGTATCGATTGCCTCGACCGCAGTCGGGCTGGCGCGTCAGATCTTTGCGCGCTTCGACAAGAACCAGGCCCTGCTTATCGGGGCCGGCGATACGATCGAGCTGACCGCACGTCACCTGCACTCGAAGGGGCTTGGTCGCATGGTCATAGCCAACCGCAGTGTCGAACGCGCACGCGGCCTGGCGCTGCAGTTTGGTGCCTATGCCATTTCACTGGCGGAAATCCCGGTTCATCTCGGCGAAGCCGATATGGTGATCTCGTCCACGGCCAGCCCCGAGCCGCTGATCACCACGGAGATGATCCGCGCTGCCCTTGAGCAACGACGACGCAAACCGATATTCCTGGTCGATCTCGCCGTCCCACGTGACATAGCCGCCGAAGTGAATGAGCTGGAAGATGTCTACCTGTACACGCTCGACGAACTCAATGACACCATCGTACGCAACCAGGAAAATCGCGAAGTCGCCGCCAGCGAGGCACGCGACATGATCGACGTAGCGGCCGAGCAATTCGAGCGGCTGCTGGCCAGTCGCGATACCGTGCCACTGGTGCGCCAGCTGCGCGCCTCGGTCGATGCGCTACGTGAGCAGAGCCTGGCCGAAGCGCGCCAGATGATCAGCTCCGGTCGCGATCCTGACGAAGTTCTACAGTTCCTGAGCAACCGTCTTAGCGCCAGGCTGATGCACGAGCCAACACGTCGTATCCGTGAGGCCGGGGCCGACACCGATATTGCGCTGGCACGTGCGGCACGGACCTTGTTCGGGCTCGACGAACCGGACGACAAGTGAGCATCGTCACAGGCACAATGCAGTCATGACACCGGGCGTCGAGAAAAAGCTGGAATCGATGATCGCCAGGCACGAGGAAGTGGCGGCGCTGTTGTCTGATCCCGACATCATTAACGACCAGGCGCGTTTCCGTGACCTGTCGCGCGAATATGCACGACTGGAAAGCGTGGCTCGCGATTACCGTGAGTTTCGCGAGGCGCGGGCGGACCGGGAATCAGCCGAAGAGATGGCTGATGACACCGATCCACAAATGCGCGAAATGGCACGCGAAGAGCTGGCCACCGTCACCGAGCGGGTGGAAAAGCTCGAACAGGTGCTGCGACGTCACCTGGTTCCGGTCGATCCGCTCGATGGTAAAGATGTATACCTCGAGATACGGGCTGGTACCGGTGGTGACGAAGCGGCGATCTTCGCCGGTGACCTGTTTCGTATGTACAGCCGTTACGCCGAGCGCAATGGCATCACCATCGAGATCATGAGCGAGTCACACGGTGAGCATGGCGGTTACAAGGAAATAATCGCGCAGCTATCGGGACGCGATGTTTATGGTCGACTAAAGTTCGAGTCGGGCGCCCACCGCGTGCAACGCGTACCGGAAACCGAATCGCAGGGCCGCATTCACACATCCGCCTGTACCGTGGCGGTGCTGCCGGAAGCCGAGGAAGTCGACGCTGTCGACATTCGTAATGAGGATCTGCGCATTGACACCTACCGGGCATCGGGGGCCGGTGGCCAGCACGTCAACAAGACAGACTCCGCCGTCCGCATTACTCACTTGCCCACCGGTATCGTGGTCGAATGCCAGGACGAACGTTCGCAGCACAAGAATCGCGACCGCGCGCGCTCGTTACTCAGCGCCCGCCTGCTGGCCGTCGAACAGGAGAAACAAACCAGCGAACGCGCGCAGCAACGCAAGTCCCTGGTCGGTTCCGGTGATCGTTCAGAACGTATCCGAACTTACAATTTCCCGCAGGGTCGGATTACCGATCACCGCATCAACCTGACGATTTATCGCCTCGCCGATGTACTCGAAGGTGATCTCGACCAGGTGCTGGAGCCATTGCGCGCCGAGTACCAGGCCGAACAACTGGCCGGACTGGAGTCGGATTGATGCAACAGCCCGCAAGTAACGTCCTGGATACGATTGGCAACACACCGCTGATACGTCTCGCCCGCGCATCAGAGGAAACCGGTTGCCTGATCCTCGGCAAGGCTGAATACATGAACCCCGGCGCCTCGGTCAAAGATCGCGCCGCGCTCGGTATCGTGCGTGATGGCGAACAGCGGCAACAGATTGAACGAGGCGGTGTCATCGTTGAGGGCACCGCCGGTAATACCGGCATTGGCCTCGCCGTGGTTGGCAATGCCCTCGGATACCGCACCGTAATCGTCATGCCAAACACGCAGAGTCGCGAGAAAGTGTCTACGTTGCGTGCGTACGGCGCCGAGGTAATCGAGATTCCGGCTGTGCCATTTAAAAACCCGGCGCATTTCGTGCACGAATCCGAGCGCGTTGCCGAGCGCCTGCGGGCGACCGAAAACCACGGCGTACTGTGGGCCAATCAGTTCGATAATGTCGCCAACCGCGAGTTTCACGAGCGCACCACCGGGGCCGAGATCTGGCAACAAACCGAGGGTAAGGTCGACGGCTTTATTTGCTCAGTCGGCACCGGCGGCACGCTCGGCGGCGTCGCGCGTGCCCTGAAACAATACAACCCGGCCATTCGCATCGGGCTGGCCGATCCCAACGGTTCGGCCCTGTACAACTACTATCGCAATGGCGAACTGCGTCTCGAGGGGAGCTCGATTACCGAAGGCATCGGTAACAGCCGCATAACGGCCAATCTCGAGGACACGCCGATCGATGTTGCCTACCAGATACCCGACGAGGTGGCGATCCCGCTGGTCTTCGACCTGGTGCGCCACGAGGGGCTATGCCTGGGTGGTTCGAGTGGTATCAATGTTGCCGGCGCTATGGCACTGGCGCGCGAACTCGGCCCCGGCCATACCATCGTAACCATTCTGTGTGACACCGGGTTGCGTTATCTGCAGCGACTCTACAACCCGGCATTCCTGGCGGAAAAATCAGTGGCCATACCGGACTGGTTGACATAACGCCACGAAAATCCCCTTTTTCGAGACTCAAGTTCACAACACTTCCTGATATTACGTGATCAGTGTCGCGGGTTGCGCCACTGCAGTTGCCTATGATGAGCATCGAGGAACCTGTCCTTGCCAATGCTGCATCGATGCTCGATCAGACAACACCACCTGCGACAGAAACCGGTTTCAATCCGCTGGCATTCCGGCCACTGTCGTTCCTGCGTGAGGGAGGCTCGCGTCGTACCGCTGTTGTCGCCTGGTTAATCCTCTGCGCCATTGCGATCCCTTCCGGCCTGCTGACCCGAATCTTTGAGTGGACCGGTCTTGCCATCGATATGAGTGGCACCACTGTTCACCTCACTGTCTACCTGCCCTTGCTTATCTGTGTGCCACTGGTCATGTGGTACGGCTATCTATGGGCTGCCATACCGGCTTACTTTTCCACCTTCCTGGTCGCGCTGGCGGGTGGTATGCCATTGCCATGGATCTTTGTGTTCTCGCTGGCAAACCCGCTTGGACTGGCCATGTTCGCCCTGCTTTATCGGGTAACGAGCATGCGGACGGATTTGCGGGACCTGAACTCATTCCTTGGCTTCATCGGTATCGCCCTGGTGTCGTCGCTGGCCGGGTCGGCCGGGTCTTTTATCTGGGTCTACACCTCGCAGGTCGGCGTCACCGTTGCCTATCCGGTGTGGCAGGGATGGTGGCTTGGTGGCTGGCTGCAGTCACTGTTTATCATCGCACCCCTGTTGTGGTTGTTAAGCCCGCATGTCGAACGCTGGCTCGGTAATGCAAAAAGAGCTCGTCGCAACATGCGTCGCCGCGATCTCAGTCATCGGCTGTTGCCCGCCGTCATTTCAGCGATTGCCGTGCTAATGGTCTACGTCGTCGCCGCCCGAATATTCAGCAAACGTCAGTTCGAACTGGTCGCGCCGGAAATCAATGACGCTGCAATACAACAACAGGTATTAAACGCCATCGACAGCCTGTCGTATCCACTCTACGTCCTGGTGGCGGCGCTGGTCGTGGTGGCCTTCTTTGGTTATCGCGCGGCGGTGCACTGGAACCATGCCCTGCTCGACGCCAATACCCTGCTGTCGGAGCGCAATGACGAGCTGACACGGCTGGCCACGACTGACACGCTCAGTGGTGTGTTCAACAGGCGTAAGGTCCTTGAGATGCTACATGCGGAGTTTGTTCGCGCGCGTCGTACCGGACTCGTCATGAGCGTAGTCATGGTCGATGCCGACCGTTTCAAACTAATCAATGACACCCACGGTCACATGGTGGGTGACGAAGTCATCGCCATGCTTGCACACCGCTTGCAGAAGGAATTACGTGAATACGATGTGCTCGGTCGCTATGGTGGCGAGGAATTCATCGTCATGTTACCCGAGACGACGCACGACGATGCCAAGATGGTGGCGGAACGAATTCGTAGCGCTGTCAACGCGCATCCGCTCGATACCAGTGCCGGCCCGCTGCCAGTGACCATCAGCGGAGGTGTTTCGACCATGCACCCGACTGATGCGGAAGATACCGACGTAATCGATCGTGCCGATCGCGCCTTGCTCGAAGCCAAGGAAAATGGTCGCAACCGAATTGTGTCGGGCAAAGAAGTCGCCCTGCACCGACCGGTCGCCGTCTAGACCCGTAACGCCTGCTCGATATCGGCGATCAGGTCATCGCCATCCTCGATCCCCGCCGATAACCGTACGAGATCATCGGTTACACCGAGACGCTCGCGTATATCGCGCGGTATAGAGGCATGCGTCATGATTGCCGGGTGATTGGCCAGACTCTCGACCCCGCCCAGGCTTTCCGCCAGCGTGAACACCTCGAGACGTTCAAGAAAACGGCTGGCACCGGCCAGGCCGCCCTCGACCACGAACGACACCATGCCGGTATAAGACCCCATTTGTCGCTTGGCGAGCTCATGTTGCGGGTGACTGTCCAACCCGGGATAGATGACCTTCTTGACCCGCGGGTGCTCAGACAGGAACTCGGCAATGCGCTGACCATTTTCACCGTGACGCTGCATTCGCAAAGACAGGGTTTTCACTCCACGCAAAGCGAGAAAGCTGTCGAAAGGCCCGGCGATGCCGCCCACGGCGTTGTGCAGGTAGGCCAGTTGTTCTGCCAGTTCTGGCTTGCGCGTAACGGCGACCCCATTGACCACGTCGGAATGCCCGTTGAGATACTTGGTGGCCGAGTGCACGACGATATCGAAGCCGTGTTCGAGTGGTCGCTGCACCCAGGGAGTGGCGAAGGTATTGTCGGCAACGGTAATAATGTTACCGCGCTCGCGCGCCACCTCGACCACCATGTCGAGATCGACCAGCTTCAGCATCGGGTTGGTGGGTGTCTCGATCCAGATCATCCGTGTCTCGGGACGCAATGCAGCCTCGATCGAGGCCTTGTCGGTGATATCGACGAAATCAAAATCGAGACCCGATGAGCGTTTACGCACATTCTCGAACAGGCGATAAGTCCCACCGTACAGGTCATCCATCGCAACAACGTGACTACCGCTGTCGAGCAATTCCAGTACAGTTCCGATGGCTGCCATGCCTGAGGCGAAAGCATAGCCCTGCATCGCTCCCTCGAGATCGGCCACACAACGCTCATAGGCCTGGCGTGTCGGATTCTGCGATCGGGAGTACTCGTAGCCCTGGTGCTGACCGGGGCTGGCCTGCGCATAGGTCGAGGTAGCGTAGATCGGTTGCATCACGGCACCGGTAGTCGGGTCCGGAGACTGTCCGGCATGAATGACACGGGTATCGAAACCCAGGTCTGCTTTTTTGCTCATTGTTGCAGTTTCGCTCTGGTCGGATCGGGTAGCTGCTTGCGCAGATAGTTAAGTACGTCGGCCCGGGTAATGAGGCCGACAAAACGCTCGGAATCGGTGACGGCAGTGTAAGGTACTCCACTGAGCAACGCGATGACATTACGAATACCGAAGTCAATCTCGACGCTGGGGAAGGCCGTCTGCATCGCGTCGCGCACCTGGCCACCAAGACAGGTCGGATCGTCAAATGCGTAACGCATCAGGTCTTCTTCGGTCAGCACGCCAATCAGCCGACCCGAGTCCATGACGGGTAATTGCGAGAAACCGGCATTGCGTAATCGATTATGCGCTGTCAGCAACGTGTCATCGGGACCGACAGTGACCGTGGCCGCCTCGTCATGCGGGCGACCCACCAGGTCACGCAGGTCATCGTGCTGTTCGCGCTGGATAAAGCCCTGGTCCTCCATCCAGAAATCGTTGTACAACTTTGACAGGTACTTGTTGCCAGTGTCACAGGCGAAAGTCAGGACGCGCTTTGCTTCGGTCTGCTCACGGCAATAGCGCAGGGCCGCGGCCACCAGTGTTCCCGAAGACGAACCGGCGAGCAGCCCCTCGCGCCGAAGCAGTTCACGTGCAGTCGCGAATGACTCGGCATCGGAGATGCTGTAGGCATGGGTGACCTTGGACAAGTCGGAAATATCGGGAATAAAGTCTTCGCCTATACCTTCAACCAGCCATGAGCTGGCCTCACCAAGGTTGCCGGTCTTGATGTAGTCCGCCAGTATCGAGCCACGCGGGTCGGCCAGCACCAGGTCGATGTCAGGCGCATGCTTTGCGAAGTAACGGGTCAGTCCGGTAATCGTACCCGAGGTCCCGACGCCAACCGCCACCGCATCGAGATCGTTGCCCATCTGCTCGAGTATCTCCGGTGCGGTTGTCGCCTCGTGCGCATCAGGGTTATCGGGATTACCAAACTGGTTGATGTAGTAACCACCCTTCTTTTCCGCCAGTGTCCTGGCCAGGTCCTGGTAGTACTCGGGGTGCCCACGATCGACATCGGATCGGGTCAGCACGATTTCTGCACCCATGGCACGCAGGTTAAAGATTTTCTCCTGGCTCATCTTGTCGGGTATCACCAGGATCAGTTGATAACCTTTTTGCGCGGCGGCAAGAGCGAGCCCGATCCCGGTATTTCCCGCAGTGGCTTCGACCAGCGTATCACCGGGCTTGATGTCGCCCCGTTTCTCCGCGGCCTCGATCATGGCGATACCGATCCGGTCCTTGATCGAGCCGCCGGGATTGGCGAGTTCGAGCTTCAAAAACAACTGGCATGGGCCGGTGTCGAGCCGGGTCACCTCGAGCAATGGCGTGTTGCCGATCATCTCGAGCACACTGCGATAGACGGTCATGGGTAAATCACACTGGCGGGTTCCAGTGGATAATTGTATCAGCCTCATTAGCACGCGATATGATTCGGCCGATGAGCGCTGCCCGACCCAGTTTGCGAGTTGACGAGGCCATTGCCGCGGCCAGCCTGCTATTGCCCGGAACCTCGCCCCGCCTCGATGCTGAACTGCTGCTGGCGCACATACTCGACTGCAGCCGCACAGCGCTGTTCACTCACCCCGAGAACCGGCTAGATAAGGCACAACAGGCTCGTTACCGGGCATTGATCGAGCGCCGCCGGCATGGCGAGCCGCTGGCGTACCTGGTCGGCACACGCGAATTCTGGTCGCTACAGCTCGATGTCAGCCCCGCCGTGCTGGTTCCGCGACCGGAGACCGAAACCCTGGTCGAAGCGGCAATCGAATTGCTGCAGCCCGGCATGATGGTTGTCGATGCCGGCACCGGCACCGGCGCCATAGCCCTGGCCCTGCGCTCGGAACAGGACGCGGGCCGGGTGCTGGCCACCGACATCAGCCATGCAGCTCTCGCTATCGCCCACGGCAACGCGCGGCGACTGGACCTCGATGTCACGTTCGTTTGCGCGGACTGGCTGGGTGTATTCGTTGCACAGACACTGGACCTGGTGGTCAGCAACCCACCCTATATTGTCGCCGCCGACCCGCACCTCGAAACCGATGGTGTAGCGCACGAGCCGCGGCTGGCATTGGTGGGCGGTGGTACAGATGGACTCGATGCAATACGCAAACTGGTTGTTGACGCTCATCGTTGCCTGCGCAGCGGAGGCTGGTTTGCTACCGAGCATGGCTATGACCAGGCTGAGACAGTGAGAAATTTGCTGCGGGATAGCCGCTTCACTGAAGTGCACAGCCGCACCGACCTGGCAGGTCTGGAGCGCGTCACACTGGGGCGTCGGACTTAACCTGAAAGGCTATCTAGCAGATCGCGCAGCCATGCGATGACATCGATCCCGAGGTCATCGAGTATGTTGGCGATAATCGAGCCGACGATAAACACAAGAAACAGCCAGGAAAAGACGCTGCCGCCGCGACTCTTTTTGACGGGCATGCTGTCGTTCAGGACGGGTACGCCACCCCGATCAAGACCGC
>JABDKV010000206.1 GCA_013002045.1 Gammaproteobacteria bacterium
GGGTAGCCTGCAACCACCCGGGTTCATTGGCACTGCCGTCGGTTACCTGCTGACGTCTTTTGTTTTCCTGTTGCTGGTATCGCGTCGGATTCCGGATGCGCGGCTGCAAACCATCATCCAGGTGGTCACTGACATCGCCGTGCTGGTGCTGTTAATGCATTTCAGTGGCGGTGTGCGCTCCGGGCTGGGCAACCTGCTGTTAATTTCGATCGGCGCGGCCAGCCTCGTTTTGCCGCAGCGCACAGCGCTGACCTTCGTCGCGCTCGCCTCACTGGCGGTACTGGCGGAACAATCTTTCTCTCAATTCCAGGGATTCACTAGCGCCGGCGATTACACTGCGGCCGGTTTGCTCGGCGCACTGATCTTTATAGTCTCGCTGGCCACACAACCGCTTGCGCGCCGCATCACCGAAAGTGAGGCGCTGGCAGAGCAGCGCGGGGTCGACCTCGCCAATCTTGCCGAACTCAACGAGTACATCGTGCAACACCTGCGCGAGAGTATTGTCGTCATCGACGACAATGATCGTGTGCGTCTGATGAACAGCTCGGCGGCGAAGCTGCTCGGTATAAACCCCGAGACGGCATCGGGAAGTCACTTGCTGGAACTGGCACCACCGCTTTATGAACTCGCCATGTCATGGCGTCGGCGTGCCGGTGGCGAGGCCCGCAATAACCTGTCCAGCTTCACTGCCGATGACAATACGACTTTGATCACGCCCCACTTTGCGCCGCTGGGCGCGACCGAACCATCAGCCTTGCTGATCTTTCTCGAAGACGCGACGCAATTGTCCGAGCGCGTGCAGCAGACCAAGCTGGCCGGACTCGGTCGGCTCAGCGCCAGCATTGCACACGAGATTCGCAACCCGGTCGGCGCGATTAGCCACGCCGGGCAGTTACTACGCGAATCGGAAGCCATCGGCGACGACGAACGGGTATTGACGGACATCATCCACACCCAATGCAATCGGGTCAGCACCATCATTGAGAACGTGCTGCAGCTGTCACGACGCGACAATACCCGTCCCCAGAGCATCGTGCTCGCTACCTGGCTGGACTCGTTTCTGGATGACTTCTGCAGCTCGAACCAGCTCGGGCGCGAGCTGATCGAGGCCAGTCACGACGATGTGCAAATGTCGGTCAGTATCGACCCCAGCCACCTGCACCAGGTGCTGTGGAACCTGTGCGAGAACGCACTGCGCTACGCCAGTGACGACAATGGCGAGGTGACACTGAGCCTGCACAGTGGGCGGCTGAGCACCAGTGACCGGCCCTATCTCGAGGTGCTCGATCGTGGCAGCGGCATTGGCGAAGAGTTGATAGACCGAATATTCGAACCTTTCGTGACCGGTGCCAGCGACGGCACCGGGCTGGGCCTGTTTATCGCGCGCGAACTGTGCGAATGCAATCATGCAGCGCTGCGTTACCGCTCGCGGCAGCATCGTGGCAGCTGCTTCCAGATCGTTTTTGCCGATCCCGAGCGCTGGTCGGCATAGAATGGGCGGCCAAGGAGGAGCCGGATGGCACAACCACGGGCGCTGATCGTCGACGACGAAGCCGATATACGCGAATTGCTGACGATTACCCTGCGTCGCATGCAGATAGATACCGAGGCGGCAGCCGACCTCAGTGCCGGTCGCGGCCTGATGCGCGAGCAGCACTTCGACCTGTGCCTGACCGATATGCGTCTGCCAGACGGTAACGGTCTCGAACTGGTCGAATGGATGCAGACCAACGCGCCCGATACGCCGGTAGCGGTGATCACCGCCCATGGCAATGTTGAGTCTGCCGTGCAGGCCCTGAAACTGGGTGCCTTTGATTTCGTCTCCAAGCCGGTGGACCTGACCAACCTGCGACGGCTGGTCACCACTGCCCTGCGCCTGCGCGGCATCGAAGACAGCTCGGACGACATGCAGCTGATCGGCTCGTCGCGCGCCATGGACAAAGTACGCCAGACCATCGCCAAGGTTGCGCGCAGCCAGGCACCGGTACACATCACCGGTGAATCAGGAACCGGCAAAGAGCTGGTGGCACGACTGATTCACGAATCCGGACCGCGTGCCGGTCAGTCTTTCGTACCGGTTAACTGTGGCGCAATACCAGCCGAGCTGATGGAAAGCGAATTCTTTGGCCATACCAAGGGCAGCTTTACCGGGGCCGTCGCCGACAAGGAGGGCCTGTTCGGCAGTGCTGACGGCGGCACGCTGTTTCTGGACGAAGTTGCCGACCTGCCCCTGCATATGCAGGTCAAGTTGTTACGCGCCATCCAGGAAAAAGCGATCCGGCCGGTGGGCGAGTCGACAGAACGCGCCATCGATGTCCGCGTCCTCAGTGCAACGCATCGCGACCTGGCCGAGCTCGTTGCCGATGGCAAGTTCCGCGAAGATCTTTATTACCGTATCAACGTCATCGAACTGACAGTGCCGCCGTTACGCGAGCGAGAAGACGATATGCTCGAAATCGCAGCCAGCCTGCTGCAGCGTCATGCCAGCGGCGGCACCACGCCGCGGCTGTCAGATAGTGGGCGCGAAGCGTTACGACGGTATCCCTTCCCCGGCAACGTACGCGAGCTGGAAAATGTGCTCGAACGCGCGGTGACGTTGTCCAGCGGCAACCAGATCAATGCCGACGACCTGCAGTTACGCGACAAGGGCCAACCCGCCCGCGATATCGATGACGACACCGGCCCCGCAGCATCGACCGACGATTCGACCTTGACTGAGAAGCTCGACGATGTCGAACGCGATGCAATAGTGCGTGCCCTGGAGCAGACAAAATACAACAAGACCGCCGCCGCCAAACTCCTCGGCATCAGCTTCCGCGCCCTACGCTACCGCATAAAAAAACTCGGCCTCGAATAGCGGCCTCACCCGCGCGCGACATGGCGGCGCAGCCGCCGTAGGAGGGACTTCAGTCCCGACCCCCAAAGCCAAACCACCCCAACCCCCGGCGCGATCTCTCCCACCCTTCCCTCCCCCGTAGGAGCGGCTTCAGCCGCGATAATCGAAGCCAACGAACTCCAACCTCGCGAAAATCTCTCCGACTACGCCTCCCCGAAGCCAACCCACCCCACCCCACGAGGTCTGTCCCGTTAATGGCTGCCCCCTGTTCGAAGCGTCGTGGGCGGCGAGCGAAGCAGGACGCCCGAGCAAGACGCCCCCGATCCGCTCAGGCCATG
>JABDKV010000218.1 GCA_013002045.1 Gammaproteobacteria bacterium
CGTGCTGCCTACGCTGTCTACGGCGAGGTTGCTATTCCGGTTCTCGATAACCTCGAAGTTGACCTGAAGATCCGCCGAGATCACTACAACGATTTTGGTAACGCGACGACACCTCAGTTGTCTATCGGCTTCCGTCCGATCGACAGCCTGTTGCTGCGTGCTTCGTTTGGTGAAGGCTTCCGTGCACCGAGCATGGGTCAGCTTTACAGCGGCGGTTCACAGAGCTTCAACGGTGGTATCGACTTTGTACGTTGTAACCAGCTGGTTCCGGGTAACGTCGTTGCTTCCGGCAACACCGTGACCGTCACCGATTCAGCTGCCAACGAAGCTTGCGCCACGACGCAGTACCAGAACATCCAGGGTGGTAACCCGGGTCTGGCCGCTGAGGAATCGGAGCAGTTTGGTGTGGGTGCGGTCTGGAGTCCGACTTCTGACCTTACGCTGACACTGGACTACTACGACATCGACCTGACCGACGAAATCGCAATTCTGCCGATGAACAACATCTTCAAGGCGGAGTTCCTGGGTCAGTCGGCCGGTAGCGCTGTTCGACGCCAGGCAAACGGCACTGTGCTGTTGGTTGACCGTCGTAACAACAACATTGCCGAGCGTCGTACCAGCGGTATCGACTTCGGTGCGGTCTACAACTTCTCGATTGGTAATGCCGGTGACTTCCGGGCGAACTTCCAGACGACTTACGTCAACGAAATGGAACGTCGCCTGGCAGGTGATTCCGAGTTTGCCCGTCTGGAACAGACCTTCGATCCGGACTACCGTGCAGCCCTCTCGCTGGACTGGAGCCGTGGTGATTTCGGTGCGACCCTGGTCGGTAACCATATCGACAAGACGTCGTTCTCGGATGATTCTGCGAACCTCGACAGCTGGACTACTTTCGACCTGCAGGTGTCGTACGCGACGCCGTGGAACGGTCGTGTGGTTGTCGGTGCGCGTAACATCACGGACGAAGACCCACCGATCGACCTGGTTGGTCTGGACAGCCCGTACTACTCGAACGGTCTGCATGACATCTATGGTCGTGTACCGTACGTACGTTACGAGCAGGATCTCTGATCCGACTACTGACTCTGTCAGGAAAATGGCCCGCTTCGGCGGGCCATTTTTTTTGCCCGAAACTCTTATAATGTGTCGTCATGAACGACTTTGATGCAGGTCGGCAGGCCATGCAGGCCGGGCAGTTCCATCAGGCGCGGGAACACCTTGTCCGGGTAGCACCGGGAGGGCCGGAATTTGCCATTGCGCAAAACCTGCTCGCCCAGATTGAGTTGCGACAGGGTGACGCCGGGGCTGCATTGCCTTATGCGCAACGCAGCGCTGAGGTGCAACCGGACGGTGCCGCACACTGGTACACGTTGGCCCGGGTGCTGGAGCAACTGGAGAGCTACGCGCAAGCCCTCGACGCCAGTGCCAGGGCGGTGCAAATCAGCAGCGACCACTACGAGTCGTGGTTGCTTCATGGCAACCTGGCGATGCGCTCCGGCAAACTCGATGAAGCACTGGACGCCTATCGTGCTGCTATCGCACTACATCCCGAACGTATAGAAGCGCGCGTCAATGAGGCTGCCGTGCTGGACAAACTCGAGCGAACCCGGGAGGCGCTCAGCTGTTTCGACAAGATACTTAAACTGAAACCCGATAGCCCACAGCTGCATCTGAACGTCGGCCGTTTGCACGCAAAAATCGATGAGTTTCCGGCGGCGATCGATGCCTACACCCGGGCATTGACGCTCGACCAGAGCTTTACTGATGCCTGGATCAACCTGGCGACCGCGTTTCTTCGGTGTGGCGAGTCGGATCGGGGTCTGATGGCGTTGCAACGTTGCCTCGAGGTATCGCCTGCCGATCGCAGTGCCACCGCGTTGGCATTGGTCGGGTACCTGCAGCGCGGTGATCGCGATAGTTATCGCGCGCTGCACGCTTTCGATGATTTGATTTACGGCGGTGCGATAGAAGCACCACCCGGATTCGACTCAGTAGACGACTTTAATCGTGCGCTGGCGCGGGCTGCCAGCGAGCACAAGACTTTAATCCACGAGCCTTTCGGAAAAGCTACGCGCAAGGGCTATCAAAGCGGTAACCTGCTGGTGGATGACGAAACGGGTCTGTTTTCATTGTTACGTGACCAGGTCCAGGCACATGTCGAGCGTTTCCTTGCACGGCCTTTGTCCAACAGCGAACACCCTTACGCGCAGTTTACGCCTGAGGATTGCCACTTCTACATGTGGGCGACAGTCCTCGATGAGCAGGGCCACCAGAACCCGCATATTCACCCGGCGGGCTGGGTAAGCGGTGTTTATTACGTGCAGGTTGATGACATCGACACCGATGATCAGGAGCAGGCCGGCTGGATTGAGTTTGGGCGCCCGGAATTCGATTTCCCCGGGGTCAGCGAAAAAGATCTCGATATTCGGCTGTTTCCGCCACGCGCCGGGCAACTGTTTCTGTTCCCTTCATATTTCCACCACCGAACGATTCCCTATCGTGGAGACAAGCCGCGCATCAGCCTCGCCTTCGATTACATACCGAAGAAAATAAGGCTACGGCGCCACGATGAAATTACCAAAGCCACGCCAGTTGAACCGATGCAACAGGCACCGCAACAGGAAGCAGCCAACGATATGAAAGTGGAAACTCACTTTGCCGTGCCACTGGTCGAATTCCGTAAACCCGAACCTGAGGGGCTATGCAAGCAACTCAGTCAGTTCTTTCTCGACTGCGAACAGGACCCCGGGAAGTATCGCAATGAGATTCAGCGAAGTACGCAACACGGGTTGTTCGAAAGTCGCTTCGATCTGTTCGATTGGCAACATCCGGCTGTCAAAGAGCTGGCTGCATTTTGTCACCGCGGCGTAGCCAGCGTTGTCGCTGAACTGAGCAAGCTCGATGCTGAAAAGTTGAATACGCTGCGCTTCCAGTACCATTCCTGGTTTCATGTTACGCGCGATCGTGGCTTCCAGGGTCTGCACAATCACCAGAATGCATCGTGGTCCGGTATTTTTTGCGTCGATCCCGGCGAGCAGGATGACCAGCATCCGGCCAGCGGCGTGGTGCGGTTTCACGACCCGCGCCCGACGGCTTTTATGTACATGGATGAAGGTAACCGTCAGTTGCAACAGCCGTTTAATCACGGCGCTGTACAGGTGCGTCATGAAGTCGGCAAGCTGCTGGTTTTCCCGTCGTACCTGACCCACGAGATATTCCCTTATTACGGTGAGCGGCCTCGTATCGTTGTCGCCTTCAACTGCTGGGTAAACCAGGCGGCA
>JABDKV010000269.1 GCA_013002045.1 Gammaproteobacteria bacterium
ACCAGCTCGATGGCAGGATAGCGCGGCGATATACGCTGGCTGCATCCGGCACACTTGCCGCGCAGCATGAGCCAGCTGACGACCGGGATATTCTCCCAGGCGCGGATCGGGCGGTCACACTGCGGACAGGCGGAGCGTGGCGTGACGAGATTGAATCCGGGTTCGTCCGGGACCTCGCGTTCCTCGAATTCGGCGTACTGGCGGTGCCAGTCCCGCTCCATCATGATCGGCAGTCGATAAATCACGACATTGAGGAAACTGCCGAAAAGCAGGCCGAACAGGCCGCTGATGATAGCCAGCAACGCTGGCGCGTCGCCCAGGATTGTAAGGATGGCGTCCACTGCGTCGGCCAGGAAGGCCGATGCCTAGCTGACCACCGAGGCCATCTTGAAGATAGGCAGGTACATCGCGACCACCAGTCCGCCCACCAATACACCCAGTATCGCCATGATCAGCGGTTCGAGCAGGCTGCTCATGCTATCGACGGCGTTATCGACTTCTTCTTCGTAGAAGTCGGCAACTTTGGCGGCCATCTGGTCGAGTGAACCCGATTCTTCGCCAATAGCGACCATTTGCACGGCCATGTTGGGGAACAGATCGACTTCTTCCATCGAGCGTTGCAAACGCTGGCCAGTAGCCACTTCTTCCTTCATGCGCAGAGTGGCCTGCTCATAAACGATGTTACCGGTGGCACCGGCGACCGAGTGTAGTGCTTCGACCAGTGGTACACCGGCGGCGAACATGGTCGACAGGGTGCGGGCGAAACGCGCTACGGCTGCTTTAGTCAGGATTTCACCGATAATGGGCAGTTTGAGTGCTACCCGATCGAGGAAATGGCGAAACTTGGCCGACCGCTTCTTGAAGTACAGGAATGCACTTACAAAGGCGCCGGCACCGATAGCGAGGAATATGCCCTTGGTCCTTACGAATACCGAGAGGTTGATCACCATCAGCGTGAATCCGGGCAGATCAGCGCCAAAACCGCTGAACATGCTTTCGAACTGCGGGATCACAAAAATCAGCAGGATAGCGGTGACGATGAAAGCCACCACCATTACCGCGGTCGGGTAAAACAGCGCCTTCTTGATCTTTTTCTTGATCGACTCTGTTTTTTCCTTGTAGATCGCAATCTTGTCGAGCAGGGTCTCGAGTGCACCGGCCTGCTCACCGGCAGTAACCAGGTTGACGAACAGGTCGTCAAAATGCAGCGGATGTTGCGCCAGCGAATCGGCCAGGCTGGTGCCACCCTCGACACTGCCCTTGATTGACATGACCAGCTTCTGCATGGCCCGGTTTTCCGAACCGGTGCCAATGATTTCCATCGACTGAACCAGCGGCACGCCTGAGGCCATCATCGTCGCCAGCTGGCGCGAGAAAATCGCGATATCACCGGCGGTGATCTTGCCTTCGCTAAACAGGTTGCGCTGTTTGCGAATCTTGACCGGCATTACGCCCTGGCGGCGTAGTTCCGAACGGACCGCGGCCTCGCTCACAGCCATGGTCTTGCCCTTGATGCGCTTACCGCGCCTGTCGGTGCCTTCCCAATTGAATGCAAACTGTTTTACTGCTGCTTCAGCCATGACCTGGATCTGTTCCCGCTACTGATTCCGTTACTCAACCGTAACCCGGTTGACCTCTTCAAGACTGGTGACACCGTCCATCACCTTCTGCAATCCGGCGCGACGCAGGTCCCAGATGCCTTCTTTCTCGGCCTGGTCCGCGATCTGTGTGGCGTTGCCACCTTCGAGAATAATCCGGCCCATGACATCGGAAACCTCGAGTACCTGGTAGATACCAACACGACCCTTGTAGCCGTCATTGCAGCGATTGCAGCCGACCGGCCCATAGACGGTAAAGCCTTTCTCGATCATTTCCTCAGTGAAGCCTTCCTTCGTCAGGGCTTCGTTCGGAATCTCGCGTGGTTCGCGGCAGTCCTGGCACAAACGTCGCGCCAGTCGCTGCGCGATGATCAGGCTGACCGAAGTTGCGATCGCGTACGGCTTCACACCCATGTCGACCAGTCGGGTCAAGGTGCGAGGCGCGTCATTGGTATGCAGCGTCGACAGCACAAGGTGACCGGTTTGAGCGGCCTTGATAGCGATTTCCGCCGTTTCCAGGTCACGAATCTCACCGACCATGATGATGTCCGGATCCTGACGCAGAAAGGCTTTCAACGCCGACGAAAATGACAATCCGACTTTCGGGTTGATATTGACCTGGTTGATACCGGGCAGGTTGATTTCCGCCGGATCTTCGCAGGTCGAAATATTGCGATCTTCTGTATTGAGTATGTTGAGACCGGTGTACAGAGAAACGGTCTTACCACTACCGGTTGGGCCGGTAACCAGGATCATGCCGTAAGGCTTGGCCAGGTTATCCATGTAAGACTTCTTCTGGAACGACTCGTAACCCAGTGCGTCGATACCAAGCTTGGCGCTCGACGGATCGAGGATACGCAATACGATTTTTTCGCCAAACAGCGTTGGGCAGGTGCTGACACGAAAATCGATGGCACGATTGCGTGACAGCTTCATCTTGATGCGGCCGTCCTGCGGGATGCGGCGTTCCGCGATATCGAGGCGGGCCATTACCTTGAGGCGCGCCGCGACTTTGCCTGCCAGCTGCACCGGCGGCACGGCGACTTCTTTCAGGATGCCGTCCTGCCGCGTCCGCACGCGGAAGGTTTTCTCATAAGGTTCGAAGTGCACGTCCGAGGCGCCCTTCTTGATGGCGTCGAGCAGGACCTTGTTGACGAAACGAACCACCGGGGCATCTTCGATATCATCGCGACTGATGTCGTCGCCTGAATCTTCCTCGCCACCGGAGACCTCGAGATTCTCGAGATCGAAATCGTCATCGTCGAAGTTGCTGAAGGTGGAGCTGTCGATCGCCTCTAGTGCGCGACCAAGCACGGACTCGAGTTTGTCGTCCTCGACAACGATGGTGTCGACACTCAGTCCCGTCTGGAACTTGACCTCATCGAGGGCACCCAGGTTTGTCGGATCTGAGATACCCATGAACAGACGCTTGCCGCGACGTGACAGCGGCAGCACACGATGCTTGTTGAGCAGTTTCTCGTCGACGACACGAACGATTTCGAGATCTGGCTCGATGGCGTCAAGATCCAGCAATGGGACACCGAACTCCTGCGATGCGGCTATAGCGACATCGCGGGCCGAGGCCATACCGTTCTGCACGATATAGGTTACCAGCGGTGTGCTCTGTTTCTTGGCCGTGGTCTTGGCTTCTACCGCGGCATTTTCATCGAGCAATCCGTCCTGCACGAGACGTCGTGGCAGGCCGCTGAGCGTGGATTTGGCACTGGTTGCTGCTGTCATAGGTAGATTCTGTCAATTAGTGGTCAAAAGTCTAGCCTAAATATACGGTAGCAACCTCACCGTATGTCACAGTTTTCTCAAAGTTTTGTCAGCGATTGCCGCAGACTGTCCCAGACTGTTACTGACAGTACTTGGGCAGGTACTTGGTCGGGAAGTTCACGGTTGCGCATTCCCATACCAAATCTGCTGCGACCGGGGTGCCGGTCCAGGTGATCTGGCCGGCAGCGCCCGCTGACATGTTGCCGATCGTATACGTGAGCTGGCGCGCGCCGGGGTTCCAGCCTACATCGCCAGTCATGAACTGGCTGCGGCTGGACGCCACCTCGACACCGACATCGTCGAGATCGACGGGGACGGCGCCCGAAAAGTGATAGTGCTCCCGTATCCGGGCGCGATCATCGCGCGCGAGAACCAGGATCTCACTAACCTGGGTGCGGACGACGTAGTTTTGATAGGCCGGAATGGCAATCGCGGCCAGGATACCGATGATTGCAACAACAATCATCAGTTCGATAAGGGTGAATCCGTTCGCGTAAAAGACACGAGCCCCTCCACTGGAGGGGCTCGCAATCTCTGAGCTTGCCGGTGTCATACCTTTGATAACCGGTTTACTAAGCTACAGCTGTCTTAGCAGGCTGCTGCCAGACCACCACCGTCGCAAGACTTCGGCAGGAACTTCTGGTCAGCGTCGCTGGTGCAGGCCCATGTGAATGCGCCTGTGACGTTAGCCAGGTTAGCCGGCGGGCAGAACTGAACTGTCTTGCCAGCAATCTTGGCACCAACGTCGCCAGCGCCCTTCATGACAACTGTGATCATGCCGGTGGCCGGGGTTACAGTGACAGACTGTGCGTAGTTACCCGCGTCAGCGGCTACGTCCAGCGTCAGGTCAGCGATGTCGGCGACAGCCGGGTACGAACCGTTGGTCTGAGCGAACTCGGCAATAGCCGTCTTAGGACCAGAGACAACCGTAAAGGCTTCACCGACCTGAGCGCGCTGTGTGTAATCCTGGTAAGCCGGGATAGCGATGGCTGCCAGGATGCCGATGATCGCAACAACGATCATGAGTTCGATAAGGGTAAAACCCTGTTGCTGTTTATTCATGTAGAAGACTCCTCCGGAGAGCAAACAAAGAAACAAAAAGTGCGACGTCCCAGTGCGTCAGCGATCGGACTGTTGCAAGCGTTGTGCCAAGTGCACTGCGCAATCACCAACCTGTTGTTTCTTATCGACTTCGGTAAATTCGTAACCCGGGTTACGTTCAATCGCCTGCCGCCCCTTGTCGGCGAGGGTCAGAATGTGACGCAGATTGTCACCCCCCTGCGTCAGCCAAAGTGTGACCCACGTCACAAAACCCCAGTGGCGGCGCAGCCGCCGTAGGAGGGACTTCAGTCCCGACCGCGCAGCCATCGCAATCCCAACCTCGGCCCAATCTCCCCAACCACCCCTCCCCAGTAGGAGCGGCTTCAGCCGCGATATCGAAGCCCACCAACTCCAACCTCGCACAATCTCTCCGGCTGCACTCCTCCCCCGAAGCCAACCCACCCCACCCCACGAGGTCTGTCCCGTTAATGGCTGCCCCCTGTTCGAAGCGTCGTGGGCGGCGAGCGAAGCAGGACGCCCGAGCAAGACGCCCCCGATCCGCTCAGGCCATG
>JABDKV010000292.1 GCA_013002045.1 Gammaproteobacteria bacterium
CAGGTAGGCGCTGGCGCCTGACCACGATGCCACCGCAGTGCGTGCAGCGACGACTGCCTCGCGGAAGTCCTTGCGACTGCCACGGGAGACGTTGGCAATAATCTCGTTGTCGGCATTACGCAACGCATCGTGGCGCCCCGACTCAGTCCGCGGAAACTTGCCGCCGATGTACAGCTTGTAGGTCTTGGCTACACTGACCCTGGTGTCTTCAGGCCTGGCACTCATGCTGCTTCTCCTGCGACGAGATCGAGATAAGCCGACAAACCGTGCAGCCCACCTTCGCGTCCGACACCGCTTTCCTTATAACCACCGAAAGGCGACGTTGGGTCAAACTTGTTAAAAGTATTCGCCCAGACTACACCGGCCCGAATACCCTGGGTCATACGGAAAATCTTCGCACCCTTATCGGTCCAGACCCCACCGGACAGTCCGTAGGGCGTGTTATTGGCTTTTTCCAGCGCCTCTCCGAAAGTGCGGAACGTCTGGATTGCTAACACCGGCCCGAAAATCTCTTCCTGCACTACACGGTTGGACTGCGACACACCCGTAAACAGCGTCGGTCGACACCAGTAGCCCTGCTTCGGTACCGGTACTGAGCTCTGGTAAACGTCCGCGCCTTCGCTGCGCCCAAGCTTGAGATAGTGCTCGATACGTTCGAGTTGGGCAGCGGAATTGATCGCGCCAATATCAGTATTTTTGTCGAGGGGGTCGCCAACGATCAACGTCTCCATACGATCGCGCAACTTGGCGATGACCTCATCGGCGACCGATTCCTGCACCAGCAGCCGTGAACCAGCGCAACAGACATGTCCCTGATTAAAGAAGATGCCATTGACGATGCCTTCGACCGCCTGGTCGATGGCGGCATCGGCGAAAATAATATTGGCGGCTTTGCCACCGAGTTCCAGTGTGTACTTTTTATCCTGGCCGGCCAGTCGCTCCATAATGGCGCGACCGACAGCGGTGGAGCCGGTGAAGGCGACCTTGTCGACATCACCATGGTCGACGATCGCTGCACCGGTATCACCGGCGCCGGTCACGATATTGACCACACCCGGCGGCAGATCGGCGTCGCGCACCAGTTCCGCCAGTTTCAATGCGGTCAATGGCGTGGTCTCAGCAGGTTTCAGCACCACCGTATTGCCACAGGCCAGCGCCGGTGCGATCTTCCATGCCGCCATGAGCAGCGGGAAATTCCATGGAATGATCTGTCCCGCGACACCCAACGGGCGTACGTTGCGGCCCGGGTACGCATAGTCGAGCTTGTCGGCCCAACCCGCGTAGTAGAAAAAGTGCGCCGCTGCCAGGGGTATATCGATATCACGTGACTCGCGAATCGGTTTGCCACCATCGAGCGATTCAATTACAGCGAACTCGCGCGCCCGCTCCTGCAGCATGCGGGCAATACGAAAGATGTACTTGCCACGATCAGCGGCGGACAACTTCGACCAGTACTTGTCGTAGCCGTTACGCGCGGCGCGCACAGCGCGATCGACATCTTCGGTGCCGGCGGCAGCGACAGACGACAGCTGTTGTTCTGTGGCCGGGTTGGTCGTTGCGAAATACTCGCCACTCGCCGGCTCGACAAACTCACCGCCAATAAACAGGCCGTAGCGCTCGTTTACCTCGATATGGTCGGTGCTCTCGGGTGCGGGTGCATATTCCCATCCGCCATCGAATTGCAATTTACTCATCGGTACTCAGTCTTTTGAGAAATAATCGAGGGACTGGTAATCACCCGTCCGCTGTTTCTGGAGCTGCATCAACACATCGTTGGCAAGCGAACTGGCGCCAAACCTGAACAGGTCCGGTGTCATCCAGTCATTGCCCAGTGTTTCACGCAACATGACCAGGTATTGGATGGCCTGTTTTGCTTTCGAGATGCCACCCGCCGGCTTCATCCCGACCTTGCGATCGGTCTCGTAGTAAAAATCGCGAATCGCCTGCAGCATAACCAGCGTAACCGGCATTGTTGCAGCCGGCTGAATCTTGCCCGTAGACGTCTTGATAAAGTCGGCGCCGGCATGCATCGCAAGCACACTGGCGCGACGCACACGATCGAGCGTCTTGAGCTCTCCGGTTTCGAGGATTACCTTCAGGTGAGCATCACCACAGGCTTCCTTTATCGCCGCAATCTCGTCGAATACGTGTTGGTACTCACCTGCCAGGAATGCACCGCGCGAAATCACCATATCGATTTCGTTGGCGCCCTCGGCCACGGCGGTTTTTGTGTCCTCAAGCTTGACGCTCAGCGGTGCCATACCGCTCGGGAAAGCCGTCGCCACTGAGGCGACATTGATATCGGTGCCCTGCAGTGCCCGCTTCGCAACGCCGACCATCGTCGGGTAAACGCAGACGGCGGCCACGTGCGGCAGGTCATCGAGCTGATCGTGCAGGTGCATGGCTTTCTGGCATAACTGCCGTACCTTGCCGGGTGTATCCATGCCTTCCAGCGTCGTCAGGTCAATCATCGACAGGGCCAGCCGCAAGGCCTGCACTTTCGAATCTTTCTTGATACTGCGCTTGCAGAATCGATCGACCCGTTCGACCACACCGACTTCGTCTACCTGTGGAACTCGCGACAGGTCCGGAAATGTGTGGTCTACCTTGCGCGCTGCTTCAGTCACTGCGGTGCACCGTATCGAGTGCGATCTCGATCATGTCGTCGAACGTCGATGCGCGCTCGTCAGCCGTCAGCGCGGCACCGGTACGGATATTGTCACTGACGGTACAAATCGCCAGCGCCTCGACATTGTACTCCGCCGCCAGCGCGTAGAGGCCGGCTGCTTCCATCTCGAGTCCGAGAATGTTGTATTTCTCCATCGTGTCGAACATGGTCGTGTCGACGGTATAGAACAGGTCTGCCGAGAATATGTTGCCAACCTGGTAACGCACATTTTTCGATTCGGCAGCATCAACCGCGTTGCGTAGCAGATTGAAATCGGCGATGGGGGCATAGTCATAACCCCCGAAACGCTGGCGATTGACGCCGGAATCGGTACACGCTCCCATCGCGATGATGATGTCTCGCAGGTGGGTGCTCGCATGCACGGTGCCACAACTGCCGACTCGGATGATGCGTTTGACGCCAAATTCCTGCATCAGTTCTGTTGCGTAAATCGACACCGACGGGATCCCCATGCCATGCGCCATGACCGAGATGGCGCGCCCGTTATGCATGCCGGTGAAACCGAGCATGTTACGGACGTTGGTCACCAGCTTGCTATCACCGAGGAATCGCTCGGCGATGTACTTGGCGCGCAACGGGTCACCGGGCATCAATACGGTGTCGGCAAAATCGCCGGCGGCGGCATTCATGTGCTTGGTTGCCATCTATATTCCTGTGTTTTGCGGGTCCTGGCGGGTCCGGGACCGGAACGATACCAGATCGTCACAGAGTTTACTTTCTCACGTAAAATAGGGCGCTTCGCTGCACTGAGGAGCCACCATGCGACTGACGAGCCTGCCCTTATTCGCCGTGCTACTGGCTGGTTGTGCTTCGACCCCCGGCGCTGACAGCAGCGCGGCAATACCCGTGGACCTTATCGTCTATGGCGATCACGTCCTGACCATGGCAGAGGTGGGTCTGATCCCCGATGGCGCGGTGGCCATAGATGACGGCCGCATCGTCGCGGTCGACAGAGCCACGACCATTAACCGAAAGTACCGCGCTGCGCGCACCATCGCTGGCGACAACAAGGTCGTACTGCCGGGCCTGGTCAACGGCCATACCCATGCCGCAATGAGCCTGCTTCGGGGTATCGCCGATGACCTGGCACTGATTGACTGGCTGGAGAACTACATCTTCCCGGCAGAGGTGGCACTGGTGGACGCCGACTTTGTGCGGGTCGGCACCGAACTCGCCTGCTGGGAGATGATTCGTGGTGGCACCACGGCCTTCGTCGATATGTACTATTTCCCCGAGTCGGTGGCCCGCGCAGTGGAACAATGCGGCCTGCGAGCAGTGATTGCACCCACCGTTATCGACCAGCGCAGCCCTGATGCCAGTGACGGCGTTCAGTCACTGGAGGTGGCGCGCCAGTTTGCCGAGCAGTGGCAGGGTCGTAACCCACGGATCACACCCTGTGTCGGCGCACATGCAATTTATTCGTTGCCGCAGCAGGCCCTGGAGCGGGTCCGCGATGTTGCTGCCGAATACGGCACACCCGTTTGCATTCACCTGTCTGAATCCAACTACGAAGTGCAGTTCGCCCGCGACAATTACCAGAGCTCGTCAACTGAGCTGTTGGAAAAGATCGGTTTGTTCGACAACCACGTTATCGGTGCACACGTTGTGTGGCCATCGGATACCGATATCGCCACGTTGGCACGACAACAGGCAGGCGTTATTCACAATCCGACATCCAACATGAAAATCGCATCGGGCGTTGCACCAATACCTGCCATGCTGGCGGCAGGTGTGCCGGTGGGTCTGGGCACCGATGGCGCTGCCAGCAACAACGATCTCGATATGTGGGAAGAAATTCGGCTCGCCGCTTTCCTGCACAAGGTCAGCCAGATGGATCCAACTGTGCTGCCGGCGATGACGGTGTTGGAAATGGCGACCTGGCGTGGCGCCGACGCGATCGGCCTCGGGGGCGAGATCGGTCGCCTCAAGGCGGGTATGGCTGCCGACCTTATCCAGGTCGATCTCGATGATCTCACGCTGTTCCCGGTCTACGATATCGCCAGTCATCTTGCCTATGTCACCGACGAGCACGATGTCACGACCGTCATCGTAGAGGGCCGTGTACTGATGCAGGACCGCGAAGTACTGACTATCGACGAATCCAGGCTACGCCGCGAGGCGGCCGGGTTTGCCGGCAGGATACGCGATCGACTGTTTCCGCAATGATTGCGCAATCAGCTGCGGCTTCCACCCAGGTCAAGCCAGATAAGTCATTGTTTCACAATATTTCCGGCGTGCTGACGTGAACCTGTTGCACCGATCTCATTAAATAGAGACCCAGAAAATAACTCGAAACTAACCGGGGAGTCCTCCATGAGGTTGAATCACCTTGCGGCGACAGTCGCCGCCAGCCTGTTTGCCATGACCGCCAACGCCAACGTTA
The DNA here is from genome assembly GCA_013002045.1 of Gammaproteobacteria bacterium. GTDB lineage: Bacteria > Pseudomonadota > Gammaproteobacteria > Steroidobacterales > JABDKV01 > JABDKV01. The sequence goes on from JABDKV010000292.1 coordinate 5,073, forward strand.
TTGGCTTCGACAATGGCGAATCCAACTCGTACACCAGCTTCAGTGCTACCGATCCCGGTAGCTGGGGCCCAGGGGACTGGTTCGGCTGGGGCGCACGCGGCGCCTGGCCACAAGCGGCCGGCATGCCCTTTGCACTCGCCGACGACACCGTCAACGACATCAGCGGTAATGGCACCGGCGCGCCGTTCCCCACCGACAGTGTGGGCATAGTCGACAGCACTTACGCACCGGATAATCAGTTTTTCGGTGTCGTCGATACCGTTAACGGTAACAACCCCGACGGCACGGCTACCGCCCTGTGGACTTTTGACATCGCCGGCTACCAGGATCTGGGTATTAGTATCGACTTCGCCGCGATGGGCGATTTCGAGGCCAGTGACATGTTCCTGTTCAGCGCATCGATCGATGGCGGACCGGCACAGACGTTGTTCGAATCGGTGTACGAAGGCGCCCTGAGCCAGAACTACACAATGGAAAGCGGCGCTAACGTCAATCTCAATGACCCGCTGTCGCTGCAAGGCACATTGCTGAATGACCTGCTGGCCACCTTCTCTGCCAGCATCGCCGGCACCGGCTCAGTCCTCGAGATCAGCTTGCTTACGGAGTTCAACGGTGGTTCGGAAGCATTCATGTTCGACAACCTGACCGTCACCGGCGTCGCCGAACCAGGCATTGTCCTGCTACTCGGCACAGGCCTGCTAACCCTGGCCCTGACCCGCCGCCGCCGCCGCCACTAATCCCTCCCCCGTAGGAGCGGCTTCAGCCGCGATTCTTTTGGACGGGTTTTTTCGCTGGAAGAATCGCGACTAAAGCCGCTCCTACGCGGCAGGACGGACCGCAAACCAAACCCCCACAAATACCAGCACCATACCCGCCACCCGCGTCAGATCCAGGCTTTGCGCCGGCACACCAAGCCAACCAAAATGGTCGATCAACGCGGCTACCGATATTTGCCCGGCAACGATCAGGATAACGGCACCGGCCACGCCAATCCGCGGCACCATGTAGACCATGGCAGCCACGACCGTCAGACCGAAAATTCCAGCGCATAGCGCGTACCACGGCGCCTGTGGTGCGTTAGCGAGTTGCCCGCCGCCTGCCAACGCCAGCGGCACCCCGGCGAAAATCGCGCCACCCAGGTGAATGACGAACAGGCTTTCGAGCACGCCCATGCGGTCGTTCAGCATGCTGGCCAACGGCGCCTGCACTGCGATAGCAACACCACCTATGATCCCGACCAGGGCTACCAGCCACATCAGGCTGCCCTCCCAAAAAAGGATTCGCCGTAGTCCAGCGCCGGCAGGCCGAAAAACTGAGCCAGTGTCTGGCCTATATCGGCAAAACTGCCACGCTCACCCAGCGCCCCCGGACTCACACTCTTGCCGTAGAACAGGACGGGAATGTGCTCACGGGTATGATCGCTACCCGGCCAGGTCGGGTCGCAGCCGTGATCGGCGGTGAGCACCAGCACATCGTCGTCGTTCATTGCCGCCATGATTTCAGGCAGGCGTCGGTCAAACGCTTCCAGTGCTGTCGCGTAACCCTCGGTGTCGCGACGATGACCGTAAAGCATGTCGAAATCGACCAGGTTGGTGAATATGATGGACTGCGATGGTGTCTCCGTCATCGCCTCGAGCGTGGCATCGACCAGTGCCTCGTTACCTGTTGCCTTGACCTTTTTCGTGATGCCCTGATGGGCGAAGATATCTGCAATTTTACCGATGCTGACGACTTCGCCACCGTGTTCAACAAGGCTGTCGAGTAATGTCGGTGAGGGTGGCGGCACCGCAAGATCACGACGATTGCCAGTGCGTTGGAAATCGTTTGCGTTAGTGCCGATAAATGGCCGCGCGATCACCCGCCCGATGTTGTATTCGTCGACCAGCTCCCGGGCGATATCGCACAGCTCGTACAAACGCTCTAGTCCGAAGCTCTCCTCGTGACAGGCGATCTGGAACACACTGTCCGCCGACGTGTAGACAATCGGCTTACCGCTACGCATGTGTTCCTCACCCAGCTGCGCAATAATCTCTGTGCCCGATGCATGACAGTTGCCGAGCACCCCGGGCAAGCCGGCACGATCGATCAGCTGTTTAAGTAACTGCGGCGGAAACGTGTCGGTCCGTTCGGTGAAATAACCCCAATCGAACAGGACCGGAACACCGGCAATTTCCCAGTGACCGCTCGGTGTGTCTTTACCGGTACTCAGTTCGCGCGCATATCCGTACGCACCGACGATATCGACATCGGTATCGCATCCGGCCGGAAACTCACCGACGCTGTCACGAGCCGCATGTAACAACCCCAGCCTGGCCAGGTTGGGAATCTTCAACGGACCCTGCGCCGATTCCGCCCGGACCCGGGCGATACTGCCCAGGGTGTTAGCACCGACATCGCCAAAACGATCGGCATCGGCAGTTGCGCCAATACCAAATGAATCAAGCACGATAATGATTGCGCGGCTCATAAAACTCTCTCTCCAACCCAGCCCCGCATTCTAACGTAGGACCAACTCCACCCGCGATCCGATCCCCAGCATCCTTCCTTCCCCCCGTAGGAGCGGCTTCAGCCCCGATCGGATCGCGCATCCTCCCTTCCCCCGTAGGAGCGGCTTCAGCCGCGATTCTTCAGGCGGCGCAGCCGCCGTAGGAGGGGCTTCAGCCCCGATCTCTTTCTTTCTAACGAAGACGGTGGTTCGAGGTTGGAAAGAAAGAGGTCGGGA
>JABDKV010000296.1 GCA_013002045.1 Gammaproteobacteria bacterium
ATATTTCGGTGACAGCTGCAGTCGTCCCGGTACCCCCAGCAGTATTGCTCATGGGTAGCGCACTGCTTGGCCTGTTCGGCTGGCGCCGACGCAGCTGACTATCAACAACGACCAAGCAAAAGGCCCCGTACACCGGGGCCTTTTTTATGCCCGCGTATCCTAGGCGGCGCAGCTCCCTGTAGGAGCGGCTTCAGCCGCGATGGCGGCGCCGCCGCCGTAGGAGGGACTTCAGTCCCGACCGGTCTTGCGTATCGCTTACAACCCACGACGCGAGAATGAATCGCGGCTGAAGCCGCTCCTACAAGAGGGGTTAAAGTCATTTGGAACTATGGGGTTATGGGATTGTTCTCAGGTTGTGTCTTGGGCCGGGCCGCAACATTCAGGTTGGGTTCAGCGACCACGGTTTAGCGTCTTGCACCATGGCGAGCAAAGCGATTGCAACACTTGCCGCCCGACGCAAGGAGTAAACCAACATGACGTCACCCTCGTCTTCCCGCCGGCGCATCCGGCAATTCGCGCTCAACTGCACTGTGCTGGCGGCGGCGGTCATCGCGCCGGCGTTTGCGGCAACCCAACCCACGATAAAATTATTCCCGACCACGGTCCTCGAAGACATTCGCCACACCGGCGAGGTTGCCGAGGAAATGGAGAGTGGCCTGCACTCGGTCATCACCCGTCTCGATGCCCAGCAACAGCTGTTTGTCGAGGCCAAGTGCGATGGCGCCGACGGCGACCCGGGCTGCGACATGATTACCCGGCAGCTCGGCGCGACCTATCTCGACATGCTGACGATCATGTCGGAACGGTTGCCGGACATGGAACGCGCCGTCGAAAGCACCCGCAACAGTCTAGAGAAACGCCTGCGCACCGAGGTAGGCAAGCGCATGACCCCATGGGATTTGCAGGAAAACCTCCTCGGCAAGTCCAGCAGTACCACCCAGGCCAGCCAGCCCGCCATGCGTGGCCGCTCCGGTCTGCGCCTGAGTGAACGCTTCAAGCAGTACTACAACCTGGTGGCCTCCAGCGGCGCAGCGCAGGAGCAATCGCTGACCGTGGTCGCAGCCGATATCTATCTCGATATGGAAGAAGCCGCGATGCTGATTGCCCGCACCCAGGAAGAAATCAATCGCGCCACGCTGCTGGAACAGCTGAACCAGTCTTTCGGTGTCATTACACCGGAGATGCAGGCCATCGTTGGCGGGGTCAAGTCGATCCTGTTCGGCGACATCGACAGCGGCGCGCCGGTGTCGGCACCGCCCCCGGCCAATAGCCAACAGGCCTATCGCAGCCCCCTGGAAAAGTAATGGAGACCGGGATGAATTTTAAATTGCTACTACCACTACTTGTCTTGCTCGGTCTCGCTGGCTGTGCGACCACACCGGACCCACAGTGTTCGTTACCTGACGGGCACAACCTGCGCGCAGCACTGGAGCAGACACGCAACGATCTCAGCGATGGCTGTGCACCGCTGTTCGATGCTTACTTTGCACGACTGATGGATATCGCCGAAGGCGATCCCAAACCGCGAAACAAGCAACATTTCAGTGAGTTCCTCGAGTGGACTGCCGACTCAGGCTTACTCAGCCGGCGCCAGGCCGAGGGCTACTACAACCGCTACTTTAATGTGAAGTTCATGTCGCTGGCCGCTGACTACAACAACTGTTCGTACAGTTGCCCACGCCAGGGCGAGTTGCTCACCCGTATGGAAGAGGAACTGGCCGATAAGGAACAGGGCTTGCTGCGGGTATCTGAGGATCGCGACAGCTATTACCGCGCCGACCAGTTGTTCAAGGAAACCGAACTGGTCCTGGCCGCAACCTGTACCGCCTGCGCCGCCGAGTAGATTCGTGACTGCGACACGTCCAAACACGTTCGCATCCGGTTTGCTCGGTGGGGCAGCCAGTGCTGCACTCGGTGGACTGGCCTTGCTCTACCTGGCCGGTCGTACCGATTACGTCAGCCTCGCCGGCGGTGTGCCGGCGTGGTTTGCCTGGATCGATCACAATCTTGGTTTGTCGGTCCCGGTGTTCCTGGTGTTGATTGTCCTGTTTCAACTGACACTGGGTGAACTGGCTGCCCGTATTCGCCGCGGTGAATCACCCGATCGCATCGCCCAGGTCGATCATCTCACCGATACCTGGATCAGTATGTTCTTTGGCACCGGGGTCATCTGGACTGCCATCGGCATGCGCAACGCATTGCTGTTTGCTCTCGGCGACCCGGTTACTACGGTCGACGAGGGCGCCATGATGCTGCTGCAACGCATGGTCGATGGCGGCATCCTGGTCGCGTTATCAACAACGATCTTTGGTGGTGCCGGTGGTTACCTGATGCGCGTACTCAAGACTATCAGTGTCGGTGCCGACTTGCGGCGCGCCTACACCGAGCACGGGCGCGCCGATGCGCTGGCGATTCGCGAAAGCCTCGAACAAATGAACCAGCACCTGCAGCAATCGAACGGAGTGGAGCAGGAGTGACCATCATGCCCTGGCAAATGTCTTATGCCGCCGTTGCCGAAGCCGAGAATGCAGAACTGCAGACCGATGTCATGCGCTTCATGGCCATACTCGCTTTTTGCCTGGTCGCCATCTTTGCCATCGTACAAAGCATGCCGGCACCGCCCGCCACGCCGGTGACCACGACGGATAACCTGACCGTGTCAGCACCTGAAGTCGCTAAGCCGGCGGTAACAGTGCCGGTAACGACACCTGCCGCGCTGGTCAGACCCGCACCTGAAAAAGCCCGCGTCGTTGCATCCCCAGCCCCGACCCCCATCGAGCTGCAACGCGCGGCACCTCTTCCGCGGCCCGTAGCGCCACCACCAGTCCAGGTGGTGCGTGCGCCGGCGCCACAACCACAAACCAGCGCGCCGCAGCAGCCGGACAAACCTGTAGAACCAGTGGTGCAGGCAGAAATTGTCGAAACGCCAACAACGCCTGCGCCTCCAACCCAGGGCTTGTCGCTGCGATTCGAGTCCGATGCCGTGTTACGTAGTCTCGTTGCCCGCGGACTGGTGAGTCTTTACGCCATCCGGCAGGGGCAGTTCTACGCGATGCAGGTCAATGGCGGCGATGTCCGCTTCACCGCTGCCGGGGCGCCGGCGCAATATCACGAGATGATCGATACCACTGTGCCGGCCGAGATCCGAAATAGTCTCGGTGCCGCCAACGCTGTGACCTGGGGTGTGACGCTGCCCAACGCAACCAGCCAACAGCTCATGCGTTTCGTCCGCACTAACTACAGCGGCAGCCTGGTCATCGGTCGCGACGCCCAGTTGGCGCTCGGTCGGCAGGGGGTCTGAGATGCGGCTGGTGGCAGCACTACTGTCAATGCTGGTAGCCGGGTGCGCCAGCTCCGGAGACTGGAGTCACTTTGACGATGGCAGCCTCGACAGCTGGCTGGTGCGGGATGCGGCACCTGCTTACATAGAAACACTGAGTTCGCACCCTCGCTTTCGCAAAGAAGTCATCCATGTCGCGGTAGTCAGCGGCGACCGCGTGCAGTTGCGTACCGATGCCTTAAGCGCTTCTTTGCGTGACGCCATTCATTCGCGGTTGCTGGCCGTGCCCAACCTTAAACTGGTTTTGCAGGATAGCCCGGCCAGTTGTGAACCGGTCGCCGGCGGCTACCTGCTGGGGCTGGAACTGGTACGCAACCCGGGTGGCAATGCGCAGGTCAGCCTGCGGCTATACGACAACGTCGAACAGCAGTGGGTCGGCGGCTTTAATCGTCAGTGGCAAGGTCGGTTAACTACACCCCAGCTCAAGCTTGCCGCACGTCCCGCCGTCTCCGAAGATGCCCGGGGGCTGCGCGTGTTGCCCTACGACGCCGATCAATCCGATCTGCTGGCGGCTCACCTGGCGCGAGCACTGGCCTGCGATTTACGTCGCGATGGTGCCGACGAACAGGTTATCCAGCCCGCTCGTCATGGGGCGGCGGCGCTGGTTGCCGGCAATCTCGCCGGTGAACAACGCCTGACTGTGGGCAGTCGCGGTCAGTTGCTGCTCGATACACGCATTCACAAAGTCGACTCAAATCTATACCAGGTGTGGGCAGTGCTCAGCCCGACAGGCAGTGCGAGTGGTCAATCGTATACCGCCAGTGCCTACGCCACGGCGCCGTTGTTACGCAAGCCACCGACGCAATCGCCGAAGTCGCGACCCAAACCCGCGCCCGACTCGACAACCATGGTCGTTGCCGCCGACCAGCCTCCGCGCGCATTGCTCGGACCGATAGCCATCGCGCCAGGCGATCGTTGTGTCGGTCCGCGTGGCAAGACGGTGTTTCCAGAGCAGTGTTTTGCACTTGAGTTTGATAGTCGCCGCGACACCAGCTTGTTTGTCATCGCGCGCGATACCGAGCTCAACTGGCTGCGACTGCACCCATCGAACTGCCACCCCGGTGGACTTACCCAGGGCAAGCGCGCAGATCATCGCTTCCCCCAACGCGATGCCATCGGCTGGGACCGTCGTCTCGGTACCGAGACGTTTTTTGTAATCGCGGCGCAACGCGGTGTTGCCGCGCAACGCATTGGTCAGCTGATCAGCGAGTTGCCGGCCGGTTGCGATAGTCGCCGTCGTATTGCGCGTGACTGGCATCAGCGCTTCGAAGCTTTGCTCGACCGGCTCGACCATGATGCAGCAGTCGAGCAGCTACGGGTACGTTACGAAGCCGGACCTCGCCGTCGTCACGCCGGTACCTGAACAGGAGAACAAACATGGTGCGTATGCTTGGATTCGTCGTCGGCAGCCTGACCGTATTCGGTGGCTTGCTGTACCTGTTATCACCGGCACCGATCGATCGGGTGGTCAGTGAATTCGCCGAGCGCCCGGATCGGGTGACGGCGGAACCGCCAGCAGCGGCGGCTGCATTCGATACTGTGACTATTGCACCCATTGAGGAGATGCAAAGCCAGCCTGCAGTCATTGAAACCAGAGCAGAACCAGCGCCGGTCTTTTCAACTGCGCCGTTAGCCGAACGCACCGATGTTGATGACCGGCCCGTCGCGTCCGCAGCGAACGGCACGGGGCCTGCCACAGTGACCGTTTCGGAATCCGAACCTGGTTCCCCCACGGAACCGCACCAGGCACTACCATCCGGGCCTGCGACACCAATCGAACCCGGCTCTGCACCCGCTGCGATGCCGGGCACCGCACCGCTGGCAGACGACGAGCTTGCGTTGGTCGAACAGTCACTTGCGCAAATGGCAATCGATGATGGCAGCCCGTTGCAATGGTTCGCTGTCTGGCACCCGTTTCACAGTGAGTACTCAGCCCAGGCTTTCGCCGATAAGCTGGCACAAATGACCGGCCTGGATTACCGCGTCGTACGATCTGAGCCAACCCTGTACGAAGTTGCGATGGGCTTTAACGACGACGAGGAGCGCATTGCCAATATCGCCCTGATAGAAGAGACCACCGGGTTGCGCATAGCCGGGGGCAGCCTGTGATCCGGCTATTGCTTGTCATTCTCGCTCTCGCCAGTATGCAAAGCGCAGGCGCCACGCAAACCGCCTGGCGCAACTACATGAGCAACGATACGGCTTTGCAGCCGGCCATGGCTTTTCCGTACCAGAGCTGTTTCGAGCGCTCGGCGGTTCGCTATCGGCTGCCGGTCACTTTGTTGCTGGCGGTGGCCCGCGGCGAAAGCGACTTCGATGTACGTGCGCGCTCCCATGCTAATGCCCACGGGCTAATGCAGATTCTGTGGCCATCCACAGCCCGCTATCTTGGTTTCAATCGCCTGACTGAGTTGTACGAACCCTGTCGCAATGTAGATGCAGGGGCGCGCTACCTGCGCGAGATGATCGATCGGTATTCCGGCGATGTGCACCTGGCTCTGGCAGCCTACAACTACGGGCCGGGAAGGATTCATCGCGACAAGGTGATTCCCAAGGGCGCCCAGTGGTACAGCGCCTATATTCATCGACACCTGGACTTTGTACTGGGCCGTGGTCCTACGGCGCTGCCGGCCGATCCGGCCCGCAGCTACGACACCGAAGCCAAGATGGCATTGATTACTTTCGATGCCCCTTATCGTGCCGATGCCTTTGTCCGCCAGTTGCGTTCTGTACAACCCCGCTTGCGACTGGAGTGGTTTCGCGAGGAAAGCGGTCGCTTCAAAGTCATGATGCTGTACAGCGGCAGCGACGACCTCAGGCGTAGCCAATCGCTGCTGCGGGATGCCGGATTCCGGCTGCGCAAGCCACGCGGTTAATCCTGTTTGCGTTGACTACGGCACGAAAAAGGGCCGGCTCACAGGAGCCGGCCCTTTCAGTTTCGCGTTCCAGACTTTTGTCAGGGCAGGGGGCCAGCCGGCCCCGGTGCCGCAAAGAACGTGTTCTTCATGATCTGCAGATCGAGAAAGTTGATCGCGTTGTCGCCATTGAGGTCAGCGTCGGGGTTCCATGCCGGTGAAACCGGTGTGGCAAAGAACGACGCCTTGATGAGGACGAGATCGCCAAATTCAACCTGGCCGTTATTGTTGAGATCGGCATCGCAGAAGTTACCGAAGCCATCGCCGTCAGTGTCACGCTGGTCCGGGTTGGCAACAAGTGTGCAATTGTCGCTAGCGTCGCTGACACCGTCACCGTCGCTGTCGACCGCGGTTGCGCACGAGTAGACGGTTACATCGTCGACATACCAGCCCTCGACACCGTTGCAGCCGTCCATGCCGACTTCGAAGCGCAGGTGCACGACATCTCCGGCACCCGCGATCCCCGTCAGGTTTACCTGCGACTGGCCCCAGATACTCGACAGGGATCCGTCGTCGGTGCCATTGAACGCGGCTTCGCCGGCCATCGGATTGTCGCTCGTTACCAGCGTGCCGTTGTAGCTGTTGTAGGTGAATGCCGCAGCAGGGACCAGCGTCCACGGGCCGCCATTGACACTGATCTTGACGTTGCCACCATCGTATTGCGCTTCCGTCGCAACGTTATGGTTGAAGGCGAGCTTCGCTTCGTCGTTGTCAATCGTTATCGCCGGGCTCTCCAGGTAGATCACGCCAGCCTCAGTATCATTCGCACAGTTACCCAGGACCAGGTTGGCGCCATAGGCAGCCCGACCGGGCCACTGCTCAGGAAGGTTCAGTGTGGTCGTCCAGTCGGGGCCGTCAAAGGTTGCTGCATTGGCCAGCGCTCGCTTGCCGACAGTCCAGCCCGGCAGGCCGGACTCGAAGTCTTCGACGAACATCGGCGACACGCTTCCCTGAGTACATAGCGCCGGTGGCGACTGGTCAAGGATGGGCTGGAAGTTACAGGCGACAGGGTCGTCGCGCATTTCCGTCGCCAGCATCGCATTGGCAACCGCTATACAGTCGCCGGCAGTAATGGTGGTCGTGCCAAGTGTGCCGCTGGTCTCGGTGCTGAGCAGCGGCAAAGGCAGACCTTGCAGATCGGCACACGATGCTTCGAGCGCATCAGCGTGGTCGGCAAAGTCGCTGCTGGGCCCCTGGTAGTTTGTCGCTGCTCGCCAGTAAATGTGAGCAGCCTTGTCGGCACCAATGGCATCGACAGTCACACCATTGAATGTGGCGCCATCCACCAGCATCGCGAAGGCATGGTTTGGCACACCGGAGTTGATGTGTACGCCTCCGTTGTCGACGTTGCCATTGCAGTGATACTCGGCATCACTGACCCGTCCGGGGTCACCCATGCAACGTGGCTCCCACATGTCACGGATTGCGCCACCGAAGGCGAAGGCGTCTTCGCCCATGAGCCAGCGGATCGAGTTCTCGCTGGTGCCACCGTACTGAATTGAAACCTGCACGGCAGAACCGGCATTCCGGAGTGCCTGGCCGTCGTCATAGCTGACCATCACCGACGGGATAGTAATCCCGGGTGCGCTGCCACCCATAGTTATGACACCGGTGGGCTCATTGTTGGCGATGACGACGCCAACCGCGCCGACGGACTGTGCGTTGAGCACCTTCTGGGTGAAGTTGCAGCTGCCTCGATCGATCAGTGCGATTGCGCCAGCAAGGTTGGTGCCGATTGCTTCGCAGCCATCGGTTACGCTGCCGATTCCGTCGTTGACCAGGATCAGGTTGCCAGCGACGTTGGCGCTGGACGGATTGAAAGATGCACTTCCCGTGGTGTAAGTGCCGGCGAGTTCGGCTGGAGTGCTGACGGTCATCGTCGGCGGCAACGAGCCACCAGACGGTGAGCATTGACCCACACTACGCAACGACTGCCCGGCATCGTTACCATCGAGATTCAGAAGGTCGACCACTTCTCCAAATATGTCCGAGTAGGATTCGTTCAACGCGCCCGATTGCCAGCGGTAGATCAGGCCATGAGTGGCCTGGGTGTAGGCATGTGCCCATTCGTGGGCGACAACATCGTCGCTGGTGGTGCCGTCGCAAAAGTTAATCGATACGCCATTCCAGTTTGCGTTGGGGCAGCTGATGCCGGGATCATTATTGACCGCATGCATAGTGGCGTCGTTGCCGGTCCACGACAGGTAGCTGCCGCCGGTCAGGTTCTTAAACAGGTTATAGGTGTCAGCACTGTAGTCGATCAGGTCATCGATAGCGGCCACGCCATATGGCGTGCTGTCGCCTTCTGACCACACCAGGAACGACGCGCCATAGCCACCGTTGTAGACCTGCCGGTCGATCGCTTCCTGGATACCGTTGTATTGATCGACAACTTTGCCGCTGTGCGCGTCGACAAAAACTATCTGGCGTACATCACGGCCGTTACCAACCTCGACACGCCATGCAAGCATGGGTCTGCCATCCTTATTGCTGGTGCCACCCAGCCGGTACACATACAGGTCGGCCGTTGCAGCAGCGAGATTCTTCAGCGGTCGTTGGCTGGCGACGTTGTATACCGCAGCGGATGCGGCAACCGCCTGGTCGACAGCCGGCTTGGTCGATACTGCGATGTCATCGACCAGGTCACCGTTGACCGCTCGTAGCCGACCGCGATTATCGAGATTGGCTCTCGCCCAGGCACCGAAAACCGGTACGCCGTTATGGCGTTGCTCGAAACGCACTACTCGATTGCCCCAGTCATCGGCCCGTTCTTCCAGCTGCTGCAGTTGCGAGCCCATACCCAGACCTAGTACCTGGCCGTGGCGTTCGAAGAAGACGGCACTCTTCGTCTTTGCATCGCCAGCGGCTACGTCCGGCAACAGGTCACCGTCAGCTCGGATGAAGCTGGCGCGTTCGCCGTCGACCGAGATCTGGACTGGTCCGGTACTGGTAGCGCGGATGGCACCGCTGCCATCGGGTTGCGCTGCGTAGAGAGAGGTGACCGGCAACAGCACGAGACATGTCACCGCGACTGAAAAATTTCGCATATCTATTGATCCGCCTATTTGGAAGCAGCGCCCGTCACACCGGGCACAGCGGGTTCTTACTGTCGTGCGGCCTCAGGACCGCTATCGTTATTATGGTTAGCGTAAATCAGACAACGGCTCGCGCCGTAGCGTAAAAAAATCAATGCACGCGCAACTCTGTGCTGGAGTCATAGGTCCCGGTGTCGTCGCGCAACTGCATTCGCCGGGCATCGTCGAGCAATGCCTTGTGATCCTCCGGCGAAATCTGCGTACTCAGCAACCAGCCGCCATCGGGTCGCTTGATCGCCCAGACATGGTTGTGCTCGCAATAGTACTCGTCTACCCCGGCTACCGTTCGCTGCGCTTCGAAACATTCTCCGCATATGAACGCGCTGGGCGGCGCCCCCTTTTTATCACTCATTGACCGCTCCGTTTTCTTATATTTCTATATTTTTTAGTGGACGGCTGTCGTCCCCCTGTCGAGGCACAGTTTAGAGCATTGAAACTAAAGCGCAACGATGATTTGACAGTGTTTTTCAACCTGACATAACCGGTTTGTCAGAACAGGCCGAAGAACACAGGAATTGCCACTACATGCCGTCGCGGTCTACTATCGGGGGAAATAACAAAAATACACTATTGATATACCGGGGGATTTCCTGATGAAACTGCGCAACGCGCTCGTGCTTCTGCTTCTGCTGCCATTCATGGCGCAGGCACAAGTAATCAATCAATGTACCAACGGCTCCGATCCCAATTACTGCGATACCGACGATGACGGTTTCGGTGATAATGAAGATAACTGCACGCTTGTGGCGAATCCGGCGCAACGCGATACCGATGGCGATCACTTCGGGAACATGTGCGATCCTGATCTCGACAACGATGGTGCGGTGAATTTTACCGACCTGACTATTATGAAGGGCGCGTTCTTCTCGACCGGTGACACCGACACTGATCTTAACGGTGACGGGATTACCAACTTCGTTGACCTGACCATAATGAAGGCGAGCTTTTTCGGGACGCCAGGCCCGACCGCAACCGACCCGGAACAGCCGCCGTGTAACTGTTACTTTTCTGGCGATTGCGCAGCGGGATCGTTTTGCGATTACGGCCCGGGAGGCTTTACCGTCGAAGACATTTGTGTATGGCGCGGTGAGAAGCCCGAAGGCACACCCGACTGGGGTTGCTCTTTCGAAGTCAACGCTGGCACCGGTGGCTGGCCGCCGGGCGTATGCGACGGTCGTTGCGTGAGTGCGACAGAAGGTTCGTTTATTGGTTTCGAGAATCAGGCGCTGATCGGGCAGACGCTGAATGTCTGGGCCCAGGCGATGATCGAACCGTCAGCGGCTGGTGGTGGCCCAGTCGACAGCCAGCTGGCCAACGTGGCGACAGCAATCCAGTTCGAAGGGCAGGGAGTTCCACTGATGTTGGGCCGGCATGCCGCTGATGCCCTGGCCATGGCAGCCGGCGAGCCATTCCACCTCTATTTCTGTCACTACGAAGGTCATCCCGAGGATCTCGATCCGCCGGTGGTCAACCTGGCCGGCGATAGCTGCCGTATCGAGGCCGGATACCTGACGGTGCAGGCACTGGCGGCTGAGATCGAAGAACCCGGGGCGGCGCCAGCCATCATGGCCGGTATCGTCGATATCTGCCCGGACTGGCAAAACATGTTCGGGACCCAATGCGACGCCGGACCCGATGCATTGAAATGTGCAACCAATTTCGTCCAGGCGCAGGCGCATTTCCTGCGGACGCCGCGACTGGACGCGCTGGATCCGCTGCAGTTGTTGCGCGCCGCATCGCATTAAATACGGTCCTGTCCGAATGACGTAAGAACCGGCCACTGGCCGGTTCTTTTTTTTGCTGCAAAGACAAACAGGATTCGCGTTACACTGCCGTCATCGTGTTACGGGTCTTCCATAGTAATCGCTACGAGTTGCTGGTCGACGAGCTCGGCCGGCTGTTGCGCCAGCACAGTAACTCACCTCTGCAACGACAGACCATTGTCATTCCCGAGACCGGCATTGCGCGCTGGACCTGGATGTCGCTGGCCAACAATCACGGTATCAGCGCCAATCTCGAATTCGTCTTGCCCGGCAGTTTTGTATGGCGGCTGTTCCATCTTTTGCTGCCCGACGTCAATGACACCTCACCCTATGACATCCGTATCATGACGCTGCGGCTGTTTGAGTTACTCGAAGAAGTATTGCAGGAACCCGGTAACGATGCGCTGGGCCCGTGGCGGGACAGCGACGAGTTGCGGCGATTCCAGTTGGCGCAAAAGCTGGCCATTCAGTTTGACCAGTACATCGTGTACCGCCCGCGCTGGATCGCGCGGGCATCAGCTGGCAAAGAAACAGACTGGCAGGCGCGCTTGTGGCAGCGACTGGCCCAACATACCGGTGAACCAGACTGGATGGCGTTGCGAGCCCGTCTTGAGACCCTCAGCTCCGAATCGGTGCAGGCAGTCCTGACCCGGCCGGTTTACTTGCTCGGCATCCCGTTGTTATCGCCGGGCTACTTCGAAGTCCTCGAGTGGTTAGCGCAGCACGTAGATGTGCACTTGCTTATCCCCAATCCGAGTCGTGCTTACTGGGGCGATATTGTCGCTCCCCAGGATGCACCGCGTATTGCCGGGGTCGGCGATCAGCAGGCGCTATATCTAGAACATGGAAACCGCCTGCTGGCTTCCTGGGGTCGACAGGCACGCGATCTGATTGACATGGTCGATGCCAGTGCGGCTGTTAACGATGACAATTTCGTCGACCCTGCCGACGATTCGTTGCTGCACCACCTGCATGGCCAGATCCTCGACCTTGAGGAGCCAGCAACGCCCATCGGCTTGCACGCCGGGGACCGTAGCCTGCAGGTGCACGCCTGTCATACGCCGATGCGCGAGGTCGAAGTACTTTACGATCAGTTGCTGGCATTGATTGATGCCGATGCGACGCTCGAACCGTCCGCTGTCATGGTAATGACACCGGACATCCAGACATACGCACCCTGCATCGATGCGGTCTTTGGTAGTCGTGAGCGTATCGCATACCGCATCTGTGGCAGCGACGACGTGCAGGGCCAGCCACTGGTTGCGAGCTTTCTTGCTATCGCTCGACTGCAGCAATCGCGTTTCGATGCCAACGAGGTGCTGGCACTACTGGATAACCCCGCCGTGCGCAGACGATTTGGGCTGCAGCCCGACGACATCGCCAGCCTGCGTAGCTGGATACACAAAACCGGAATCCGTTGGGGTCTGGACGAGAACAACCGTCCCGGGCTGGAGGGCGACGCTGCCAGACTGCACACGTGGGAATACGGCTTATCGTCGATGTTGCTGGGGTGGATGTTGCCGGACGATAAACAGGGCATCCATAAAAGCACATTACTATTTTCCGAAATCGAGGGTAGTGACGCGCTGGTAGCGGCTGCGCTGGCTGAGTTTGTCGAACGGCTGGCCGTGTTCCATCGCGATAGCCAGCGTCCGCGTACGATTCAGCAATGGGCAGGCTGGCTGCAGCGGCAACTCGACCTGTTTTTTCAGCCCGACCAGGCCGAGGAGGTACAGGCCCAGCTGTTGCGCGATGCGCTTGCGAAGTTGCATGAGTATGCGACGGCGGCGAACAACGAGTCGACATTCAACCTGGCTACCGTTCTGCACTGGATGACCGACTGGCTGGGTTCGCAGCAACGTCAGACGGGGTTTCTCGGCGCCGGGGTTACGTTTTGCGGTATAACGCCCATGCGCACCGTACCAATGCGAGTCATTGCGTTGCTGGGGATGGATTACCAGGCTTTTCCGCGACGCGACAGCCCGCCTGGCTTCGACCTGATCGCGCGCTCACCACAACGAGGCGATCGGTCACGACGCGGCGACGACCGCTTTGCTTTTCTGGACTGTTTGCTCAATGCGCGCGAGGTGTTTTATCTCAGCCACTGCGGCCGCGGCGTGCGGGATAACGAGTCAAGACCGCCCTCTGTGCTGGTTACGGAGCTTATCGAATACTGTAACGAACACTTCAGTGCAGCAAACGGTGCAACTGCTGTGGTCGTTACCGAGCATCCCTTGCACGGTGCCAGCAGACGTTACTTCGATGGTCGCGACGACCGACTGTTCAGCTATTCCGCTACCCGCGCCAGCGCTGCTGCGATGGCAGACGGCGACATACAGCCCGAGTTTGTGCCGGACTCGATGCCAGCGCTTGCTGAGCAGACCAGGTCGGTCGAACTCGACGAGTTGATCAGGTTCTACAAGGACCCATCGAAATACTGGCTGCGTCAGCGACTTGGAATTGATTACAACAACTATGAGACGGTAATCGACACCACGCTTCCGGTGACGGTGCGCGGTCTCGAAGGTTGGCAGGCCCGCGAGCGAGCGCTGGAGATGCGGCTGGCCGGACGCAGTCGCACGGAAATTCTCGAACACCTGCGTTTTGCATCATTCGCACCGCCTGGCCCGTTTGCCGAGCATCGGCTGGGTGAGCTGGTCGACGAAGTGGCGCAACTGGCACAGCAGATTCCGCAACGCGACCTGTTCACTGAGGCGGTCGAGGGGACGATTGACATAGCTGACACCGAGCTGCATTGCCGACTTGTTGGAACCCGCGACGGCTACGTTGATTTTCGCGCAGGTAAAACGCGGGCTGCGGACAGGATCGCTTTGTGGCTGCGACACCTTGCCTGGCAGCTGCTTGCGCCCGATGGCGTTGCCAAGTCCTCGAACTGGTACTCATTAGACACCAACCTTGCTGTAGCACCGGTCGACGAGCCAGAGAAGTACCTGGCGCAGTTAGTCCGGCATTTCCATGAGGGCCAGTCCGTGCCGTTGCCATTTTTTCCAGCCACAGCGCTGGCCTATTCAACGACGCTGGCAAAGAAGGGGGATACCCCGAAGTCACGGGCGGCAGCCTCAAAGGCCGCGTTGTCTGTGTTTAACGGCACGGACTTCGGGCCGAAGGGTGAAGGCGAGGACCCACATATCAGGCGTCTCTACGGTGCCCATCCGCCAATCACGCATTGCTTTGATCTGGCTGATCAAATCCTGCTCCCGCTAAACGTAGCGATGGACGAGTCATGACGACGCCAGCTGACTTTGATCCGCTGACGATACAGCTGGGCAATCCCACGCTGGTCGAGGCCAACGCCGGCACCGGCAAGACCTACAGTATTGTCACGCTGTTTGTCCGCCTGATCGCGACCGGTGTAGCGCAGGTGGACGAGGTGCTGGTGGTCAGTTTCACCGATGCTGCGACAGCGGAATTGCAGCAACGGGTGCGGTCAAGGCTGGCAGAGTTGCGTGTGGCACTCGCACAGAAAGAGCTGCAAGGCGAGGCGGCCGCTGTGGTTGCTGAATGTGACGGTGACCTGGTCCGGGTACAAAGGCACGTCGACAACGCATTGCAGGCGTTTGACCAGGCTTCGATCCAGACCATACATGCTTTTTGCCAGCGCCTGCTTGATGACCTTGCCTTTGAGATCGGTACTGGCTTCGATATCGAAATGCTGACAGAGGATCATGAGCTGCGGCGCGAAGTCGTCGAGGACTTCTGGCGCTCGGCTACCGCGGATGGCTCCGGGCGCTGGCTCGGTTTTCTGGCAAAAGAAGGCTTTGTACCGGAAAAGCTGACAAAGAAATTTGCTGACTACTTTACCTCTCCACGCACCAGGTTGTTGTCCGTTAACGATGTCGTCATGGCCGACATCGCACGGGCCGAACAGCGCTACGAAGCAGCACTAAAAGCGTTCCGCGCAGGCTGGGCGAATTACGAAGGCAATGCAGACGAGCAGCTAAAAGCGGGCGTCAGCAATGCAAGCAGCAGAAAAGCAGTGCTCAAGCGCGCCCGCGAGATTGGCGACGGCCTGAAAGATCCGTTAAAGGTCCTTGCGGACAAAGACTTTTTTGCACGACTAGCCGAGCATGCGTCTGAACCAGTCGGCGCAATGGCGAGAGCGTTGATAGACAGTGCGTCGACGATGGAGGAGTTACACAGAAGTAAGTTGGTACACCTGCGCGCCGAGCTGATCCGTTACGGTCGAAAGGCACTACGAGAGCGCAAGACTGAGCTTGGGGTGCGCCACTTCGATGACCTGCTGAATGACCTCGACCAGGCGTTGCAGTCAGACCATGCGGACCTGGTGATGGGTGCAGTCAGGCAACGCTACAAGGTGGCATTGGTCGACGAATTCCAGGACACCGACCCGGTACAGTTCGCCATATTCGACAAGCTGTTCGTACAGCAGAAGCTGCCGATATTCTTTGTCGGTGACCCAAAGCAGTCGATCTATGGTTTCCGCAGTGCCGACGTATACGCTTACCTCGACGCCCGGGAAACAGTGGGTACCCCGCAACGGCTGACCACCAACCGGCGCTCGCGTCCGACGATCGTGGAGTCGGTCAATGCCTTGTTTGGTCGGCATTCCAACGCCTTCCTGACTGAGGGCATTGCATTCAGTCCATCGAAGCCGCACGAGTCAGATGAAGGCGTTCCCGGTGTGGGGCTGTCTGCATCGACCTGGTGGACGGTGGCGGTCGATGACAAGACTCGCCTGAGCAAGCAGGAATACAACGACCTGGTGGCCAATGCGACGGCCAGCGAAATTGTGAAACTGCTGAGCCTGGATCAGCCGGTGGACGCGGGCGATATTGCTATCCTTGTCCGATCTCATAAGCAGGGTCAGTTGCTGCGTGATGCACTGGCCGCCCGCGGTGTAGCCTGCGTTAACCTGGGCGACCAACAGGTATTTGAATCGCAGGAAGCACACGATGTCGAAATTGTGCTCAACGGCATCGTCAACGACAGTAATGTAAAAGCGGTCCGTGCTGCCCTGTCCACGGTCATGCTGGGCTGGGATGCAGCCAGGCTGGTGCAGCTGGATGAAGACGATACACGCTGGCAGGCGATCCTCGACCGCTTCGCTGCTCTGCGCGAGAGCTGGGCCAGACACAGTTTCGGTCGCGCATTCCAGCAAATGAATGAGATATTTGCGGTAGAACAGCGGCTGTTGTCACTGCGCTATGGGCATCGGTCGCTGACCAATCACCTGCACCTGGGGGAGCTGCTGCAGGCCCAGGCCGCAAGCCGCAGTGCATCGCCGCTGGAGTTGCTCGATTGGTTGCGCCAGAAACGACGCTACGCTGGCAGGGATGACGCTGGCAAGCTGCGGCTGGAAACCGATCGCAGCCTGGTCAAGATCCAGACTATTCATTACGCCAAGGGTTTGCAGCACAGGTTTGTTTTTTGTCCCTTTATGGCCGTACGTGGCGGCTACAAAGAAAAGGAAATCGCCAGATTCCACGACGGCAAAACACGCTGCCTGGACCTCGGTACTGATGCTCTCGATACGCACAGGCAGCAGGCCGAAAAAGAAGAACTGGCCGAGGACATACGCCTTGCCTACGTTGCCCTGACCCGGGCAAAGAGTTACTCGGTGGCGGCGTGGGGTGCTGTGAGTGGAAGTGAACATAGCGCCGTGGCATGGCTGTTACACGGTGGCGAAGACTGCGAGCACAACGATGTCGCTACACGAGTCAAGTCCATGCCCGGATCAGACATGATTGCACCGTTGCAGCAGCTGGCTTCAACTGACGTAGTCGCGTTGCCGGCCTCGTCAGCTAACAGTGCCCCGGCAAACGCAGATGCCGCCGCCGGACTGGCGGCCCGGCAGTTAAAACAACCGGTGCCACGGGCACGGCGGGTATCGAGTTTTAGTGCGCTGGTGCACGCCGCGACGGACCAGACACGCGATTACGATGCCTTGTCCGGCGGTCGCGATCTGGTTGCTGATGCCGCCGGGCTTTCTGGTATCGCAGCGTTTCCGAAAGGGGCGCGGGCCGGTCGGTGCATACACAGCCTTTTCGAACATAGTGCCTTTGATGCGAGCCTAGAGACACTGGCAGCTACCGCCGCCACCGAGTTGCAACGGCACGGCTTTAGCACCGAACAGGCGCCGCTACTCGCAAAAATGGTGCACGATGTCGCACGAACACCGATAGATGATCGCAATAACCTGCGGCTGGTCGATATCAGCCGGGACCAGCGTATCGACGAGATGGAATTTTATTTTCCGACCGCTGGTCTCGATGCCAGTGCGTTACGTTCCGTACTGGAGTCGAGGCGGTGGCCGGATCCGATCGCGCAACGCATCGCATTGCTCGATTTTGAAGTTGCGCACGGTTTCTTCCACGGCTTTATCGACCTTGTCGTCGAATACGAGGCGCGTTTCTATGTCATCGATTACAAGTCGAACTGGCTCGGAGCAGGACGCCAGGCTTATGGCCGGGATGAATTAGCGCAGGAGATGGCGCGACATGATTATTACCTGCAATATCTCGTCTATTCTGTCGCGGTACACCTGCATCTGCAGCAAACCGTTCCCGGCTATGACTTTAAGCAGCACTTCGGTGGCGTTGCCTACCTGTTCGTACGGGGCATGCATCCCGACAACGGCAACGACCTCGGTGTGTACCTGGATAAGCCCGGATTGGAACTGGTTGCTGCATTGACCGAACTGCTCGCCGGAGCGGCGCCGTGAGCACGGGCGAGCAGGGCGAGTTCCTCGCCCGCCAGGCGCTGCGCCAGTTAGATGTCAGTGACAAGGTCCTGCAGCAGCTGGTCACCTACCTTGTCCGTGCGACCGTCGAAGGTCACAGCTCGGTGCGTCTCGATCGTTTCGCTGCAGAAGAGCAGACTGCCGTTGACCTGACCGGTTTGACGAGTTTACTGGCAAAACAGGATTTCGTCGGCGAGCCGGGAGAGCGCGATACGCCCCTGATCCTGGATAGCAATAGCAGACTCTATCTTGCCCGCTACTGGCATTACGAACGTGCCGTTGCCGATGCCCTGATCGAGCGCGCCAGCCAGGTACTGCCATCCCCGGCCGCCGGGGCAGATATGGCAGCCGGGCTATCGAGACTGTTTCCGCAAACCGAAGAAGCGGACCAGAAAACGGCGGTGGCCGTTGCTGCCCTGCGGCCGCTGACGATTATTAGCGGTGGTCCCGGGACGGGGAAAACCACCACTGTCACCCGGTTGCTGTCGCTGCTGATGTCGGGCCAGCCCGACGCTCGCGTGGCGCTGGCGGCACCGACAGGTAAAGCGGCCGCACGAGTCAGTGAATCGATCCGCTCCGCCAGCCAACAGTTGCCTGGCGACGTGGCACAACGACTGCCCACCGATGCGGTGACCGTGCATCGGCTGTTAGGGGTGCGGCCAGCGACCAACCGTTGTCACTACGATAAAGACCGCCAGCTGCCCTACGACATCGTCGTCATCGATGAAGGTTCGATGATCGGGGTGGCATTGATGAGTCGGCTGCTGGCAGCGCTGCCGCTATCGTCGCGACTGATTATCCTCGGTGACAAGGACCAGCTCGATTCAGTCGATCCCGGTTCCGTCCTGTCGGACATTTGCAGCGATACAACGGGATTCAGCAGCGACTTTGCCACGCGCCTGGCGGGATTGGGCGTACAGGTCGAATCCAGGCCGACACTGTCGCGGTTGCAGGATTGCGTCGTCGAACTGCGACACAGCTATCGCTACCAGGCGGGTGGTGGTATTGGCCGGCTGGCGCAGGCAATCCAGCGCGGTAAGGCCGGCGAGGCTATGGCTGCGTTAGAGAACAACGATCAGGTTCGCCTGGTCGAAGACACCGACGAGCAGGACCGGGTTTTGCGCGAACAGGTGCGGAACGGTTATAGCGACTATGCCAGCGCTGTGCGAGGCGGTGCCGGGCCTTTGCAGCAGCTGGATGCCTTTGATCGTTTTCGTTTCCTTTGCGCTTATCGTCATGGCCCGACCGGCGTGGAAAGGATCAACCAGATAGTCCGCCAGGCCCTGGCAAGTGAAGGCCTGGTAGAGACCTCACGCGAATGGGGCCCCGGCGTACCGGTACTGGTCAAACGCAATGACTACACAGCGAAACTGTTCAACGGCGATATCGGCATCGTCACCGAGACAGACGACGGCCTGCGCGTGGCCTTTCCCGGTAGCGATGGTGTTGCGCGCCTGTTTCCATTGTCGCGCCTGCCCGAGCACGAACTGGTCTATGCGATGACGGTGCACAAGTCGCAGGGCTCGGAATTCAACCGGGTAGTACTGGTGTTGCCGGACGAAGATAAGGGACTGCTCAGTCGTGAGCTGATTTATACCGCGCTCACCCGGGCCCGCCAGGGCGTGGTAATACTGGGCCAGCGCGCTTTGCTGGAGAAGGCACTGGCGCGGCAACGGCTGAAATCGTCGGGCCTGGCGGCGATGCTGGCCTGTGCGGATCGGTCCCCGGCCTCGCCGCAACAGGGCAGCTTCGGCTTCTGAGACGAGTTAGACCTTGCTGCGGTGTTTGTCGTAGCATGCTGCCCTCATTCCTGCCTAAATACGCGGAGATACCATGACCACAGCAAGTGCGCGTCACATCCTTGTCAATGACGAACAGCAGTGCATCGACCTCAAGACCGAGATCGAGCAGGGCGGCGATTTCGCCGAACTGGCCAAGACCCATTCGCAATGTCCATCAGGCCAGCGTGGTGGCGATCTTGGAAGCTTCGGTCGGGGCCAGATGGTCAAGGAATTCGACGAAGTGGTATTCAGTGGCGATGTCGGCCAGGTCCATGGACCAGTGCAGACTCAGTTCGGCTATCACCTGATCGAGATCACTGAGCGCGAAGACTAGCCTTTGTTCTCGAGCAACGACGAAAAGACGGCATAAGTTTGCTCAATGGTTTGCCCGACATTGAAGTGTCGGGCAATTCGTTCACGGCCCGCCGCACCCATACGCTCGCGCAATGACGCATCGGATGCCAATCGGCTGACGGCGGCACCCATCGCACTGCGGTCGCCCGGTGCAACGACTATGCCGGTCTCACCGTCTGCCACCAGCTCGGCATTGCCGCCGGTGTCGGTCACGATCACCGGTCGGGCACAGGCCATGGCTTCGATGACTGTTTTTGGCAGGCCTTCGCGTCGCAGCGCCGGTAACACGGCGATATCGGCGCTGCGGGTCAACGGCAATACGTCCTCCAGGTAGCCGAGCGCATGCAGTCTTTCAGTGCCGATAGTTTTTGCGGCCAGTTGCTGCAGCTTGTCGGCATCGGTTCCGGCACCGGCCAGTACCAGGTGCAGGTCGGGTGGTGCATCGGCGAGACTTTCGAGCAGGTACTCGATGCCCTTGCGTGGCCTGTAGTTGCTGACACAGACCAGGGCTACGGCGTCCGCCGGGATCCCCAACGCTGCGCGTTGCACCGGTTCGATATCTGCATACCAGTCCGGGTTGTGCCCTTTGTAGACAGTGACGGCCTTGTCCGGATTGCGTAATTGCGGAACCAGCGAGCGGCGAACCGCGTCGGCGACACAAATGATCCTGTCGACCCGCGGATGCAGGTGGGTCAGGTAAGCGAATGGATCCCAGCGACTGATGTTGCCGGTTTGTCCCCGATAGGTAACGACTTTAACGGCACTGCCGCGTGCTGCGCGTACCGTATTGGCAATCGCATTGTTGTTAAAGGCGTAGACAATATCGTGGCTGGTCAGTTGTGTGCGTATAGAGCTAATCGCGGCGCGATCGAATTTGCCCTGCGTATGGAAGTCGACCACTGTGATGCCAGCCTCACGCATGATCGGCGCATAATCGGAGTCCGCCTCCGTCATAACGGTCACATCGCAGCCGCGTGCCTGCAGGCCAATAAAGATTTCCGCTTCAGGGCGAACGTTGGTCAGCGAAGCGCGTTGCGAAGTTATACAAAGAATACGCATAGATGCGTTCACAATGGCCGGCGGCGTGGCGATGGTACCGGCTCGGTGACTGCGAGTCAGCAATCAGGGCCGGTTGCGACCGGCCGGTCGGGGTCGCTGCACCATTCACTCCACGAGCCGGGATATAGCCGCGCACCCGGCAGTCCTGCTATCGCCATGGCCAGCAGGTTGTGACAGGCCGTTACGCCGGAGCCACACATGCAAATGATCTCACTGGCATTGTGGTCGCCACTGGCGGCATCGAAACAGGCGCGCAGTTCGGCTGCCTGCAGGAAGTGGCCGCGCTCGTCCAGGTTGGCGGCAAACGGGTAATTGTGCGCGCCGGGAATATGGCCGGCGCGGCTGTCCAGTGGTTCAATGTCGCCCATGAAGCGATCGGCGGAGCGGGCGTCCAGCAGTAGCGCGCCCGATGCCAATTCGGCTTGCAACTGGTCTACATCCACGCACCAGTCAGCATGTTCATCGAACTCGAACGCGACAGCATCGCGTGAGTCCACCGTCGTCGTCATTGGCAAGCCGTGGCGCTGCCATGCGCGTAAGCCGCCATCCAGCACGGCGACATGCTCATGCCCCAGCCAGCGCGCCAGCCACCAGGCACGGGCGGCAAATGCGCCGCCGCTGTCGTCGTAGACGACCAGTTGAGTGTGCTTGTCCACACCCCACTGGCCAAGCCTGGCGCCGAGTGTTGCCGGCTGGGGTAACGGATGACGGCCACTGCTGCTGGTCGGGGCCGACGACAGGTCCCGTTCGAGGTCGGCGTAAACGGCGCCGGGCAGGTGAGCGCTAGCGTACGCATTGTTGCCGGCGTCACTATCGGTCAGATCGTAACGGCAATCCAGCAATACCCAGTCGGCATCGTCGAGATGGTGTGCGACTACCTGGGTCGAAACGAGATCTTGGTAGCGTGCCGGCATGTTCGGAGTTCCCCAGCAATGACAGGCTTTAGCTTAGTACAGATGCTGTGCTCGCGCGCGCAGCGGCGGTGTGCTAGCGTGCGTTCGATGAGCAGTGCGCCGACGTTCATAGCGCATCGCGGCGAAGCTTCGCGTTATCCGGAAAATACTGTCGTTGCGTTGCAGGGCGCCATCGACGGCGGCATCCGTCATCTCGAATTCGATGTCCAGCTCAGCGCCGATCGGGTGCCGGTGCTGTCCCACGACGCCGTACTGACCCGTACAGCCGGTCTCGAGCGTATCGTCAGCGCAGGCCTGGCTGCCGAACTGACCGACATCGGGGTCGGTGAAGTTTCACGATTCGGTGACACATTCCAATCGCAGCGACTGCCATCGCTCCAGCGTGTTTTGCAGGCACTTGAATCGGCGCCGCCGCTACATCTGTTTGTCGAACTGAAGCGACACAGCCTGCGTGCCTTCGGGCGACAGCGTGTCATCGAGGCCGCCTTGCCACTGCTGCGCACCTCGCCCCACAAGATAACGGTCATATCCTTCGACTACGATGTGCTGGAGCTCTTGCAGTCCATTGACGGCCTGGGTACAGGTTGGGTTCTAAGCGCCTATGACGATGCAGCGAAGGTGCGCTTGCAGGCCTTGTCGCCCGACTTTGTTTTCTGTAACCAGGTCCGTCTGCCACCACGTGGGCTGCTATGGCAGGGTTCGTGGCACTGGGCGATATACGAGATTGCCAGTATTTCTGAAGTACACACATTGCTCGAACGTGGCGCCAGTCATTTCGAAAGCATGCGTGCCGCAGAATTAAAAAGACAATGGCATGACCAGGTTTGACGTCGCCGTCATCGGTGGTGGCATTCACGGTGTCGGGGTTGCCCAGGCAGCCGCGGCGGCGGGTCACTCTGTCATCGTTATTGAAAAGGATCGCCTCGCTGCCGGAACCTCGAGTAAGTCGAGCAAGCTGATCCACGGCGGGCTACGTTATCTGGAGTCATACGAGTTCCGACTCGTCGCGGAGTGCTTGCGCGAACGGGCGCTGTTGCTGCGGCTGGCGCCCGAGCTGGTCAAGCTGCAGCCGTTTCATATACCCGTCTATGACACAACGCGGCGGTCACCGCTATTAATCCGTGCCGGGCTGAGCCTGTATGCGCTGCTGGCCGGTTTCAGTAGGGGTACGACGTTTGGGTCATTGCCGCGCTCGCGCTGGGATCAGCTCGATGGGTTACGCACCGAGGGTTTGCGCGCCGTGTTTCGTTATCACGATGCGCAAACTGACGATCGTCTTCTGACCCGGGCAGTCATGCGCTCGGCCCAGACACTGGGTGCACGATTGCTGACAGAGGCCCGGGTCGAAGCAATCGAGTTACACGCCGAGGGGGCGGAACTCGAAATCCGTCATCGCGGCGAGAGCACAACTTGCTCAGCGCGATTCGTGGTAAATGCCGCTGGCCCGTGGGTGCATGAGGTCCTCGAACGAATCACACCAGTGCAGCAAGCATTGCCGCTTACCCTGGTGCAGGGCAGTCACCTCGAATTCGAGCCGTTTTGTCACCAGGGTATGTATTACGTCGAGAGTCCACGCGACGGGCGGGCGGTATTTGTCATGCCTCGCAAGGGTCACACACTGGTGGGTACGACTGAAGTGCGCTATCGCGGGCATCCGGACGATGTCCATATCCTGCCCGCGGAGCGTAACTACCTGGTCTCGGTGGTCGAGCATTACTTTCCGCAGCTGGGCGGTACCGCCCGCGATCGGGTACGCAGTGGCTGGGCTGGCTTACGTGTACTGCCGGCCGGGGAAGGGCACGCCTTTCATCGCTCGCGCGAAACGATACTCGAACTCGATGATCCAAAGGCGGCAAAACTGCTGACGATTTATGGTGGCAAGCTCACCGCCTATCGGGCGACCGCTGAACGTGTAGTGCGAAGCATGCGTCCATTCTTGCCACGGCGTCGCCAGCGTGGCGACACGACACGGTTGCCGCTGGCGCCGGCATGAGTCGCACAGTGCTGGCCATTGACCAGGGCGGCCAGTCCACCCGTGCCTGCCTGTTTGATGGTCGTGGCAATCTGCTGGCTGCGGCGCGCCGTTCGATCTCGACGCGACGCGATGGCCAGTTGCGGGTCGAGCACGACCCGGACGAACTCGCCGACTCGGTAGATTCGGTCTGCCGGGAAGTCCTCGCAAATGGGCCCGATGCCGATGTCGCCGCGCTGGCAACCCAGCGTTCGAGTGTCGTTTGCTGGGACCGGATTACCGGCGAAGCGCTCAGCCCGGTACTGTCGTGGCAGGATCGTCGGGCCGGGGATCTGCTCGCCCGCTATGCGCCATCGGGCGAAGTTATAGCTGACATCACCGGGCTGGTGGCTTCGCCACACTACGGTGCAAGTAAGCTGCGTTGGTGCCTGGAGAACCTGCCGGCAGTCGCACGAGCCGCCGGCGATGGCAGGTTGGCGCTGGGCCCGGTGGCCAGTTTCCTGCTGTTTCGCAACCTGGCTGGCAGTCCGCTGGTGTGCGACCCGGTCAATGCTTCGCGCACCTTGCTCTGGAATGTCAGCAGCGGCGACTGGTCGACACAGTTGACGACGGCTTTTGGTGTGCCAAAGCAGTTCCTGCCAGTCTGTGTTGGCAACCGCGCCGCTTTCGGTACGCTGCAATCTGTCCCGCTGGAAGTCTGTACCGGCGACCAGGCTGCGGCCGTGTTCGCCCACGGCCAGCTGCAGACCAACCGTGTTTATATCAACATCGGCACTGGTGCATTTCTGCTGGCACCAGTGGATGCCTTGCCGGCAAGCAGCCAATTACTGCGTAGTGTGGCCTGGGTCGATGACAGCCAACGCTCGGTTGTACTCGAAGGTACGGTCAATGGTGCCGCCAGTGCACTGAGCGTCGTGCAACCATCGACGGCAACCGGCGACATCGATAGTGCCGCGGCGAGTCTCGGCAACGCCGATGACCTGCCATTTTTCCTCAATGGTGTTTCCGGCATTGGCTCACCGCATTGGGTGGCGCACATGCCATCGCGCTTCATTGGTGAGGGCGACAAGGCGGCGCAACTGACCGCCGTACTGGAGAGCATCCTGTTCCTTTTGCAGGACAACCTGGTGGAAATTCCCGACTGGGAGCAGCGCGAGATTATTGTCAGTGGCGGCCTGGCGCGTGCCGATGGTTTATGCCAGGGGCTGGCCGATCTCAGTGGCCGTGTCGTGTGGCGTAGTGCACAGGCCGAGGCGACCATCAGCGGACTGGCGCGGCTTGCGGCCGGACTGCCCGGCAACTGGCCAATCGCAGAGAGCCAACGATTCAACCCGCAGCCCGGGAGCAAGTTGCCAAACCGTTACCGTCAATGGCAACGATTGCTAACAGAGGAAATTGCTACACTGCCGCTTTAATCGCGAGGAAGCCGGCCAGATGACATCGCCTGTTGACGATCTGATCAATGTGCTCCAGCTCGAGCGCCTGGAGAAGAACCTGTTTCGCGGTGAAAGTCGTGACATAGGCAGCCCGCGCGTCTTTGGTGGCCAGGTCCTGGGACAGGCCCTGTCCGCTGCGCAACAGACCGTTCATGGGCGCACCGTTCATTCGCTGCACGCGTATTTTCTCCGACCCGGCGATGTCGCAGCACCTATCGTCTACGACGTCGATCGTAGTCGCGATGGTCGCAGTTTTACCAGCCGGCGTGTGGTGGCCATCCAACACGGTCAGCAGATATTCCATATGGCGGCCTCGTTCCAGGTGGAAGAGAGCGGCTTCGAACACCAGGACCCGATGTGCGATGTACCGCCACCGGAAGAGTTGGCCAGTGCAGCCGACTACAATCCCGATGGTGAGATTCCCGAGAAGCTTAGTCGCTTTGTAACGCGGCAACGGCCGTTCGAGTTCCGCCCGGTACAGCCGCCGGCGTTTGTTACCACCGAAAAACAGCCACCACGACAACAAACCTGGTTTCGTGTAGTTGACAGGTTGCCCGACGAACCCGACCTGCACCGGACAATGTTGTCCTACGTTTCCGATTACAGCCTCGTCGGTACAGCGACATTGCCTCACGGTATTTCGTTCCTCGAGAGCAACGTCCAGGTCGCCAGTCTCGATCACGGCATGTGGTTCCATCGTTATGCCCGTGTCGATGACTGGTTGCTCTACGACTGTGACAGTCCCAGTGCCTCGGGATCGCGCGGCCTGGCCCGTGGGCAGATTTACACTCGCGACGGTACCCTGGTCGCCTCGACTATCCAGGAAGGCCTGATCCGTGTCTGGTCCCTGAAAGAAGCGCGGGAACAACACCGCAGGAATCGTAAGAAAAAATAATCGCAGCAGCTTTGGTCGCGATTGCTACTGTCGGCACTGGTTTGGAAGAATCGCGGCTGCAGCCGCTCCTGTCGGGTGCCTCGCCATAATTGCCCACAATTGGCCCCGGCTATGCCACGAAGCAACCGTGGTGCCGCCGCATTGCGACCGTTTAATAACACCGTCGAAATTAAAACCGTATTCGAGGTGTTAAATGAACAAGCTAATTCCCGTTTTGATTCTTTGTGCCAGCAGCAGTGTTGCATTCGCCGCAGACGAACAGCCACGCGCGGCCCAGTCGGTTGGCGTCGGTGGTGGTGCCGTCGTCGGTGCCATTGCCGGTGGCCCGGTCGGTGCCATCATCGGTGCCGCCATTGGTGGTCACTATGCCGACAGCCTGAGCCGGTCGGCCAAAGTGCCCGGCCTTAAAAACGATCTCGCCACCACGCAGACACAATTGAACGATTCGCAGGCGCGTATCGCCAGCCTTGACCGCTCGTTGTTCGAAACACGCAGCGAGCTCAGCAAGCTTGGCGAGGAAATGAGCGAGCTGCTGCTCGAACGCGCCGTATTCGAAGGTCTGCAAATGGAAGTGATGTATCCGACCGCAACGGCCGAACTCAGCACCACTGCTGCCGATCGTCTGCAGCGACTGGCTGAGCTACTGCAGCAGATTCCCGAAATGACCGTAAGACTGGATGGTTATGCCGATCCGCGCGGTGCTGAAGGCTATAACGAAGCCTTGTCGCTGCAACGTGCCGAATCGGTACGTGACACGCTGATTGCAGCCGGTGTCGCCACTGACCGCATCAGTCTCTACGCCCATGGTGAGGCAGCCTCAAGTGCCACCGATGGCGACCTCGACGCTTACGCACTCGATCGCCGGGTTCGTATCCGTCTTTTCGCAACACCTCCCGCCTCGCGCCAGGTAGCACAACAGGACTGACTCTCTCTGGCAGTGTCCCCAACACTGCAACCCGCTGGCGGGCCCGCAAGGGCCCGCTTTTTTATTGCTTGTCGCGCCAGTCCAGGGACAGGAACAACGCTCTTTCACGCCCGGGGAAATAACGCGCATTGCCAAAAGCGAAGTCGGCACGCTCGGCATAGCGGCGGTCGGTCAGGTTGCTGATTCGCAGTCCGAGTTGCCAGTCGCCGAACTCGTAATAGCTGCGAAAATTGACCAGTTCATGCCCGGGATATCGCTGGCTGTTTGCTGCGTTGGTGAAGTAGCTGCCCATGTGCAGCCATTCCAGTTGGGTATTGAAGGCCGGGGTCGGGCTAAAACCGAGACGCAGGCTGCCGATGTGTTCCGGTGCCGTATCGACCCGTGAGCCGCGCCGAATGGTCTCACCCAGGGCCGCATCGCGATCGAAATCATAGCGATGCAGGGCGCGGGTCCAGGTGAGATGCAGTGACCAGCGGGTATCGAATCGCCAGTCGGCATCCAGCTCAATCCCCTGGTGCGTGGTGCGGCCATCATTGATGGTGAATCCATCTGCATCACGCAGGATGACATCGTCCTTGCGCATTGTGTAAGCACTGAGTTCTGCGTTCAACGCAGCATCGCGAAAGACCAGGCCGGACTCGACACTGGTGGTCGATTCGTTGTCGATGTCGGCGCTGTTCTGACCCCGTTGCAGCCGATACAGCTCGCTGGTCTGTGGTGGGCGAAAGCCACGGGCTACGCTGTTACGCCAGCTCAGTCGGGGTGTGACTCTGTAAATGGTCGCCAGGCGCGGTGAAACCGTGTTGAAACGGTCACTGCGATCAGCGGGCCGGTTGTACAGACAACCACCGAACCCACAGGCACTGCCGTCGTCACGCAAATTGCCAGCAGCCAGCTGGTTGTCATAGTCATAGCCGGTCGCATCTGCGCGGATCGCAGCCTCGAGGGAAGTTGCAGCCCCGAGCTGTCGGCTCAGGCTGATCCAGGCACCACCACTGTAGCTATCGACTTCGTAGCGATAATGCTGGCCCTGCGGTCGGGTGGCGACCAGGAATGGCGATCCGGTGGTGACCCCGGCCTGCACCTGGCTCAGGTTGCCATTGGCCAGTTCGAGATCGATTCCACCGACCACTGACCATGGACCCAGGCTGGCTTCGCGAACCGCCTGCAGGCCGGCACTACGCTGGTCGTTACGCTCGAGCGGCTTACCCGGCAGGAAGTGTTGCAGGAATGCCATACGTGAATGACGGGCGAAAGCGGTCAGTTGCCACTCGCCGGCCTGGTGTTTCAGTGCCAGCCTTTGTGCGCTGGCGTCGCGGTAGGCCTCTGGGTTGAGATTGGCCTCGCGCAGGTCGTCATCGCGAAAACTATCCTGGCCGAGGATAAATCCGGCTGTTTCCTGTTGCAGCTCACTAGCGCTGAACAGTAGCCGGGTCCGCCGCGGATCGCCGAGGTAGAGATTGACCTTGCCCTGGTCATAGCCGGCGTCGTCACGAAAACCACCATCGTGCGCCAGGTGGACCAGAGCCTGGCCAAAGCGGGCGAAGCGCACCCGGGTATTGAGACCGATATAGTCATCGGCGCCGACTGTCAGTCGCGCACCAGTGTCGCGGGCCTGGTCATTGATGACATTGATCGCTCCATGGAGGGCATTGGCACCCCAGACCGCGCTTACCGGTCCACGTGCGATCTCGATCGCGGCGGCCTGTTCAGTATTGACTTCAAATAGCTGATTGACGTTGCAGAAACCGACCGGGCGCACCGGTATGCCATCCTCCAGAAACAGGAATGCGCCACAGGAGCCGGCGCCGGTCAGGACCGGTGAGCGTATGGCGGTCAGTTGTTCCTGGCCCGAGCCACGGCTGATCCATGCCCCTGGCACCTGCCAGGCAATTTCGTGTGGGTGTAGCGGGGCGGCTGTCGCAATCTGTTCGCTATCGATACGACTGACCGCTGCCGGCAATTGCTCGGCCGAGGTCGCCACGCGTCGGCCGGTGACCACGACGGTCTCGATATCGTCAGCGGCTGGTGCCATGCCCGGTGCGAACACCGCTAGCAGCAGAAACAGCCTTGCAATGCGTACAGAAGCAGTCATGATAATTTCAATGCAAGCAACACCAGTCCCGAAACGAATTGCCATGTGGTCGGGCCCACGTAATATCTCGACCGCGATGATGCGGGCATGGGAGAACCGCGCCGATACCGTGGTCGTGGACGAGCCATTCTACGCAAGCTACCTCGATCGTACCGGACTCGATCACCCGGGTCGCGAGCAGGTGCTGGCCAGCCAGCCGCGTGATTATCGCCAGGTGGTTAAGCAGCTGCAGCAACTATCACCGCCGGGTCACAGTATCGTTTACCAGAAGCAGATGACCCATCACATCGCCGCTGACATGGATCTCGACTGGCTCGGTGGTATGACACACGGCTTCCTGTTGCGGCAACCACGCAAGATGCTGGCTTCGTTGTTACGCGTGCTGCCGGACGCGTCCCTCGACGATACCGGTTTGCCGCAACAGCTAAGACTTTATCGGTCCGTGTGCCAGCTCAGCGAGTCGGCGCCCCCGGTCGTCGACAGCGATGAATTGCTACGCGACCCAAAAACGATGCTGACCCGTTTGTGTGCTGCCCTCGGTGTCGGCTTCGACGAGGCGATGCTGCACTGGCCGGCAGGCCCGCGCGCCAGTGATGGTGTCTGGGCCCCGCACTGGTACGCTTCGGTGGAACGCTCGACCGGTTTTGCCGCACCGGTCGAAACCCACCCTGAGATACCATCCGACAAGCATGCGGTACTCGACGCCTGCGAGAAAATTTACTCGGAGCTGAGCGAGCACCGTATTCGTCCCTGAGGAGCCCAGCCGTTGTTACAGCAATACGACGAACGCAACCGCGACCTGATCGTTAACATCAATGGTGAGCTTGTGCACCGCGAGCGGGCCGCAATCAGCCCGTTCGATTCGTCAGTGCAGAATGGCGACGCCGTTTGGGAAGGGCTGCGTCTGTACCAGGGCCGGATTTTTCGCCTGCAGCAGCATCTCGACCGTCTCTACGCATCGGCCGCGGCGCTGGCCTATACCGATGTGCCCGACCGCGACCATCTGGTCAACGAACTGCGCCGCACGCTCGAGGCTAACGAGATGTACGATGGCTGCCACGTTCGACTAACGCTGACACGCGGCGTGAAGTACACCAGTGGTCTCGACCCGCGTCTTAATACCGGTGGCTGCACGCTGATCATACTCGCGGAGTTTAAGCCGCCGGTGTATGACCGCCGTGGCGTTACGCTGCACACCGCCATGACCCGCCGCATCCCGGCGCAGTGCCTCGACCAGAAGATACACTCGGCCAACCAGCTCAATTCGATCCTGGCCAAAATCGAGGCCAATGCCGCCGGCGCTGATGACGCCCTGATGCTCGACATCGATGGTTTCGTTGCCGAGACCAATGCCACTCACGTTTTCGTCGTCCGCGAC
>JABDKV010000299.1 GCA_013002045.1 Gammaproteobacteria bacterium
GTGCCCGAAGCCCAGCGTGGCAAGTACGGGGCATTTGCCTCCAGCGGCAGCGATGGCACCAACCATCTTGCAGCGCTGGCCGCTGCGGGCCTGACTCACGTGCATATCCTGCCGGCATTCGATATCGCGACTATCAATGAAGATGCCGCGGAGCGCGTTGATATCGTAGATCCAATAGAAGATCTCTGCGCCGTGGTCTCGGCTGCTCAGAGTTATTGTGACCAGTTCCCGGGGCAGTCGATTGCAGACATCCTCGACAGCTATGCCGGCGACTCATCCGATCAGCAGGCACTGGTTGAGCTGCTGCGGGGTCTCGATAGCTTTAACTGGGGTTACGACCCGTATCACTTCGACGCACCGGAGGGCAGTTACTCATCCGATCCTGATGGAACGGCACGTATACTCGAGTTCCGGCAAATGGTGATGGGCCTTAATGACCTCGGGCTGCGGACCATCATGGATACCGTGTATAACCACACCAATGCCTCCGGTCACCTGAGTGACAAGTCAGTCCTCGACAAGGTCGTGCCCGGTTATTACCACCGGCTCGATTCGCGGACCGGCAATGTACTGCGGGAGTCGTGTTGTGATGACACCGCAGCCGAGCACGCGATGATGGGCAAGTTCATCGTCGATTCTTCAGTTCACTGGGCACGGGCGTACAAGGTCGATGGATTCCGCTATGACCTGATGGCGTTCCATCCGCAGTCGACCATGGAAGCCGTAGGCGACGCGCTGAGTGCGCTGACGATTGCTGACGATGGCGTCGATGGCAGCACCATGTACATCTACGGCGAAGGCTGGAACTTTGGCGAGGTTGGCAACGACGCCCGCTTCGTGCAGGCGCGCCAGGACAACCTCGCCGGTACCGGCATTGGTAGCTTCAACGACCGGATTCGTGATGCCGTCCGCGGTGGCGGACCGTTCGACAGCGGACCCGGGCATATAGACAACCAGGGCTTTATCAGTGGGCTGTATGTCGATCCGAATGGTAACAACGCCGGTTCGGCCGACGAGTTGAGCAGTGCGCTGAGTGCCGCCGATCGCATTCGTGTTTCGATGGCGGGTGGCCTGGCCGACTTTGGCTTTATCGATGCCAGCGACAACCTGACCACCGGCGGCGCCATAGGGGCCGGTTACACCGCCGATCCCCAGGAAATCGTCAATTACATCAGCTCGCACGATAACGAGACCCTGTGGGATATCGCCCAGTACAAGCATCCATTCGGCACATCAACCGCAGATCGGGTGCGCGCCCACGTGGTCGGCAACGCCATTCTGACACTCGGGCAGGGCGTACCTTTCATGCACGCCGGCCAGGAAATGCTGCGTTCGAAGTCAATGGATCGCAACAGCTTCGACAGCGGTGACTGGTTCAACTTTGTCGATTTCACGTTGATGGACAACAATTTCGCTGTCGGTTTACCACCCAGTGGCGACAATTCGGCCAGCTATATCGAGATCGCACAGATACTCGGCCTTGCGGCGGCCAGCCCTTCACCAACCGACATGATGGATGCGTTCGATCGCACGGCGGAGTTCCTGCAAATACGCAACAGCACTGAGCTATTCCGATTGCGTGAAGCCAGTGACGTCATCAATCGGGTGCGCTATTACAACACCGGTTCGGAGCAGGTGCCTGGCCTGATTGTTCAGGGTATAGACGGCTGTGTTGACGCCAACTTCACGCCGGAATACGGCTCTGTAGTCACCGTCATCAACGCGCGTCCCGATGACCAGGTAATCGACCTGTTTGGCAATCACAGTTATATGCTGCACCCGGTGCAACAGGCATCGGCCGACCCGGCATTAGCAGACGCCTTCCACGACGCCAGTGGATTCAATGTACCGGCGCGGACCGTAGCTGTGTTTGTCGAAGCGCAGTCAAATGCAAACTGCAGCTTTGGTGCCGCATTTAGTGACAACACTGCTTTCCTGACTGGCGACTTCAATGACAACGGCTTCTACAACGCCATGGTCCAGGTCGGTGATACCAACTGGTATGAAGGCACGCTGGCACTCGATGTCATGGCTGATCAGCGCTACCGGATACAGTCGCCCGATATGTCAGCGATCGATTGCGGTGGTCCTACCGGCGGTGGCCCGTTCTTCACCCCGGTGGACGCCTTTAGCACCATCCAGTGTGGCAGCGGACCTGACCAGCTCAGTCTCGACATAGCCAGTGCAGGTAAGTACAAGTTCGCGCTGGATACCGGCAACTCGATCAATCCGTCACTGGTAATTCGTTCGCAGGTTGGTACCGGGTTCCCGTTCGCGGCTGGAGGCTGCGGGTTTGCCGATCCGGGTAATGACAACACTGCACAGTTCGGTGAGGAGATGTTCCTGCGAGGCAACTTCACCGGATGGGCGGCCGATCCAATGTGGCAGCTACTCAACATGGGTGACGGTACCTTCCAGTCCGAGTTCGAACTGACAGCCGGTAACCTGGTATTCAAGATCGCCGGTGCCGACTGGTCACCCGAATACGGCGCGCCAGCCGGGCCGATGATGACGGGCGAGCCGCAGGATATCCCGCGTGCCAGTGGTCCAGGGACCGATATCACCTATGGCGTGGCGGAAGACAATTGCTACAACTTCGAAGCGGTGCCTTCTGCCAATACACTGCCGGAAGACAACGCGCCCGAGTCCCTGGAACTGACGATTTCGGTCAAGCCGCTGGATACCGGCGAGCCGACGGCACAACCGTTCGTTCGCGGTGGATTCAACGGCTGGGGCGAAGGCAACCCGTTGACCATGGTCGATGCGACCCGATTCGAGACGACTATCAATATCAACGCGGGCGATTGGGACTTCAAGATCGCGTCCTCAGACTGGGCTACAGTCAACTGTGGCGGCCCGCAGGATCTGGGGTCCTCGATGTCAACCAGTGTCGACGGTGATACGACCCTCAGTTGCGGACAGAACCCCGCCAACCTGACCGCAAACTTCTCTACCGGCGATTACAAGTTCACTATCGATGCGTCCAACCGTGCCAACCCGACGCTGACGGTGACGCCGGTTGGCGGCCCCACCAGCGCCGCGAGCAAACGGGTAGGACGGCAGTCGGACATCAGGGCCGAAGCCAGTCGGTACAACGATGCCGAGACGCCTGAGTTACAAGTAACGGGATATTAGGGCAGTCCAACACGGCGCCGGTGGCATAATGTCACCGGCGCTTTTTCTTTGGCGGAGTCTGTGAACGACAGCAATTTGACGCCAGGCCCGGGGCGCAGGCGCCTCTTCACCAGCATTGCGCTGGCGATACCGGTGCTGTTTTTTATCCTTGCCGAAGCGACTCTGCGACTGGCCGGCGTCGGTGAACACTATCCGTTGTTCATTGACCATCCTTCGCAGCCGGACTATCAACTGGCGAATCCCGATGCCATCAAGCGCTTTTTCGGCGACCCGGCGCAGGCCCCGGCGATGCGTATCGAAACGGTCTTTTTTGCCAGCAACAAGCCGAAAGACGGCCTGCGCATCGTCGTACAGGGCGGGTCTACGGCCGCGGGTTTTCCTTATGGCTTCGGTGCTTCGCTGTCCGGCATGCTCGAACAACGACTGCGGCGTGCGTATCCACAACGTCCGGTCGAGGTCATCAACACCGCAATGTCAGCCGTCAACAGCTACACGCTGCTGGACTTTGCCGACGAAATCATAGAAGTAGAGCCTGATGCCGTACTGATCTATGCCGGGCACAACGAATATCTCGGCATCCTGGGTGTGGGTTCGGCTTACCTCGGTGGACAGCCTCCGTGGCTGACACGCTGGTATCTGCGATTGCGTCAGTTACATCTGTTTCAATGGTTACAGGGCCTCTTTTCTTCAACGCCTGACAACGGGAAACAGGGTGCGCTGCAGGCAGACCAGGGCACGATGATGAGCCGGGTCGCGCGTGACAAAGACATCGAGTTTGGATCGCGAGCCTACCGGCGTGGTGTTGCACAGTTTCAGGTCAACCTGTCAGCGCTGGTGCAGCGCTACACCGACGCCGGCATACCCGTTTTTATCGGCACCCTGGTCTCGAACGAGACCCAGCAGCCATTCATCGGTAGCCCTGGCATGCACGTCGATCATGAACGATGGCGCCAGCAACTGGCTAAGGCAAAAGCTTTGCTGAAAACCGATCCCGCTGAGGCGCTGAACGCCGCCGCCGTCGCCACACAGGAGTTTCCACTCAGCGCCGACGCGTTTCACCTGCTCGGACAGGCACGACTGGCGCAGGGTGACTATGCCGGGGCACGGCAGGCGCTGCAGGCGGCCCGGGATCGTGATCGATTGCGATTCCGTGCCCCTGGCGTGTTCAATGATCTCATCGCCGAGGCCAGCGCCGGTGACGGGGTTTACGCCGTAGATGTGCAGGCCGCGTTTCGCGACGCGGCAGACAACGGCATTCTGGGTGATGCATTGCTGCTGGAGCACGTGCACCCGACATTGCATGGCTATTTCCTGTTGGCTGATGCATTTTTTGACCAGTTGCAACAACAAGCCATTGTAGGCACACCGATGCACGACCTTGACGACGAGCAGGCCTGGAGCGAGGCACCGGTGAGCGAAGTCGATCGGTTATTTGGCGAGTACAAGGTCGGGTTGATTAAATCCAACTGGCCGTTCACTGAGTCGCCGAGTCGGCCGCGTTTGCCGGTCGCTGACAGTGTGCCGGCCATGCTGGCACAACAACTCTATCGCCAGCAGACAGACTGGGCGTCGGCACATAGCCAACTGGCACAGTTCTACCAGAACAATGGCCAGCGTGACCGCTACCTGCAAACCGTGTTGATTCTGGCTGATGCCTTCCCATTTCGCAGTCGCCTGCAGTTTGACGCCGGTGTGGCACTGATCGAGGCAGGGCGTCATCGACAGGCGCTGAATTACCTTTACCGGGCAGGACAACAGGCACCCCGCGACATCAATGTCCTGCTGGCACTCAGTCACGCCCTGATTCTGAATCGGGCCCACGACACGGCAAGGGAAGTGCTGCAGCGAGTCTTGATCCTTGATCCCGGCAATATGACAGCGACCAAAGCCTTGCGACAGCTGGAAGCGGTTTCGAACTAATCTCATTTCTATATAAAGTCATTAATACATTGAAAAACTTATATAATATTCGCTACCGGCTATGCTTGCTGTTGACCATCGCGGGACTGGCACTAAGTGCCTGTACCGGGCTGCCAGACGGTATCGAACCGGTTGAGGAGTTTGAAATCGATCGTTACCTGGGTACCTGGTACGAGATCGCCCGACTCGATCATCGTTTCGAGCGCGGTTTGAGTGGCGTGACGGCAACTTATCGGCTGCGCGACGATGGCACTATCGAGGTCATTAATCGCGGTTACGACGACGACAAGGGTGAGTGGCGTGAAGCGACCGGCAAGGCCCGCTTTGCCGGCGACAGTAGCAAGGGCCATCTCGAAGTCTCATTTTTTGGCCCGTTCTACGCTTCCTACATAGTCTTCTGGCTCGATCCTGACTATGAGATTGCGATGGTGACAGGACACAACCGATCTTACTTCTGGTTACTGTCGCGCAGCAGCCAGCTATCGCCACGTCGCCTGCAGGAATTACTGGCAATCGCCCGCGATCGCGGTTTCACGGTCGAAGAGCTGATCTTTGTTACACAGGAAGATCAGGAAGCGGCCGCTTCGGAGCATTAACCCCGAGATCGGGCTATCTAAGCCCACAACTGCCAGGCGGCACGCACCACCATCGTCCATAACACCAGGCCACCGGCAGAATAGGCATAAAAGCGGTAGGTGACCCGGTTGGCGGTGCACTGGATAAGGCTATGAACTGCGCGGGTGGCAACAAAGAGCCAGGCCAGGAGCAAGTAGATCCCATCGACCTGGCTGGTGGCATACAGGTAGCCGCACACCACGTAAAAGATCAGCGGCAGCTCGAGCAGGTTAAGAAAGTTGTTCGCCGGCGACTGCACCGACGGCGGCCCGGGATCGGCGCCGCTGTTGCGCAAGGCAAAGGTCTGCGGATCGATGCGTTCGCTCAGGATCCAGTTAAGTCGCCGAACATACAGGTAAAACCAGACCAGCATGGTCAGCATGATCAGGAGAAGTACCGGAGTGAATATGGCCAGCTGGCTGATGTTTGTCATGACTACTCCTTGCTGTCGAGATACTGGCGTAGTTGTCTCAGTAGGGGGTG
The DNA here is from genome assembly GCA_013002045.1 of Gammaproteobacteria bacterium. Taxonomy (GTDB): domain Bacteria; phylum Pseudomonadota; class Gammaproteobacteria; order Steroidobacterales; family JABDKV01; genus JABDKV01. Next base: position 6,154 of record JABDKV010000299.1, read on the forward strand.
AGCGGGTGCCAGTTGTTGTAATCTCCGCGCCGTGTCGCGGGCCGCATCATCATAGCCATTGATCACATAGGCCTGCGCCAGTGTCGCCAGGTATGACAGGTTGTCGGGCTCTAACGTAGCCGCACGATGAAAGTAGGGGATTGCCTGCTTACCCTGGGGTGGCGTTCTACGTATCAGCATCTGGCCGGCAACGAACTGGGGTTGCGCCTCGAACGGGAAGGCGTCGGCCATGCTCATCGCGATCCGTGCCGCCTCCTGGTAGTCACCCCGGTCCTGTGCATGGGCGAGCCCGGCATTCATCGCCCCGATCCAGTCGAGACTGCCTGCAAACCAGGCCTGGGCAATTTGTTGTTCAGGATCTCGTGGTGCAGGTGGCTTGTATTCCCGCTTTTGTTCGACAAACGGCCAGTCGTTGAGCAGGTGGGCGACGCGGTACTCGCCATGCAATATCTCGATGCGGGTTAAGGGGCGCTCTAGTCTGGCAGTCTCTGCGTCGATATAGCGAGGCCAGTCGCGATCCAGCTCATCGTGGTGAAGAGCGTCATAGAAAGCGTCCGCAATCACGCCATAGCCGGCCTGGTTAGGATGCAGGTGCTCCAGCATCAGCTCGTTGCCGATGACACCAGCGGGCGCGGCGTCACGCAAGCTGGAAAGCGTATCGACCACGGTCGCCTCATGTTTCACAGCCAGATCACGAATGATCTGGTTGAAC
>JABDKV010000003.1 GCA_013002045.1 Gammaproteobacteria bacterium
ATGGGTCGGTCACTGAGGGTGTGGGGACATATAGGAACCAGCACCAGCGCGTCGAGCGAGGGTTCCAGAATGGGGCCACCCCCAGACAGGGCGTAAGCGGTAGAACCGGTCGGTGTGGCGACAATCAGGCCGTCGCCACTGTGCGTGTTGACGAAGATATCGTCGATATAGGTCTCGACATCGATCATGCGGGCGTTGCCTTCGCGTTGTACCACGACATCGTTGAGTGCGATCTCATCGTCGTGACCGGGCATTTTTGCCAGCAGCATGGCACGGTTTTCCGCGACATAGTGGCCACTGAGGATGTCATCGACTTTTCTTAGCATTTCCTCCGGGCTGATATCGGCCAGGAATCCGAGTCTGCCGCGATTGATCCCCAGTAGCGGGGTATCGGACTGAGCGACCTGCTGGGCGGCGTAAAGCATGGTGCCGTCACCACCGACCGCGATGACCAGGTCGGCACGTTGCGCGAGTTGGTCGGGCTGAACCAGTTCGCAACCATCGAGGACGGGGCCGGGGCTGCCTGACTGCAGCGTCTGCAGACCGCGTTGCTGCAGGTGCGGTATCAGGATGCGGGCGGTATCAGCCACACGCTGATCGGCGGTATTCCCCACCAGGCCAATGGTCGCAAAAGCAGTAGAACCCATCCGCGAGAGTGTAACCGCGCGCTGCCACGCTTGACAGTACGACAGGTGCCTTGCGAAGCTTGCATTAGCAGTCTGGCCAGCAGAGTGCTAATCACAGGGTTTGGGACGGAATCGCAACTGAATGAGTGCGAACAAGGGTCGCGGCACGCTCGATGAGCGCGCGCAAAAATTGCTGAAGACGCTGATCGAACGCTATGTTCGCGATGGTCAGCCCGTGGGCTCGCGTACGCTGTCGCGTGAGACCGCGCTCGATGTCAGCCCGGCGACCATCCGCAACATCATGGCCGATCTCGAAGACCACGGGCTGGTCGCCTCGCCGCATACCTCTGCCGGACGAATCCCGACCGAGGCTGGCTATCGCATGTTTGTTGATTCGCTGGTCACCGTGAAACCCCTGAAAAAGAAAGTCGTCGAAGAGCTGAATGAGGGCATAACCGACTCCGGTGACAACGCCCAGGCGCTGGTCGCCAATGCCTCGAAACTGTTGTCTCAGTTCACCCAGCTTGCAGGGGTCGTCACCACGCCCAGGCGCGAGCACAACCAGCTACGCCAGATCGAGTTCCTGCCGCTGTCGGGCAATCGCGTCCTGGCTATCCTGGTGGTCAATTCGCGCGAGGTGCAGAACCGGATTATCGATCTGGACCGCTCCTACAACGAGAGCGAGTTGCGCCAGGCCGCCAACTACCTGACCGAGCAATTCGGCGGCAACGACGTCGTCGAAGTGCGTGAGCGGCTGATCAACGATCTCAAGAACACCCAGGCCTCGATGAACCAGATGATGGTCGATGCGATTTCGATTGCTCAGCGAGCTTTCGAAGCAGGCGACACCGAAGATTTTGTGCTCGAAGGCCAGACCAACCTGATGGATTTCGCCGAGTTATCCGATATCGACAAGCTGCGCTCGTTGTTTGACGTTTTTGCGCGCAAGCGAGATATCCTGCACCTGCTCGACCAGTGCACTCGTGGCCAGGGCGTGCAGATCTTCATCGGCCAGGAATCGGGCTACGAACCCCTCGGCGAATGCAGCGTGGTCAGCGCGCCGTATTCGGTCGATAACGAGGTGGTCGGGGTGCTCGGGGTCATTGGCCCGACCCGCATGGCCTATGAGCAGGTCATCCCAATTGTCGATGTGACGGCAAAAATACTCGGTTCGGCCTTGAAATCGTCAACCTGACCACGATATCCCGACATATCCAATCATTTATGGAGAGTGAGGCTGGCATGCCTGATAACGACGCAGCCATACAACCCGAACCGGCTGAGAAGGCCGACGGGCCTGAAACCCAGGCCGAGCTTGAGCAGGCCCTGGTCGCCGCCGAAGCGCGGGCCGAGGAGAACTGGAACCAGTACCTGCGTACCGCTGCGGAGCTGGAAAACGTGCGTAAGCGCGTCACCCGCGATGTCGAGCGAGCACGCAAGTTCGGTCTCGAACCGCTGTTCCTGGAATTGCTGACGGTGCGTGACAGCCTTGAAATGGGGCTGGCCGCGGCCGATTCCGAGCCGACCATCGAGGCGCTTCGCGAAGGCACGCAGATGACCCTGCGGCAGCTGCAGCAGGTGATGGACAAGTTTCAGGTCGAGGAGATCGACCCGGCAGGTGAGCCCTTCGATCCGACGCTGCACGAAGCCATGACCATAGCGCCGACCACTGAAGTGGCGCCGGACACGGTCGTCGAGGTGGTGCAGAAAGGCTACCAGCTGCATGGGCGGCTGCTGCGACCGGCACGGGTGATCGTGGCCCGGGCGCCAGACTGAATTTTTCGCCACGGGTCTTGAAAATGAACTGAATAGACCCCATTTGTGCAACTAAATCATAGACTTTTAGATACTTTCTGGAGAAACACATGAGCAAGATCATCGGCATTGACCTCGGAACGACCAACTCGGTCGTCGCGGTCATGGAGGGCGACAAGCCCCGCGTGATTGAAAATAGCGAGGGTGACCGCACGACGCCGTCGATGGTTGCCTTTAATAAGGAAGGTGAAGTCCTGACGGGGCAGCCGGCCAAGCGGCAGGCTGTGACCAATCCGGAGAACACCCTGTTTGCTATCAAGCGCCTGATCGGGCGCCGCTTCGAAGACGATGTCGTACAGAAAGACATCAACATGGTGCCCTACAAGATCGTCAAGGCTGACAATGGTGACGCCTGGATCGAGGCCAATGGCAAGAAAATGGCCCCGCCGGAGATTTCCGCCCGGGTGCTGATGAAAATGAAGCAGACCGCCGAGGACTATCTCGGTGAAGAAGTGACCGAGGCCGTGATTACGGTACCGGCGTACTTCAACGATTCGCAGCGCCAGGCCACCAAGGATGCCGGCAAGATCGCGGGTCTGACGGTCAAGCGCATTATTAACGAGCCGACAGCGGCTGCGCTGGCCTATGGCATGGACAAAAAGCGTGGTGACTCGAAGATCGCAGTCTACGATCTCGGTGGCGGTACCTTTGATATTTCAATCATCGAGATCGCCGAGGTCGATGGTGAGCACCAGTTCGAAGTGCTGTCGACCAATGGCGACACCTTCCTCGGTGGTGAGGACTTCGACCTGCGGGTCATCGAGTACCTGGCCGAGACTTTCGAGAAAGAAACCGGTATCGACATCACCAGGGACTCGCTCGCCATGCAGCGCCTGAAAGAGGCTGGCGAAAAGGCCAAGATTGAGTTGTCGTCTTCGCAGCAGACCGAGGTCAACCTGCCGTACATCACGGCCGATGCCAGCGGTCCCAAGCACCTGACAGTCAAGCTCACACGAGCCAAGCTCGAGTCACTGGTCGATGACCTGGTGCGTCGTACGATTGAACCGCTCAAGGTTGCGCTCAAGGACGCCGGCCTGTCGGTGGGTGAAATTGACGATGTCATTCTCGTCGGTGGCCAGACCCGTATGCCGCTGGTACAGGAAGCGGTCAAGGACTTTTTCAACCAGGAGCCGCGCCGTGACGTGAACCCCGACGAGGCAGTTGCTGTCGGTGCCGCGATCCAGGGTGGTGTGCTTTCCGGTGACGTCAAAGACGTACTGTTGCTCGACGTAACGCCGTTGTCGCTCGGTATCGAGACGCTCGGCGGTGTCATGACCCGACTGATCGAGAAGAATACGACCATCCCGACCAAGGCGTCGCAGACCTTTTCGACGGCTGACGACAACCAGAGCGCCGTGACCATTCACGTGTTGCAGGGTGAGCGCGAGCGCTCCGCCGACAACAAGTCACTGGGACGGTTTGACCTGGCCGATATTCCACCGGCACCCCGCGGGATTCCGCAGATCGAGGTCAGCTTCGACATCGATGCCAACGGTATTCTCAACGTGTCGGCCAAGGACAAGGCCACCGGTAAGGAACAGAACATCGTCATTAAAGCCTCGAGCGGTCTGTCTGACGACGAAATCGATCGCATGGTCAACGACGCCGAGACGCATGCCGACGACGATCGCAAGTTCCGCGAGCTCGTCGATACGCGTAACCAGGCCGATGCCCTGCTGCACGCAACCGAGAAGTCGCTGGAAGAGCTTGGCGAGAAAGTGACCGCCGAGGAACGCGGCCAGATCGAGGCGGCCAGCAGCGATCTCAAGGATGCGCTCAAGAGTGACGACAAGGAGCGTATCGAAGCCAAGACCAAGGCACTGGCCGAAGCATCTGCCTCGCTGGCGCAGCGCGTCTATGAGCAGGCTGAGCAGTCAGCGCAGGCCGACGCCGCCGCGGGTGGCGACGACAGCAACGCCGGCGCCGGTGACGACGAAGTCGTCGATGCCGAGTTCGAGGAAGTGAAGGAGCAGGGCGGACGCAGCTAAGCGTCGGCTACGCTCATTGACAGCTAGTAGAGCTGGGTGACCGCTTTTGCGGTCACCTGGCTGTTACTTTTGGGGAAAGAAGAGTTTATGTCCACCAGGCGGGATTATTACGAAGTCCTCGGCGTGGCGCGCAACGCGTCGGATGGGGATATCAAAAAAGCCTATCGCCGCCTGGCGATGAAACATCATCCTGATCGCAATCCCGACAGCGTCGAGGCTGAAGCCAACTTCAAGGAAGCCAAGGAGGCCTACGAAGTCCTGAGTGATGCGAGCAAGCGCTCGGCCTATGACCAGTTCGGTCATGCCGGTGTCGATGCGCAGGCTGGTCGCGGGGGTGGCGGTGGTGCCGGCTTCGATCCCGGCGATGTGTTCGGTGACATCTTTGGCGATGTATTTGGCGACATCTTCGGCGGCGGAGGTCGTCGTCGCGGCACGCGCGTTTATCGCGGTGCCGATATTGCCTACGCACTCGAACTGGACCTGGAACAGGCCGTCGGTGGCGACCAGGTCAATATCGATGTCTCGACCATGACCGAGTGCGAGACCTGCAGCGGTTCCGGCGCAGCCGCCGGCAGCACACCGCAGACCTGTCAGACCTGTGCCGGTCACGGCCAGGTACGCATGCAACAGGGTTTCTTCTCGGTGCAGCAGACCTGCCCACGCTGTAAGGGCGCTGGCCAGATGATTATCGATCCGTGTGGCGACTGTGGTGGGCAGGGCCGGGTGCCGCATGCGCGCAGCCTGTCGGTGAAAGTGCCTGCCGGTGTCGACGATGGCGATCGCATTCGTCTGTCAGGCGAAGGCGAGGCCGGGCCCAATGGCGGTCCCTCGGGTGATCTGTATGTTGAGATCCGGGTACGTGAACACCCGATTTTTGAACGCGATGGCGCCAATCTGTCATCGGAAGTGCCGATTAGCTACGGTTGCGCCGTGCTCGGTGGCACAGTCAATGTCCCTACACTCGATGGCGAAGTGACCCTGAAGATCCCCGCCGGGACACAGTCCGGCAAGGTATTTCGCCTGCGGGGCAAGGGGGTAAAACCGGTGCGTAGTAATGCGGTCGGTGATCTTTACTGTCGGGCCGTGGTCGAAACACCAGTGAACCTGACACGCGAACAAAAAGAGCTGCTGCAGCAATTCGACGAGTCACTCGATAAAGGCGGGTCGCGACACAATCCGCGCTCGCGTTCGTGGCTCGATGGCGTCAAGGCTTTCTTCGACGATCTGAGTGGCTGACGTGCTGCGGGTCGCCATTTTCGGTGCCGGTGGTCGAATGGGACGTGTGCTTTGCGACCTGACCGACAACGGCGACGATTTGCAACTGGTCGGCGCGCTGGTGCGACCCGGCAGCAAAATGGTGGGCGAACCCGCCGGTCGCGACGTCGTTTATACCGACCAGCCCGTTGCTGCGCTGGACAATGCCGAAGTCGCTATCGACTTCAGCTTGCCGGAAGCATTTAACAGCAACCTGTCGTCCTGTATCGATGCCGGTGTGCCTGTAGTCATTGGCACTACCGGCTTGTCGTCGGTACAGCATCAACGACTACGCGATGCCGGTCACCAGCACCCGGTGCTGTGGGCACCCAACATGAGTGTCGGTGTAAACCTGCTGTTTCGCCTGACCCAGATTGCCGCCGGCGTGCTTGACGAGGACTACGATGCGGAGATTGTCGACATACATCATCGGTACAAGCGTGATGCACCGTCGGGCACGGCATTGCGTTTTGGAGAGGTGATTGCCGGCGCGCGAGATCGCAAGCTTGAGGATATTGCCGATTTTCGCGGTCGCAATGACGATCGCCAGCGGCATCGTGGAGACATCGGTTTCTCTGCCGTGCGCGCGGGAGATATTGCCGGCGAGCATAGTGTGATTTTTGCCACTGCTGGTGAATCGGTGGAACTGCGTCATCGCGCCGCCAGTCGCGAGGCCTTTGCTGACGGCGCTTTGCGTGCCGCTGGCTGGCTGGCGGGCCGGCCGGCCGGGCTGTATGGCATGGCCGACGTGCTCGACCTGAAGTGAAATTATGGCGTCGCGGTCAAGACTGCCGTAAAATCCCGATCTCGGGACAGCGCCCAGTGGGCCTGTCCCGTTCGTGTATCTGCAGGGTGGGGACTGTCAGTTGAGTAACAGGGCAATACTGGCGTTGGCCGACGGTACCGTGTACACCGGTCGCGCAATCGGAGCCGGCGGCACGACCACCGGTGAAGTCGTGTTTAACACGGCCATGACCGGTTACCAGGAAATACTGACGGATCCGTCCTACCACCGCCAGCTGGTCACGCTGACCTACCCACATATTGGTAATACCGGCGTCAATGCGGCCGACGAAGAGTCGGCTGGTATTCAGGCTGGTGGCCTGATCATCCGTGACCTGCCGTTGCGGCACTCGAGCTGGCGCGCTGAAGGCACACTGGGTGATTACCTGGTCGCACATGGCATTGTCGGTATCGCCGATCTCGATACCCGCGCGCTAACCCGGCACATACGCGAACATGGCGCACAGGGCGGTTGCATCCTGGTTGGCGACAATCACGAAGAAGCGATCGCGCAGGCACGTTCCTTCCCAGGTCTTAAGGGTATGGACCTTGCCCGTGAGGTTACCTGCGAGGCACCGTATGAATGGCGTGAACCGACCTGGCAAAAGCTGGCTCCGGCGGTAACGCGGCATGTCGTGGTCTACGACTACGGCGTTAAACGCAACATCTTGCGGTTATTGGTCGATCATGGCTGCCGGGTCACGGTGGTCCCGGCACAGACGCCGGTAGCCGATGTGATTGCGCTGCAACCCGATGGCGTGTTGCTCTCCAATGGTCCGGGTGATCCTGAACCCTGCGACTACGCTATTGCCGCCATTCGCGAGTTGCTGCAACGGCAGGTTCCGTTGTTTGGTATTTGTCTTGGTCACCAGCTACTCGCGCTCGCCGGCGGAGCACGCACCGTGAAGATGAAGTTCGGACATCACGGGGCCAATCATCCGGTTATCGATCTGAACACACGCGAAGTCGCGATTACCAGCCAGAACCACGGTTTCGCCGTAGAGGAATCGTCGTTGCCGGACAACCTGGTTGCGACCCACCGCTCGCTGTTCGACGACACATTACAGGGGTTGGCATTCCGCGATCGCCCGGCCATCGGCTTCCAGGGGCATCCCGAAGCCAGTCCCGGCCCCCATGACCTGCGGCCGCTGTTTACCCGCTTTTGCGAAATGATGGGTAATGGCGCCGCGCTGACCGGCGAGATGAGTGGCTAGGCATGCCCAAACGCGACGATATTAAAAGTGTATTGATTATCGGCGCCGGTCCGATCGTAATCGGCCAGGCGTGTGAATTCGATTATTCCGGTGCCCAGGCCTGTAAAGCGCTGCGCGAGGAAGGGCTGCGCGTTATTTTGGTCAATTCCAATCCGGCCACCATCATGACCGACCCGGAAATGGCTGACGCGGTTTATATCGAACCCGTGCACTGGAAGCACGTAGCCGGTGTCATAGAGAAAGAGAGACCCGATGCCCTGTTACCGACGATGGGTGGGCAAACCGGGCTCAATTGCGCGCTCGACCTGGTCCGTGAAGGCGTGCTGGAGAAGTTCGGTGTCGAGTTGATCGGTGCCTCGAGCGACGCAATCGATACCGCAGAAGACCGCGAGCTGTTCCGCAATGCGATGACCGAAATCGGTCTCGACACACCGCGCGCGGTACTGGTGCACGATCTCGACCAGGCCAGCGACGCAATGTCGGATTTTGGTTTCCCGGTAATCATCCGGCCGTCGTTCACGCTCGGTGGCTCGGGTGGCGGTATCGCGTACAACCGCGAGGAATTCGAAGAAATTGTCGCGCGCGGTCTCGACCTGTCACCAACCAGCGAAGTGCTGCTCGAAGAATCGGTGCTTGGCTGGAAAGAATTCGAAATGGAGGTCGTGCGCGATCACAAGGACAACTGCATCATTGTCTGTGCGATCGAGAATCTGGATCCCATGGGTGTGCACACGGGCGACTCGATTACGGTGGCACCGGCGCAAACGCTGACCGACAAGGAATACCAGGTCATGCGTGATGCCTCGCTGGCCGTGCTGCGGCGGATTGGTGTCGAAACCGGTGGTTCGAATGTGCAATTTGCCATCAACCCCGAAGATGGCCGGCTCATAGTCATCGAGATGAACCCGCGTGTTTCGCGATCGTCGGCGCTGGCATCGAAAGCCACCGGTTTCCCGATTGCCAAGGTGGCAGCAAAGCTGGCGATTGGTTTCACCCTCGACGAACTGCGTAACGAGATTACCGGCGGCGCGACACCGTCGTCGTTCGAGCCAACGATTGACTACGTCGTTACCAAGATTCCGCGTTTTACATTCGAGAAGTTTCCCAAGGCCAATGACCGGCTGACGACGCAAATGAAATCGGTCGGTGAAGTGATGTCTATGGGTCGCACGTTCCAGGAGTCGCTGCAAAAGGCATTGCGTGGGTTGGAGACCGGAAACGACGGCCTGACACCGGTTGCAACTGAGACCAATACCGATGAGGGCATGATTCGCCTACGGCATGAACTGCGTTCGGCCGGTGCCGAGCGCATCCTGTACGTGGCCGATGGCTTTCGGGCTGGCCTGTCGTTTGCCGAGATTCACCGACTGACGGCGATTGATCCGTGGTTCCTCGAGCAGATCGCCGACCTGGTCGAAGAAGAAAAAGCGTTGAGCGGCCGTGCACTCAGCGATCTCGACGCCGATACTGTTCGCGGGCTCAAGCGCAAGGGCTTTTCCGACCGGCGCCTGGCTACTTTACTTGGCACTGACGAACACGCCGTTCGCCAGCATCGCCATGCGCTGGGTATTCGCCCCGTCTTCAAACGGGTCGATACCTGCGCCGCGGAGTTTGCCACGACCACCGCCTACCTGTACTCGACTTACGAAAGCGAGTGCGAAGCGCAACCAACCGACAAGCGCAAGATCATGATCCTCGGGGGCGGTCCGAATCGGATTGGTCAGGGTATCGAGTTCGATTACTGCTGTGTACATGCTGCACTGGCGCTGCGCGACGACGGTTTCGAAACCATCATGGTCAACTGCAACCCGGAGACGGTGTCTACCGACTTCGACACCTCCGATCGGCTGTATTTCGAATCGCTGACTCTTGAGGACGTACTCGAAGTTATTGATCTGGAGAAACCTGAAGGCGTCATTGTTCAGTACGGTGGACAGACACCACTCAAACTGGCGCGCGACCTGGAACGCGCCGGTGCCAACATTATCGGCACCTCGCCCGACAGCATCGACCTGGCCGAAGACCGGGAACGATTCCAGCAGCTGATCGAAAAACTGGGTTTGCGACAACCTGCCAATCGCACCGCACGTGATCGGGACACGGCCGTGCGCCTGGCGCAGGAAGTCGGTTATCCGCTGGTCGTACGACCCTCTTACGTGCTGGGTGGCCGTGCGATGGAAGTCGTGTTTACCGAACGCGACCTGCTTGACTACATAGACAATGCGGTCGATGTCTCCAATGATTCGCCGGTGCTGCTCGATCGCTTCCTCGATATGGCTGTCGAGGTCGATGTCGATGCCATCAGCGACGGCGAGAACGTGCTGATCGGTGGCATCATGGAGCACATCGAGCAGGCCGGAGTGCATTCCGGCGATTCCGGCTGTTCGCTGCCACCGGCAACACTGAGCCAATCGGTACAGGACGAACTGTGTCGCCAGGTGCGGGCGCTGGCCCGTGGTCTGAACGTGATTGGTCTAATGAATACTCAGTTCGCGATCCAGAACGACGAGATCTTTATACTCGAAGTCAATCCGCGTGCATCCCGCACCGTACCGTTTGTTTCCAAAGCCATTGGCGAACCACTGGCGAAAGTCGCGGCCCGCGTGATGGCCGGAAAGTCACTGGCGCAGCAGGGCGCAACGGAAATGGTTGTACCTGAATTCTTCTCGGTCAAGGAAGCGGTGTTCCCGTTCGTCAAGTTCCCCGATGCCGACCCGATACTCGGTCCGGAGATGAAATCCACTGGCGAGGTCATGGGGACCGGGCGCAGCTTTGGCGAGGCCTACGCCAAGGCGCAGCTGGGCTCGGGTGTTGTCATTCCACGCCGGGGTTCGGCTTTATTAAGCGTCCGCGACCGCGACAAGACGGCTGCTGTCGAACTGGGCATGCTCCTGAAAGAGCGTGGATTCAATCTGATTGCGACGCATGGCACTGCTGCCGCCCTGCGTGAAGCCGGACTGGAGTGCCGCGGCGCAAACAAGGTGCGCGAAGGTCGGCCGCATATCGTTGACATGATCAAGAACGAAGAGATTGACCTGATCGTCAACACCACCGAAGGCAAGCAAGCCATTCGTGAATCAGACTCGATACGGCGGCAGGCCGTACACAGCAAGATTACCTATTACACGACGATTGCCGCAGCCCGGGCGACCTGCCTGGCACTGGATCATATCGATGCCGCCAGCGTCAATCGTTTGCAGGACTTACACCAGGAACTAAACAAGTGAACCAAGTACCTCTTACCGCGGCAGGCGCCGAGCGTCTGCGCGTTGAGTTAACGCGTCTCAAGAAAAAGGAGCGCCCGCGCATCATCGAGGCGATAGCAGTCGCACGCGAGCACGGTGATCTGAAAGAAAATGCCGAGTATCACGCGGCGCGTGAACAACAAAGCTTTGTCGAAGGTCGGATCAAGGAACTCGAGTACGTGCTGTCGCACGCGCAGGTCATCGACGTCACCACGGTCAATGCCAATGGACGTGTGGTTTTCGGTGCCACTCTCGATTTGCTCGACGGTGCCAGCGAAAAAGAGGTGACCTACCAGATTGTCGGCGAAGCCGAAGCCGATATTTCGAAAAACCTGATCTCGGTTACTTCACCGATTGCCCGGGCGCTGATCGGTCGCGAGGAAGGTGATGAAGTTGTCGTCGACGCGCCAGGCGGCCAACGCGAGTACGAAATACTCGAAGTCCGCTATATCTAGGCGCGCGGCAGTTCGATCCGGGGTTTTTCATCGTTACGACGAAACAGCAATGCCGTGTTACCAACACGCTGGACCAGCTCGGCACCGCTTTGTTCGAGCAGCGTGGCAATCGCGATATCGCGCTCGTCACGATCGCCAACCCGCAGTTTGACCTTGATCAGTTCGTGGGCAGTCAGGGCGCCATTGATCTCGCGGATGACCGCGGCGGTCAGACCGGCGTTACCGACGAGCACGACCGGTTTAAGATCATGACCACGGCCACGCAGGAATTTCTTCTGGTTTTCTTTCAGCATGGGGGCATTGTCAACCGCGATGAGTCGTCGTAGCAACCGTAGTGGTGGGCACTGGCGGCGCAACCAGTCGGCCGACGCCTATGTACAGCGGGCCCGCGCCGAGGGCTGGCGCTCGCGTGCAGTGTTCAAGCTCGAGGAAATCGACCGCCGTGAGCGCCTGATTCGGCCCGGGATGACAATTGTTGACCTCGGCGCCGCGCCAGGGGGCTGGAGCCAGTACGCGGCGCAAAAGCTCAAGGGCAATGGTCGCATTATCGCGCTCGACCTGCTGGAGATCGCGCCGCTGGACCAGGTCGAGTTCATTCACGGCGATTTCACCGAAGATGCCGTACTAAACCAGTTAATGACGTCACTGGGGGAGCAAAAGGCCGATCTTGTAATGTCGGACATGGCCCCCAATATCAGTGGGATGAAGGCGGTGGACCAGCCTCGCTCAATGTTGCTGGCCGAACTGGCCCGGGATCTCGCCCTGGATGTGCTGCGGGTCGGCGGCGGGCTGGTCATTAAGTTATTCCAGGGCGAAGGCTTCGATGAGTTTGTCCGTGAGACACGAGCGTCTTTTG
>JABDKV010000010.1 GCA_013002045.1 Gammaproteobacteria bacterium
TCGTTTGTTTTAATCAGATGCGTCGTTAGAAAGAATCGGGGCTAAAGCCCCTCCTACGCGCGCTACGCGCGCCTCCCTCCCCTGTAGGAGCGGCTTCAGCCGCGATGGCGGCGCAGCCGCCGTAGGAGGGACTTCAGTCCCGACCATAGTTCGTTTGTTTTAATCAGATGCGTCGTTACAAAGAATCGGGGCTAAAGCCCCTCCTACGCGCGCTGCGCGCGCCCGCGCCTGATCGCGCTGGCAATGGATGCCGTTGCGCCGCACAATGTGTGAATTGCAGTTAGCCCTTTTAGTGTTATACTAAACTACAACACCAAACCTGTAGGGCCAGGTGCCACTTTCTGCGATCGGCGGCATCAATAGTATTTCGGGGGAAATCAATAGTGAGCCACATGCCAGTGAAACTGACCCGCGCAGCCATGCTTGCATTGCTGACATTCGCCCTGGTCGGCTGCGACATCAATATCAGTGGCGGCGACGATAGTGAGGACGACGAAGAATCGGCCCCGATCCCGGTCGAAATAGCCGCCGTCCGCCGCGGCGATATCAACGCGATCTACACCGGTACCGCGGCGCTGGAAGTCGAAGCACAGGCTGATGTACTGAGTAAGGTCGCAGGTGAAGTAACCCAGTTGCTGGTCGAGGAAGGCGACAGCGTCGACAAGGGCCAGGTACTGGCGCGACTCGATGGCGATCGACTACGCCTCGAAGTGCAACGCCAGGTCGCGAACGTACGCCGGCTGGAACAGGACTACCAACGTAACCTCGAACTACACGAAAAAGGCCTGGTCAGTGCCGGTGCTTTCGAGGGAATGAAATACGAACTTGAAGCCATGCGCGCCGCCCTGCGCCTGGCGCAACTCGAATTGAGCTATACCGATATCCGCGCACCGTTTGCGGGTGTTGTTTCCGAACGGCACATCCGCCAGGGCTCGACCCTCACACAAAACCAGCGCCTGTTCACGGTGACCGATCTCGATCCACTGATCGCCTATCTCCACATTCCCGAACGGGAATTTGATCGAATCCGCCCCGGGCAACCCGCCGCGGTCGAGGCTGACGCATTGCCAGGGCAATACTATGAAGCCTCCGTCGCGCGAATCAGCCCGGTCGTCGACCCGATGACTGGCACGTTCAAGGCGACAGTCGAAGTCGCCGACGATTCGGGTCGTCTCAAGCCCGGCATGTTCGCCCGTGTCGGCATCGTGTTCGACCGCCATACCAACGCCCTGCTGGTACCGCGCGCCGCACTGGTCGACAGTGACACTGATCCGGCCCTGTTCGTCGTCACTGATGGCGTTGCCGAGCGCCGTAGCGTCGAGGTCGGTTATGCCGATGGCGCCGATATCGAAATCACGACCGGGCTCGACGGCAGCGAAAGCATTATCGTCGTCGGTCAGCACTCGTTGAAAGATGGTGGTGCAGTCGCTGTGGTGCAGCCCGATGCGCCGGACACCCGCACCGTAGTCGAGCAGCCCGCCGCACCTGACAACATCAGCTAGCTTCCATGAACATCGTCAACATCGCCACTGAGCGACGCATCACGATCCTGATGTTCACGATCGCGATACTGCTCTTCGGTGTGGTGTCGCTGTCCCGTCTCAAGGTCAACCTGCTTCCCGACCTGTCGTATCCGACGGTAACGGTTCGAACAGAGTTAACTGGCGCCGCGCCGTTGGAAATCGAGAGCCTGGTTACCAAGCCAATCGAGGAATCGGTCGGTATCATCAAGAACGTCCGACGCGTGCGTTCAGTCTCACGTGCCGGCCAATCCGATGTCATCCTGGAGTTTCTCTGGGGCACTGACATGGATATCGCCAGTGTCGATGTACGCGAGAAACTCGATTTGCTGGAGCTTCCGCTCGAGGCTGCGCGTCCGATGTTACTGCGCTTCGACCCGAGCAACGAACCCATCCTCCGCCTGGCCCTGGTACACGATGAAGCCAGCACCGGCAGTGACATAGCCCGGCTCAAGTCACTGCGTCGCTATGCCGAGGATCGACTCAAGAACGATCTCGAAGCGATCGAGGGTACTGCGGCGGTCAAGATCAGCGGCGGCCTTGAGGATGAGATCCGGATTCTCGTCGACCAGCAGCGACTGGCGCAACTCGGTATATCCATCAACGACGTCGCCGCCAGAATCCGCGCCGAAAACGTCAACCTGGCCGGGGGCCGGTTGCAGCAGGGAACGCAACGATTTCTCGTGCGGACCATCAACGAGTTTGAGTCAGTCGATGACATCGCCGATGCGATTATTGCGCCCGGTAATGGTCAGCCCGTTTACCTGCGCGATATCGCCGAGGTCGAGCGTGGCTACAAAGAGCGTGTCGCGATCACTCGCGTTGATGGACGCGAATCAGTCGAACTGGCCGTGTACAAAGAGGGTGATGCCAACACCGTACAGGTTGCACGACGCATCAAGAACCGCTTCGAGGCAATTCGTGAAGACCTGCCAGCCAGTGTCGAGCTAAAGGAAATCTACGACCAGTCCGTGTTTATCGCCGATGCGATCGGTCAGGTACGCACGGCTGCCGCGGTCGGGGGCCTGATCGCGATCCTGGTGCTGTACGCATTCCTGCGCAATGTTCGGGCCACGTTTATCATCGGCACCGCAATTCCGGTCTCAGTCATTGGCACCTTTGTTGCCATGTATGCGAGTGACCTGACGCTCAATATCATGTCACTGGGGGGCATCGCGCTGGCGATCGGGCTGCTGGTCGATAATGCCATCGTCGTACTCGAAAATATCGTACGCAAGCGTGAACAGGGTGAGTCGATACGCGATGCGGCGCGCAACGGCACCAGTGAAGTCGCAACGGCAGTTATTGCCGCTACATTAACCACTGTCGCCGTGTTCTTTCCCATGGTTTTCGTCCATGGCATCGCCGGTCAACTGTTCCGCGACCAGGCATTGACCGTGACTTTCGCCCTGCTCTTCTCGTTGCTGGTCGCACTGACCCTGATACCGATGCTGGCCGCCTGGGGTGCCGGACACCGCTTCACTGACAGTATCGACGATCGTCCGGCGCATGGCTTTACGGAATTTGTCGCTGTCATCGTTGGCGTGTTTGGCTGGTTGTTCCGCAAAATCGGCCAGGGGATGCGCCTGTTGCTGACCCCGCTGGTTATCGTTTTCCAGGGCTTCTATCGCCTGTCCGCACGCCTGTACCGGCCGACCTTAGGCTGGTCACTGAACAACAGGATTATCGTTGTGCTGGTCGCCGCCGCCATTTTTGCCGCAACCATGACGCTGGTTCCAAGACTCGGCACGGAGTTGATCCCGCAGATGTCGCAGGGTGAGTTCGACATCGACATACGACTTGCACCGGGTGCACCGATCGAGCAGACCGACCTGGCTATCCGTAGAGCCCGTGCTATCGCGGCCGGGCTCGACGATGTCAGCCTGACTTACTCGGTAGCCGGCACTGGCAGCCGTCTCGATGCCAGCCCGGTCGATGCCGGCGAGAACAGCGGTACGCTACATGTGCGGCTGGCTGCCGATGCTGACCGTGCCGCCGAGAACCGGGTTATCGAGGCTATGCGCGAGGGACTGTCCCGGATAGCCGGCGTGCAGTTCGAGTTCAGTCGGCCCGAGTTGTTTACCTTCAGCACCCCATTGGAAATTGAAATTGCTGGCTACGAACTCGATCAACTGGAAAGGGTGAGCCGGGCGCTGATGCAGCGCATGGAAGACAGCGGGCGCTTTACCGACCTGCGTACGACTATCGAGACCGGGAATCCCGAAGTACAAATCCAGTTCGATCAGGACAAGGCAGCAAGGCTGGGACTCTCTGTTCGCGACATAGCGGACCGGGTGGTCGCAAAAGTTCGTGGTGAACTGGCCACCCGCTATACCTGGCGTGACCGTAAGATCGACGTCCTGGTTCGCAGTGTCGACGAACGCGATGCATCTATCGACGACATTCGCCGGCTCATTGTTAACCCGGAAAGCAGTCGCCCCGTGACGCTCGAGGCGGTGGCGGATATACGCATTGCCCGCGGCCCGACCGAGATCCGGCGTGCCGATCAGGAACGGGTTGCGTTAATTTTTGCTGCACCACTGCGTGGTGACCTCGGTAGCGCCGTGGAACGTATCGAGACCTATCTCGACGAAGCCGCGATACCAGCGGGTGTTGCAGTGACTGTTACTGGTCAGAGCAGCGACATGCAGGAGTCGTTTGCCTCGATGCAATTTGCATTGGCACTGGCCGTCTTCCTGGTCTATCTCGTCATGGCAGCGCAGTTCGAATCGGTGATCCATCCATTCGTGATCCTGTTTACCATTCCATTGGCACTGGTCGGTGCCGTCGGGGCGCTGGCGTTGACGGGTACCGCTATCAATGTGGTCGTACTGATCGGGGTCATCATGCTGGCTGGTATTGTCGTCAACAACGCTATTGTGCTGGTTGACCTGGTAAACCAGCTACGTGCTGCGGGCGCCGACAAGAACACAGCGCTGCGGCAGGCGGGCGCGGCGCGCCTGCGACCCATCCTGATGACCACAGCAACTACGGCACTTGGCCTGTTACCGATGGCGATAGGCTTTGGCGAGGGTGCCGAGGTGCGCGCGCCAATGGCCATCACGGTCATTGGCGGCCTGCTTGTATCGACCCTGCTCACCCTGGTCGTGATTCCGGTTGTCTATTCGCTGCTGGCACCGGCCTCGCACACCCAACTTGACACCGCCGTCGCTGCGGAAAGTTCGTCGTGAGACACACCGCCCTCGCCCTGCGACGCCCCATAGGCACGGTCGTGGTATTCCTGGCGCTGGGCGTGGTCGGGTTAATCGGCTCGCAGTTATTGCCGCTGGAGGAGTTTCCAGATATCGAGTTCCCGGGCATCTTCATCCAGGTGCCCTACCCCGGTGCAACACCCGAAGAGGTTGAGCGCCTGATAACCCGACCAGTCGAGGAAGCACTGGCGACGCTGAGTGGTGTCGAGCGGATGCAATCCAACACGACCGACGGACAGGCCCAGATATTTCTACAGTTCGGGTGGGACCAGGAAGTGTCTGCCAAGGGAATCGAAGCACGCGCCAAGGTCGACGCCATACGGGGTGAGTTACCCGACGATGTAAGACGTATCCTGATCTTCACCGGCTCACTGGGTGATCAGCCCATACTGGTCCTGCGTATCTCCAGCGAGGGTCGTGACCTGGCCAACGCTTATGACATGCTCGACCGTGTACTGAAACGTCGTCTCGAGCGTATCAAGGGCGTATCCAGGGTCACCCTCGAGGGTGTCGATCCGCGTGAAGTGCGTATCCTGCTCGATGCAAACCGTCTGATCGCGCATGACATTGAAGTCCGCGAACTGCGGGCAATCCTGCTGCGGAGTAACTTTGCGGTAAGCGCGGGACAGATTACCGATGCCGGTCAGCGCTTCTCGGTAAGACCGCAGGGCGAGTTCAGCAACCTCGATGCGATTCGCAGCGTTCCGATCAACGCTAGTGGATTGCGTCTGGATGACGTCGCGGATATCTCTCTGCACACCCCAGAGCGTAACTACGGCCGTCATCTCGATCAGAAATATGCAATCGGTGTCAGCGTATTCAAAACCACCGGTGCCAACATGGTGGCCGTGGCCGATCGTGTCATGGATGAAGTCGCCAGCATTAGCGATTCACCACAGATGCAGGGCATCAATATTTTTACCCTCGACAATAAGGCCGACGGCGTCCGGTCGTCATTACGCGATCTGCTCAACTCGGGCTTGCTGGGCGGCTTGCTCGCTCTGATCGTGCTCTATGCCTTCCTGCGGCACGTGGCGACTACCCTGATTGTCATCCTCGCCGTACCCTTTTCGTTACTCATTTCGCTGGCCGTGATGTATTTCACCGGGCTGTCGTTGAACATCCTGTCAATGATGGGGCTGATGCTGGGTGTCGGCATGCTTGTCGACAACGCAGTCGTGGTCACCGAGAGTATCTATCGCTACCGGCAGCTCAATCCGCAACAACCCTACAAGGCTACTATCGACGGTGTACGCGAGGTTGGTGTCGCCGTTATCGCCGGCACAGCCACATCGATAATCGTGTTTGTGCCTATCATGTTTGGCACCAAGACCGACATCACGGTATTCCTGACCCATGTCGCCATTACGATCTCGGTGGCGATGCTGGCGTCGCTGGTGATTGCCCAGACGCTGGTGCCGATGCTCGCAGCACGGGTGTCATCGCCGCCGGCCCCAAGTCAAAGTTCCCTGATGCAGCGACTGACCGATATTTATGTCGGCTGGTTGCGTTGGACACTGCGTCGGCCATGGTGGACGGCGCTGGGTGTCCTGTTTTTATTTGTCAGTGGCATTGGCATTATCGTCCTGAGCCAGATTTTCCCGGGCACTTTCGTCAAGTTCGAGACCTTCCCGCAATCGTCGCAACGACGCCTTTTTATGCCCTATCACGTCGAGGGCCAGCACTCACTGGAGCAAGTTGAACGCGCGGTCGACCGCATTGAGAAATTCCTCTACGACAACCAGGAAGATCTGGACATTGAGGCCGTCTACTCGTATTTCGAACCCGGCCGGGCGGAATCAACCCTGTTGTTGACCGATCACGACGTCGCGACGCGACCGACAGAGGAGATTATCGATTACATCGAGGAGAACCTGCCGGAAATCATCATCGGGCAGCCGAGCTTCAGTTTCGAGCAACAGGGCAATACCGAGGGCTTCAGTATCCAGTTGAGTGGCGACTCAACAGAGCAACTGGTCGATCTTGGCAGAGAAGCCGTGCGCATACTCGAAACCGTCCCCGGTCTCGAAGGTGTCCGAACCGATGCTGGAAACGGCGAACTGGAAGTACAGGTTAGTGTCGATCGTGAGCGAGCAAGCCAGTTTGGACTGACAGCTGCCGAAATAGGCTCGTCGGTTGCGATTGCCATGCGTGGCGATAACCTGCGGGAATTTCGACATAGCGAGGGCGAGATCGATGTTCGACTGGCCTTCCGTGCCGACGATCGGCAGACTCTCGAAGACCTGGCATCGTTGCCGCTAGCCGATGACCTGACGCTGGGCCGGGTAGCCTCGTTCCATGTGACCCGGGGTC
>JABDKV010000123.1 GCA_013002045.1 Gammaproteobacteria bacterium
TCCCCCGTAGGAGCGGCTTCAGCCGCGATTCTTCAGGCGGCGCAGCCGCCGTAGGAGGGGCTTCAGCCCCGATCTCTTTCTTTCTAACGAAGACGGTGGTTCGAGGTTGGAAAGAAAGAGGTCGGGACTGAAGTCCCTCCTACGGATCGCTGCGCGATCCATCGCGGCTGAAGCCGCTCCTACGGGGAATCGCGGCTGAAGCCGCTCCTACGGGAGAATCTGAAAAAGAAATGGCCCCGGCCTTTACGACCGGAGCCACTTCACCAACGCAAACGTTGTGCTTACTGCGCCACCTGGCTCGGTCCAGGTGGGTTACCAAACATGCTACGCATCATCGACAGATCGAAGCTGTTGGTAATGCCATTGCAGTCCAGGTCAGAGTCCGGATGCTCGGTCGAACCCATGTTGTCGCGCATGATAGTCAGGTCGAAAGAATTGACCTCACCATTGTTATCAAGATCGGCATCGCAGTGATTACCGTACCCATCATTATTACTGTCGCACTGCGACGGATTCGCCACGTTGGTGCAGTTGTCATGCAACGCCACCACGCCGTCGCCATCGACATCCAGCGCTGCTTGCACTGCAGCCAGCGCGTCAATACGACCCCAGCCAAATGTATTGTTTGGTCGTGACGTAGCGGTGTCCGTCCCGCAGCCGTCGTTGGTGAACTTCGGCTCAGCCGTCAACCGGATGATTTCCTCGATCTCGGCAACCTGACCGCGAAGATCCGGATTCGCGGAGATCACCAATGCAACCAGACCAGCGACATGCGGCCCTGCCATGCTGGTACCGCTAATCGTCATGTACTGATTGTTGTTGCCGTTGATTCCGCCACGACTGGCTGCACGTACGGCCCGTCCGGGTGCTGAGATATCGGGTCCGATCGTCGCTGGATTTGGGACATCAGCGATGACCGGCCCGCGACTGGAAAACTTGGCGATCGAGTCTTCAGTCTCACCAGAGCTAAATCCACTCACGTGTGTAGTCGCGCCTATCGAAAATGCCTTCTCATAGATTGCAATGGGAAACGCCAGTGAGCTACAGACCGGCGCCGAGCTGACCGGATTGTCACCATCATTGCCGGCAGAAACCGCGTAGAAAATGCCAGCGGCAACAGAATTCTCAAGTTGCTGCTTTAACACGGGTGGCGGGCAGGCTTCGATGCAGCCCCAGGAATTATTTACCACATCGGGAGCCTTGGTCGGGTCCGGGTTCAGGCCCAGCAAATCTGTCGGCGCCAGCATGAATTCCATACAACGCAGATAAGACGGTACATGACCGATACCAGAATCGAGATTACGGCAGGCCATGAACTTGGCATCAGGAGCCATACCGGTCTGGTTACCGGCCCCATCGTCTCCAACCATGGTGCCGGTTGTGTGCGTGCCGTGACCACCGGCGAGGAAGACATCGTCATCGCACGGTTCGTTGAGTTCGTCGCCGGCGCAGGTTGCTGATGGATCACCACCTACATACCAGTTGTAATCGTGAGTCACGGTCTGGGTATTTTCATCCCAGCCTCGATACTTGTTCTTCAGACTTTCGTGGTCCCAGTTCACACCGGTATCGGCGCTACCAACAACGGCGCCTGCACCGCGGAAGCCGAGCTGCCAAACTTCTGGTGCTTTTACCATTACCAGCCCAGGCTCGGGACCGGCCATCTTGCTGATGTCCTTTGCCGAAGTGGATTCGATTATCGGAGCCGGAATCTGACCATAACCACTGGCGTAGATATGTGACACGTCGGGACGCTCGGCGATTGCCTGAATCGCGGCCAGACCACCTTTTGCCCAGATCACATTGACGATCCAGAACGCGTCGTGCTCCAGACCCAATGCATCAATTTGCTGCAGAACACCGACCTGCGTATTAGCCGCCAGTGTGCTCAGTGTCTGGAATACGTACGTACCTTTTTCTTCCTTTGTAGCCAGATCGTTTGCGGCCGATACATCGGCCTGATCAGACATGTAGATTAGAAACTCTGCCTGGCCCAGCGAAGTCGCCTCGGTAATCACCGATGCATCGACCTTGGCCTGCCAATCCAGCGATCGCACCTGTCCGGCTTGCGCTCCGGTGGCCACCAGCGCCACCGAAATCAATAAAAACTTCAACGTATTCATCATCTTTCTCCCGTTGTGCCCTGACAGCCCGCAGACCAGCCCAGCTTTGATTTTTTGCTGGCCTCATCGTGTCACCACCCGCAGCGCAACAGGTATCGGGGAAATACCTAGAAGTACTGAGGAAAATCCCCCAGCGCTAACCGCAGCCGGGGGCCTGCGGACCCGGGGGTTGCCAACTCTGCCCAGCATGTATTAACGTATTAACACGTTAATACATTGATACGATCATCATGAAGCTACATCGAAGCCTGACCCCGCGCCAGGCACGCGAATCCGAGCGTGCCCTCTACCGTGCCGTGCTGACCCTGCAGGACATCGACGAGTGCCAACGTTTCTTCCATGACCTGTGCACACCGGCCGAGCTGGAAGCCATGGTCGATCGCTGGACTGTCGTCCGCTTGTTACGCGAAGGCCTGCCCTATCGCGAGATTAACGATCGCACTGGCGTCAGCGTCACCACCGTCGGACGCGTCGCGCGGTTTCTGAGCGAAGGCAACGGCGGCTACGAAATCGCGATAGACCGACTGGAATCTGAATGAACAATCGCAGGATCAAGATCGCCGTACAAAAGTCCGGCCGTCTGACCGAGAATTCGCTTGATCTGCTGGCACGTTGCGGACTGCGCTACAGCCGCAGTCGCGAACGCCTGTTCTGCTATGGCGAAAACATGCCGGTGGATATCATGCTGGTGCGCGATGACGACATCCCTCACCTGGTGCGCGACGGCATTTGCGAACTCGGCATCGTCGGTCGGAATGTGATTGACGAAAAGGCCACTGCGGCCGATCTCGATAAAGTAATCGCGCTCGACTACGGTCACTGCCGGCTGTGTCTCGCCGCGCCCGAAGACCATGCATACGACACGCCCGCGGCACTCAACGGCCAGCGTATTGCGACCAGTTACCCGGTCATTACCCGCAACTGGCTCACGGCAAACGACATATCAGCTGAAATTGTCGAGTTCTCCGGTGCCGTCGAGATTGCACCGCGACTGGGTAAAGCAGACCTGATCTGCGACCTGGTTTCCTCCGGCGGCACACTGGCGGCCAACCACCTGCGGGAACTGAGCACCATACTCAACAGTGAGGCGTGGCTGGTGGCGGCACCGGCAACGCAACTGGACGACTTCGGTCGCGAGTGGGTTGAGCGACTTAGCCAGCGGGTGCGCGGCGTACAACAGGTAAACGGCAGCAAGTACATCATGTTGCATGCACCGCGGGTCAAGCTCGCTGAAATCACCGACCTGTTACCCGGCAGCGAAACACCGACGGTCATGCCACTCGATGGTCGCGACGACAAGGTCGCGGTACACGCAGTGTGTCGCGAAACGGTCTTCTGGGAAACACTCGAAAGCCTGAAACAGGCCGGCGCTTCCTCGATGCTGGTGCTGCCATTGGAAAAGATGCTGGCCTGACATGGATAACACCCTTCCCGTCATAAGCCAGTGGAACGCGCTGGATGACAGCGCACGCAAACAGCTATTGCAGCGCCCGACGCAACGCAACGACCAGTCCCTGCGTGCACAGGTGGCCGATATTATCTCTGCCGTGCGCGCCAACGGCGATCAGGCACTGTATCGGTTCAGTCGCGAGTTTGACCAGGCCACGCTTGATCGCCTCGACGTACCACGTAGCACCATCGACGCGGCAGCGGCCGCCGTGTCAGACGACGTACTCACGGCCGTCGATGCCGCGATTGACAATATCACCCGCTTTCACTCGCGCCAAAGACCGACCGAGATCGACCTCGAAACCACACCTGGGGTGCGCTGCCAGCGCCTGTGGCGCCCACTCGATGCGGTAGGGCTCTATGTTCCCGGTGGCAGCGCGCCACTAATTTCAACAGTCATGATGCTGGCGATCCCGGCGCAACTGGCCGGTGTGCAGAAGCGTGTTCTGTGCACCCCGCCCGATAGCGCCGGAGTCATCGACCCCAACCTGTTGGCCGTGGCGCAGCGCTGCGGTGTAACCGATGTGTTTCGCGTCGGTGGGGCGCAGGCGATCGCCGCACTGGCTTATGGAACCGAGAGCATTCCACGTGTCAGCAAGATCTTCGGGCCTGGAAACAGCTGGGTCACGATGGCGAAAACCCTGGTCACCGCTGCCAGTGACGGTACCGCCTGTGACATGCCGGCCGGTCCGTCCGAGGTCATGGTCATAGCCGACCGCGAAGCGAACCCGGCGTTCATCGCAGCTGACCTGTTATCGCAGGCCGAACACGGTCCGGATTCGCAAGTGATATTGCTCACCGATGACGCCGGGCTGGCAGTTGCGGTGCGCGAAGCCCTTGGCCAGCAGCTCAGCGCTCTGCCGCGACGAGCCATCGCCAGCCGTGCACTCGCCGAATCGTCGTTGATCGTGGCAGGAACACTCGACGACGCACTCGACATCGCCAACGACTACGCACCCGAGCACCTGATAATCAACACGGCAGATCCGCGTCGTTGGCTGCCGCAGGTACGTAACGCCGGCTCAGTGTTTCTCGGGTGCTGGGCGCCTGAAAGCGTCGGCGACTACTGCAGCGGCACCAATCACGTTCTGCCGACCTATGGCTGGGCTCGATCCTATAGCGGACTGTCAGTCAGCGATTTCGGACGCACCATGACCGTCCAGCAGCTGTCGCA
>JABDKV010000045.1 GCA_013002045.1 Gammaproteobacteria bacterium
CGAGATGTACACCGTAGTTGCCGCGATCAGGAATTGTGCCCGAGTTCAGGCGTGTGATCATCGCCGCACCACGGCGCGCGGAAATTCGATCCTTGGCGCGATCCCAGCTCAGCCGCGGTCGCAGGTCAGCGAAGTCACTGGAGGGATAACGCCCGGTCAGCATGTCCAGCAACGCATGTAATGCGTCGTCGGACAGATCGCGAAAAGGCTGTGCTCGCCGGATGGTTGCCGCGATTTCGTCTGGGCTGCGCGGCTGGTCCACACACATGGCAATGATTTGCTGGGCCAGTACATCGAGAGGATTGACCAGAGCCTGTACTGACTCGATGGCGCCGTCCTGCATCCGTTTAGCGATCAGGGCACTTTCGAGCAAGTCGGCCTTGAACTTGGGGTAGATCCGCGCAACCGAAACCTCACCTACCTGGTGACCGGCGCGCCCCGCGCGCTGCAGGCCACGGGCCACAGAACCGGGCGACTCGACCATGATCACCTTGTCGACCGCCCCCATGTCGATACCGAGCTCGAGTGAGCTGGTGGCCACAATGCCTTTCAATTCACCGCGCTTTAAGGCGTCTTCGATCTCGGCCCGCTTTGCGTGGCTGACACTGCCGTGATGGGCACGCAACAGTTGTTCTTCGGCCAGATCGTTGAGTCGTTGGCACAGCCGTTCACACAACCCACGGCTGTTAACGAAAATAATGGTCGAAGTGGACTCGCGCACGGTCTGCAGCAACTCCGGGTACAACGCCGTCCAGATACCGCGTTCAGCAGTCGTGCCACCACCTTGACTCGACGACAGTTGTAGCAGCGGCCCGCTACGTTGTTCAGCCTGCGCCGGTGCAGTCACCTGTTCCATATCGGGCACCGGTACGGTGACAGCGATATCGAGACCGGGGCGCTCGCCGGTCGCGACAGTCTCGACGGGTCGGTCGCCGCCGAGGAAGGTGGATATGACATCCCGCGGCCGCACCGTTGCGGATAAGCCGATCCGCTGCGGCTCCTCAGTAGTCAGCGCCGCCAGCCGCTCGAGCGACAATGCCAGGTGCGCACCGCGCTTGGTCGGCGCCAGCGCATGCACTTCGTCGATGATGACAGTCTCAACAGTGCGTAACGTTTCGCGGGCCTGTGAACCCAGCAACAGGAACAGCGACTCGGGTGTGGTGACCAGTATCTCACCCGGATCTCGGCGCTGCCGCTGGCGGTCTTTTTGCGGAGTATCGCCGGTGCGCACATCGACCCGGACTTCGGGCAGGACTTCGCCTGCTGTCTCAGCCGCGACGCGAATCCCGGCCAGCGGTCCTCGCAGGTTGCGCTCGACATCATAGACCAGCGCCTTGAGCGGCGAGATGTACAGTACTTTGACTCCGGGCTGAGCTGACCGCGGCGTCCGGATCAGCCGGTCGATGCTGTACAGAAACGCAGCCAGCGTCTTGCCACTGCCGGTTGGCGCGATCAGCAACGCGTTCCGGCCACTGGCAATGGTCTTCCAGCCCGCTTCCTGCACAGCAGTCGGCGCGGCAAAAGTGTCGGCAAACCAGCGCCGGGTCGTTTTCGTGAAGTCTTTCATTAGTTAAAACATTGTAGGCCGCCGGTGTGCGGCTTAACCAAAACCCAATTCAACAGGGCCCTTCCCGGCCCAGGACTTGCCCCATGCCGGTAACGCAATGCGATAATCCCGGCCTTCTGAAATTCGGGCTATCTCCATGAACATGACCCCCGAGCTGCAAACGCTGCTCATGAATATCGGCACGATTGCCGCCGAGGCACTGATAGTGATTGTCGGTGTCGTCGTCATCAATTTTGTTTTCAAGCGCATCTTTGGCGCCATCATCGCGACCGAAGCCTTGTCGGCCGCCAGCGGCATCGCCACTTTAATGTTGCGCAACCTGCGCTTGTTGCTCATGTTCCTGGCGATAGTCGCGGTACTGGCGATCATCGGCATCAATCTCTACTGGATGCATCTGGGGCACTACCTGCCCGAGTACACGCTGGAGCTGATCCGCAGCATCCCGCGCGAGTTCTGGATCGAGACCGCCATCGCCGCTGGCAAGGTGCTCGGCTTAGTCATCGCGGCAGCGATCGTACTACGCTACCTGCGCCGACTGGTCGACTGGTTGTGCCGCAAGACTCAGGACTTTGACGGCCTGCAGGCCAATGACGAAAGCATCGGCAAGCTGTTCGGCAGTCTGCGCCTGACTATCACAGTGGCCACATGGCTCAGCGTGCTGGCGCTGGCCACGGCCTGGCTTGGGCTACCAGCAAGCGTGCCCGCTGCAATCCTGCTGGCGCTCCGCATATTCCTGATCATATCCGTCGGCATCCTGATCTGGCGCGCAGTGGGCGCCCTGATCGACAGCGCCGATGCCTTCAGCAAGAAGTATGTTGCGAAAACCCGTTTTACAAGTACCTACGATCGATTGCGCCCACTGGTGCCGATACTGCGACGAAGTATCGAGTACGTCGTGATGGTGACTGTCGCCACGCTGGTGGTCATGCAGGTCGAGGCCATCGCCAATCTTGCCGAGTGGGGACCGCGGGTCATTCAGGTCATCGGCATCGTCTTTATGGCGCGCGTGGTCAAGGAACTGATGACGTTCCTGCTCGAAGAAACCATGCTGCGCAAGTCCGGATTGACACAGCAGCAAAAGCAGCGACGCGCCACACTGGTGCCATTGTTCAGCAGCATCGTTACTTACGCGATTTACTTCGTTGCCGGTGTACTGATTCTCAAAGTGTTCGGGGTCGATCCGACACCGATCCTGGCCGGCGCCGGTATCGTCGGACTTGCCGTCGGACTCGGCGCACAAAACCTCATCAACGATATGGTTTCGGGCTTTTTCATCCTGTTCGAGGAGCACTTTCTGGTCGGCGACTTCGTCCGTATCGAGGAAGCCGAAGGCTGGGTTGAGTCGATCGACCTGCGGACGACGCGTATACGCGACAATGCCGGACGTCATCACATCATCCGCAATGGCCAGATCAACGACCTGATCCACTATTCCAAGGACTACACCAACGCCGTGGTCGAAGTGGGCGTCGCTTACGAATCGGACCTGAACAAAGTGTTCGACGTGCTGCAAAAGACCGGTGAGCAATTGCAGAACGAAAACGACATGGTGCTCGAGCCTACCTCAGTCAAAGGCCTGGATAACTTCGGTGAGTCGGATATGTTGATTCGCACTGTGACCCGGGTAAAACCCGGATGTCACCTTCCGGTGGAACGCGATCTACGAAAACGAATCAAGGACGCGTTTGATGCCAACGACATTGAGATTCCCTACGCGCGTCGCGTGCTCATCACGAAAAACGAGCCGGGCGAGGAATTGACGGCGAGTGCCGCGTCGGTATCTTAGCGGGCCGGGGGTTCGCCCCGGCCCGCCGTAATGGTGGGTCTGCTAGAAAGTGTATTTGAGACTGGCAGCGACGAAATCGCGATCATGGATTTCGTTTTGCCGGCCTGCACCCCAGAACGCTGAATAGCTAACGTCAAACTCCCAGCGGTTCTGGTAGGAGAAGCGCGAACCGACGGTTAGCGCTTTACGACC
>JABDKV010000053.1 GCA_013002045.1 Gammaproteobacteria bacterium
GCCATTGCGGCACCTGCGCCGGATCGATTTCGATGACCTCAATGCCTGCCTTTTCCAGTGCTGCCATCGCCTTGATTTCGTCGTCGCGATTGACCCGATCGAGTTCCTTGTAGGTCGCCGTCAGCACCTCGCGTACTACGGCCTGGTCGGCCGCATCAAGCTTGCCGAATGCCCTGTCATCAATTACCAGCGTTGCATAAATATAAGTCACCGGAAGGTCGCTGACGTACTTAACCTTGGTGTGCCACTGCAATACGACTGCTGCAACTGCCGATGAGCCAATAATATCGATGAGACCGGTTTGCAGCCCCGTCAGTACATCAGTAATAGGCAGCGTAACCGGTGCCAGCCCGAGCGATTCCAGCGCGGCAGCGCTGATGGTATCGCCTTCGGGTACCCAGACTTTCTTGCCGCGCAGGTCATCGAGAGAGCGCAATGGCTCATTCGACATCAGCTTGGCAAAGCCACCACCGGCAAAACCGGAACTGACAAAGCCTGCATCCTCGAGACGCGCGATAAGCTGCTCGTCCATGCGTTCACGAATAAAATCGACTTCCGCCTGTTCGCTCAGCAGCATTGGCAAGCCGTATAACTGCGCATTGGGTGCGTGATCTGACAGGCCACCGGAAGTGAATGTCCCTCCATGCAGCTGTCCAATTCGCATCTTGCGAAAGACCTTTTTGTCATTCCCCATGACACCGCCACCGTAAAACTTGAGCTCGACACGGCCCTCGGTACGCTGGCTGATCTCGGCCGCACCGGCGCGCATGGTTTCCATCCAGTACGATCCTTCCGGAGATACCGTGGCGATCTTCAGTACGTGCTCGGCTGCAGTTGCCGGCATTGCCAGCACCACAACAAATGTCAGTAATAATGTTTTAAAAGTATTCATCGGCTGATTCGAGAAGGTCCTTTGCCTGTTCCTGGGCCAATACGTTCGACAACGTCAATCGCGGAGCGTGCGGGTCTGCAACGATAACTTCCTGTAATAAACGGTCATGAAGTTCACGATCGTATACAAGTCTTGCATATCCACGTGCGTACTCCACCTTGATGCTCAAATCGCGTTCGCCTGACAACGCCAGGGCGCGGTCGAAATAGGCCCGACCGCGTTCCGGATCGCCACCCAACGCCGGCGGCCGCAGACTGTTCAGCACGCCGAGATAGAGGTTCACATTGGCACGATACTCAGGATCGTCGATTGCCTCTAACCGAGCCAAAGCCGCCTCGACCCGGGGCAGATCGGTCAACGCCGACCAGTCATCGCTGTGCGCGCGTAACCAAGCCAGCCACGATACCGAATAGGCGTAGAGCGCATCAGAGCCCTTTGCCGGATAGTCACCGAGGCTGTCAGAGAACTCGTCAAAGTCTGCCTCGCCCCAGGCGCAGGCAGGGCGATATTTGTCACAAACAGCCCGTCGCCCATAT
Source organism: Gammaproteobacteria bacterium (assembly GCA_013002045.1). Taxonomy (GTDB): domain Bacteria; phylum Pseudomonadota; class Gammaproteobacteria; order Steroidobacterales; family JABDKV01; genus JABDKV01. Next base: position 1,429 of record JABDKV010000053.1, read on the forward strand.
TCGTAACCACGTGCGCTGAGACGCTTGCTACGCTCAGCATCGCTAACGAAGGTGACGGCATAGGCCGCATAAAGTTGAGCCGCCGCGCCCAGTACTCCGCTGCTGGCGTTCTCAGACATCGTCAAACTGTCGAGTAACAGCAAATAGGCCGGCACGCCGTCGCGGACCAGCCCGGGGTCGTCCTGCTCCAGGATCGCAGCCGTCAGGTTATCGGCCAGCCCGCTGGTTGCCGAGGCAATCAGGCTTGAGCAGCCGGCACATCCCAATAGCAGCGCTACGACTAAAATTCGAGACATACGCAGAAGTTAAAGCCAGGGTGATAGGCACAGTATATGAAAAACGGGATGACGATAGCTCGTCATCCCGCTGTCAGTAGGCGGACTGTAACAGTCGCGACTAGATTTTTTCGCGAATCCGCGCAGCTTTACCTGAACGCTCGCGCAGGTAGTAAAGTTTTGCGCGGCGCACATCGCCACGACGCTTGACCTGGATCGAGTCGATCGACGGGCTGTAAGTCTGGAAAACACGCTCCACACCCTCGCCATGCGATACCTTGCGAACCGTGAAGGCCGAGTTGATACCCCGGTTGCGCTTGGCGATCACGACGCCTTCATAGGCCTGCAGGCGCTCCCGCGTCCCTTCCTTTACCTTGACCTGCACCACGACGGTATCTCCGGGATTGAATTCCGGGATATCGCGTTGCATCTGCTCTTTATCGAGTTGTTCAATGATCTTGCTCATCGCGCTCACCTGTTGTCACTCATTCTCTGTTCGCCGCGACACACCTGTCTCGGCAATAAATTCTTGCAGCAGACCTTGCTGCTCTTCATTCAACTCCGCAGCCCTCACCAGCTCCGGGCGACGCAACCAGGTCCTGCCCAAAGCCTGTTTTAGCCGCCAGCGACGAATCGCTGCATGATCGCCGGACAAAAGCACCTCGGGCACCGCCTGTCCATCGATCACTTCCGGCCGCGTAAAGTGCGGGCAATCGAGCAACCCGTCAACGAACGAATCATTGATCGCCGATTCGTCGTCGCCGAGTACACCCGGCAGCAACCGCGCTACCGCATCGGCCAACGTCATCGCGGCCAGTTCGCCGCCACTGATGACGTAGTCGCCAATCGACACTTCGAGATCGATATCACTGTCGAGCACGCGCTCGTCGATACCCTCGTAGCGTCCACATACCAGCACCATCCCGGGTGCTGCCGCCAGCGCCTGCGCCAGCGACTGGTCAAGACGTTGCCCCTGCGGGGTCAAGGCAATGACCTTGCTGCCGGCAGGCACGTTGTTCCGCGCCGCCTGAATCGCTTTCCGCAGCGGCGCCACTTTCATGACCATGCCGGGTCCGCCACCATAAGGACGATCATCAACAGTGCGATGGCTGTCCTCGGTGTAGTCGCGCGGATTGATGCAATTTACCTGCAACAAGCCGTTATCTGCCGCCCGTCCGGCCACACCGTAGCCAGTCCAGGCTGAAATCATTTCGGGAAACAACGTGACGACCTCAATGTGCATCGTCACTGTGTCCTAAAAATCTGCGTCCCAATCCACCCGCAGCTGCCGACCCTTGAGATCGACCTTGCGAATGACTTGTCCAACGAGCCACGGTATTAGCCGCTCGCGCTCGCCTGTCACTACAACTACGTCGTTGGCACCGGTCTCGAACAATCTGTCGACCGTCCCCAGCCTCACGCCGTCTTCATTTACCACTTCCAGCCCGACCAGGTCGGCCCAGTAGTACTCGTCATTACTGGTCGCTGGCAGCTGATCCCGCGTAATCGTGATCGTCGCCCCAACCAGACTGGCGGCCAGATCGCGATTGTCTACACCGCGTATCCTGGCCAGGAGTCGATTGCCATGTTGCTGCAATCGCTCCAGTTCGTACTCACTACGTTGCCCCTGAATCTCCAGGCACCATGGCGAATAGTCCGCAATCGCATTCGGGGGATCGGTATACGAGTACACCTTGAGCCAGCCACGAACGCCATGCAGTCCGGACACCCGACCCAGCGTAACTTCCGCCGTCATCGCATGCCCCGCCGGGCCGCTACTTATTCAGCAGCAGCCGTCGCGCGATGCTGTTTGATCAGCGAGCGCACCCGGTCGGAAGTCTGCGCACCGTGACCCATCCAGTACTCGGCGCGTTCCAGGTCAAGTCTCAGGGTTTCCTCGTTACCACGTGCAACCGGGTTGAAAAAACCCAGCCGCTCGATGTAACCGCCATCGCGACGACGGCGACTGTCGGTTACGACAATGTGGTAAAACGGGCGCTTCTTGGCGCCACCCCGTGACAGTCGAATTGTCACCATCAGCCCATATCCTCTAGATCTCTATTTCGGTCCCATTCACGCAGCGCAAAAGGCGGGATCAGACCTGTGCCTGAGCCCACCTCACATGCGACCGCAGCACCGGGCCCGGCCAAACGATGCATTTTACTGATTTACGGGGAAAAGAAAACCCCGGATTAACGCCCGAATCCGGGTGGCAGCCGGCCCTGCATGGCTCGCATCAGCCCCTTGGCACCGCCCTTGGAGAATTTCTTCATGACCTTCTGCATCTGGGCGTGCTGCTTCACCAGCCGATTCACGTCCTGTACGGCCTGACCGGCACCGGCGGCGATGCGGCGCTTGCGGGAGCCATTGATGATACGTGGTCGCCGGCGTTCGGCCGGTGTCATCGAGTTGATGATGGCGATCTGGCGCCGGATCTGGCCGTCATCGGCCTGCTGGCGGGCGGCCTCGGGCAGGCGCGACATCCCGGGCAACTTGTCCATCAATGCATTCATGCCACCCATCGACATCATCTGGGTCAGCTGGTCTTTCAGGTCCTCGAGATCGAAGCCCTTACCTTTCTTCAGTTTCTTTGCCAGCTTCTGGCTTTGCTCGCGATCGGTCTTTTCCTGGACCTGCTCGACCAGCGTGAGGACATCGCCCATGCCGAGGATACGTGAGGCAATACGTTCTGGATGGAACAACTCCAGCGCATCGATCTTTTCACCGGTGCCAATAAATTTGATCGGCTTGCCTGTGACGTGACGCGCAGACACGGCGGCACCGCCACGGGCATCGCCATCGGTCTTGGTCAGGACCATGCCAGTCAGCGGCAACGCTTTATCGAAAGCCATCGCTGCATTGACCGCATCCTGGCCGGCCATGCTGTCGAGGACGAACAGCGTTTCGACCGGTTGCGCGGCGGCATGGACGGCGGCAACCTCTGCCATCATCTCATCGTCGATATGTAGTCGACCGGCCGTATCGATCAGCAGTACATCAACTACTTTTTGCCGTGCCAGTTTTGTCGCACGCTCGACGATGTCGACGGCTTTTTCGGTTTCGCTGCTGGGAATGAACTCGGCACCCACCTGAGCGGCGAGCTTCTCCAGCTGCAAAATTGCCGCTGGCCGATAGATATCGGCACTGACGATGGCAACGGACTTGTTTTCCCTGCGACGTAACCAATCCGCCATTTTGGCGATGCTGGTGGTCTTACCCGAGCCCTGCAGTCCGGCCACCAGCACGACCGCGGGTGGCTGCGCCCGCAGGTCCAGCCCGCTGGCCTCCTCACCCATCAGCCGCACCAGCTCCTCATGCACGATGCGTATCAGCGTCTGGCCCGGGCTCAGGCTCTTGAGGACTTCTTCGCCGACTGCGCGCTCACGCACATCGGCAACGAAGCTGCGAACGACAGGGAGTGCGACATCGGCCTCAAGCAGGGCCATACGCACCTGGCGCAGGGTATCGCGGATATTGTCTTCAGTCAGTCGGCCACGACCACGCAGTGACTCGACCGCGCCTGTCAGGCGCTCGCTCAGGTTCTCGAACATTGAAAAATCAGCCGTAAACGGATGTCAGCCGACGATTATAACTCCAGCACGGTACCCGACTGCAGGATGTTGAAGGCCCGATTGGGCAAGACCTGCTGCAACTCGGCGAAAATACTGTCCTCTTCACCCGGTTTCATTGCCGTTACCCAGATCTCAGGCTCGTGATCGAGCTTTTCGAGATCGGCGGCGACCGTGCTGGGCGTATAGTGACCGGCCTTTTCGGCCAGTTCGGCGAGGCGATCCGGAAACGAAACTTCGATAATCAGCGCATCCAGACGCTGGTAACTGTTCAATACCGGCCATAGCGTTCGATTGGTTGCGGTATCGCCACTAAATGCGAATACCTTTTCGCCATTGGCGACACAAAAACCCAGCGTCGGTACGGCATGCGACACATCGACGGCGCGGATACTGCGATTGCCAATGGCAATCTCGTCGCCAGGACTGATCTCGACAAAACGCAACACCGGTGCATCGGCCGTCGGCAGTGTGGCGAAGTCCGGCCAGATTACGTCATTGAATATATGTTCACGCAACGCGGCCAGTGTTTCCGCATTGCCATAGATCGTAAGTTGTTCGCGGAGAAGCTGGTCGAAAATATTATCGATCAGCATCGGTAATGACACGATATGGTCGAGGTGGGAGTGAGTAATGAATACGTGGCGAATCTGCCGTAGCTCATCGAGCTGCAGATCTCCGACCCCGGTTCCGGCGTCAATCAGGACATCGGAGTCGACCAGCAAAGCCGATGTTCTCAGGCCTTTGCCGATCCCTCCACTGCATCCCAGAATTTTTACTCGCATAAATTGTCCCTGCGGTCAGAGGCCGGCCAGAGCCACTAGCCTACTTCTAAACGCCATCGCGGTGTGCGATGATTCCCCTGACGTTAGGCAAGTTACGGTAATTTAGGCATTTTTTCTGTGCCTGAGATCACAGTTTTATTGGGGTATGCGGCAGCCGCGATACTCATGGCCGGCCCGGCACGGCGCGGGCAGACGGCCATGACCATGGTTGCCGTCGTCGTTGGCGTGGGCGCGACAGTGGCACATGCGCTGTTATTGATCGACGCCGTAGCCCCCGCGCACGGTAACCTGAGCCTGCCAAATACATTGTCCCTGACCGGCGTCATGTTCGCCGCGCTGGCGCTGCCTTTTTGCTGGCAAGCGGGATTGCGTGGCCTGGTCGGGGTGTTCCTCGCGCTGGCCGCTGTCGGGGTTGTATTAACCCGCCCCGAGACCGCAGTGAGCAGCATGGCTCCCGATGCGCCGCCGTTATGGCAACTGGTCAGCCACGCATTGCTGGCGACGCTGGCCTGGTCGCTGCTGGCCGCAGCGTCAGCGCTGGCGCTGCTGACGGCGGCGAAAGATCGCTACCTGCGACATGCCAACCACACCGCCTGGGCTGCCACGCTGCCACCGCTGGAGAGCATGGAGCGGCTGATGTTCATGGCTATCACGGCCGGGTTTGCACTGCTGTCGCTGGCCATCTTCAGCGGACTGGTTTTCGTTGAAGATCTGTTGGCCCAGCACCTGACTCACAAAACGCTGCTGACCATACTGGCCTGGCTGGTGTTCGCAGCCTTGCTGTTTGGCCGCTGGCGCCTGGGATGGCGTGGACGGCGCGCAGTCAACCTGACCCTGGCCGGGTTTGCCGTCCTGTTGATCGGTTATTTCGGCAGCCGTCTCGTTCTCGAGATGCTGGGTCGAGAATGGGGGTGATTGACTCTTCGACGGGCTGGCTACTCGGCGCCCTGGCCATCATGTTAGTGCTGTCGGCGTTTTTCTCGGGCACCGAGACGGCGTTGATGAGCATCAACCGCTATCGGCTGCGGCATCGGGCCCGCGCCGGACACCGTGGCGCTCAGCTGACTGAAAGGCTACTGGCACGTCCCGATCGGCTCATTGGCGTGATCCTGCTGGGCAACAACCTGGTGAACTTCTCGGCTGCAGCGCTGACGACACTTATTGCCGATCGCATCGGGGGACTCGCAGTTGCCCTGTCGGTACCGGTGCTAACGGTGATTGTCGTCATTTTTTCCGAGCTTACACCGAAAACGCTGGCTGCTCACCGACCTTCACGCCTCGCCATACCCGCCAGTTACATCTACTACCCGTTGCTCAAGATCACCTACCCGTTCGTGTGGCTGGTCAACCTCATCGCCAACGGGTTGCTGCGCCTGTTCGGCGTCAGGCCCGATGGTGGCTCGTCACACACTTTGAGCAGCGATGAGCTGCGCACGGTACTGAGTGAGGCCGCGGTACTGGTACCGCGCCGGCACCGTCGCATGTTGCTGGCGATCCTCGATCTCGAGAATGCGACTGTAGAAGACATCATGATCCCGCGCAGCGATATCGTCGGTATCGATCTCAGCGAAAGCTGGAACATTATCGAAGACCAGGTTCACAGCAGCGCGCATACCCGTCTGCCACTGTATGACGAATCGCTCGATCGCATTGCCGGCATGCTACACCTGAGAAAAATCATCGGAACGATGAATGCTGGCGAGCTCGACAAGGACACGATTACCCAGCTCGCCGACGAGCCTTATTTCGTTCCTGAGGGCACGTCACTTAACCGCCAGCTACTGAACTTCCAGGCCGCCGGTGAACGCGTCGCACTGGTCGTCGACGAGTATGGCGACATCCAGGGGCTGATCACACTCGAAGACATCCTCGAGGAAATCGTCGGCGAGTTTACTGCCAACCATGCCGTCGATTTTCTCAGCGAAGTGACTGCCGACACCAACGGCAGCTACATGGTGACCGGTAGTGCCAACATTCGGGTGCTGAACCGGACCATGCAATGGGCACTACCGACCGATGGCCCGAAAACGATCAACGGGCTGATCACGGAGCATCTGGGTGACATCCCCGCTGAAGGAACTGACCTGAATATTGCCGGTTACCCGGTAAAAATCGTTCATACCGGCGACAACGCAGTCAAAACGGTGCGTATCACGCCACCGAAAAGTTAACCGGCATGATCGAGTGCCGCGGCAACACGATCGACGGCGATGATCTCGATATCACCCGGAGAACGTCGCGGCTTATTGGCGGCCGGCACGATGGCGCGTCGAAAACCCTGCTTTATTGCCTCCTGCAGCCGCTCCTCGCCGAATGGCACCGGGCGTATTTCTCCCGCCAGGCCCACTTCGCCAAAACATATCGTGTCACGTGCTATCGGGCGATCACGCAGGCTCGACACGGCCGCCAGTAACGCAGGCAGATCGGCAGCTGTCTCTCCGACACGCACACCCCCCACAACATTGACGAAAACATCCTGACCCGCCAGCGAAACACCGCCATGACGATGGGCGACTGCCAGCAGCAACGCCAGTCGGTTTTGTTCCAGACCAACCGACAGTCGCCGCGGATGACCCGATTGCGCGTCATCGACCAGCGCCTGGACTTCGACCAGCAACGGACGAGTGCCTTCGCGCGCGACCATGACAACGCTGCCCGGTACGGCCTCACCATGGCGCGAAACAAAAATGGCCGACGGGTTTGAAACTTCGCGTAGTCCCTCGGCGGTCATAGCGAACACACCAATCTCGTTGGCGGCACCGAAGCGATTTTTGACCGCGCGTATCAGTCGCAACCGGCTACCAATATCACTTTCGAAATACAGAACCGTGTCCACCATATGTTCGAGCACCCGGGGACCGGCGATGCTGCCTTCCTTGGTGACGTGGCCGACCAGGATCACGGCAATGCCGCTCCCCTTGGCCAGCCGTACCAGCTGTGACGCCGACTCGCGCACCTGCGACACCGTGCCAGCGGCCGCAGTGAGGTTGTCAGACACCAGAGTCTGTATGGAATCGATAATGACCAGGACCGGGCGCATTGAAGCTGCCGTCGCAGCGATCTGTTCGACGCCGGTCGCAGCCAGAACCTCGACCGAGGCACCACTGACACCGAGACGGTGGCCGCGCAGGGACACCTGGCGTAACGATTCCTCGCCGGTGACGTACAGCACCTGCGAAGAGGCACTGAGATGGGCAGCTGCCTGCAACAGCAGTGTGCTTTTGCCGATCCCGGGATCACCACCGATAAGCGTTACTGAACCCGGCACCAGGCCACCCCCCAGTACACGATCGAGCTCGGTAAGACCCGTGGTCACGCGGCTGTCTGCGGATTCGTCGATGGAATCGAGCCGGGCCGGAGACGCGGCCGTCACAGGCCGCGACGCTGCGGCCACCGGAGCTTGTTCGGTCAGTGAATTCCAGGCGCCACAGTCGTCGCACTGACCCTGCCACTTCGGACGCTGGGCACCACAGGCTTCACAAACATAAACAGGTCGGGATTTAGCCATAACGTAAGGCCGGCGATAGTAGCATGGCGGCCAGTCGTGGCAGGAGCCCGACAAATGTCGAAAAACGCCAACTGCGTCACAATCTTACCGCTGATTTGCCCGCCCCTCTTCACGTATACTGCATGCGACATAATGACTTACACTGATGCCTGAAAAGAAACAGAAATTCTGGACAACCGACTGGTTTGCCGGGCTGGTCTTCACCACCGCCTTTTTGGCGGCTGTGTACCAGTTTGCCCAGCCGTACTTTTACGGCCTGGAGACCGCGGCGTACGACAACGCGATGGGACTGTCCTCGACCCAGGCCAGTGATCGTATCGCGATAGTCGATATCGACGATGAATCCATTGCCAACATCGGTCGTTGGCCGTGGTCACGCGACATCCTCGCCTCCGTCATAGATACACTGGCCCAGGGTGGCGCACGTATTATTGCTGTTCCGATTATATTGTCGGAGCCGCAACTGGATCCGGGTGCCGCCGAAATCGCGTCGCTCAATACTTTCTTTAATGAATCCTCGCTCGGGCCTGCCGCCGCGTCGGCAAGCAACGTGCTCGAACGGGATCTGGTTGACCTGCAATCACAAATGGGCGCTGCGCTCGGGCGACTCAATTACGACGGTACATTGGCACAAAGCCTGAACGATGCCGGTAACGTGGTGCTACCTATTGAGGTCCAGCCCGGTCTGCCGGTAGGCCGAATGGTCGATGCGCTGCCCGATTTCGTCGCTGCCAGCGCACTGACAGCGGTAGACGGCGATGCCAATGCCATTCCTCCGCTGCAAAGCGTGGCGATGCTGCCGCCACTGCGGGACATCGGTGCCAATGCAATCGGTACGGGCGTATTAACCATCCTGCTCGACGTCGACGGTACGGTCCGGTTCGAACCGCTGGTTGTCGATCACTACGGCACCTACCTGCCATCGCTGTCATTGACAGTGGCGTCGCGTTTTCTGAATGTGCCACCGGAAGATATTCAGGTTCAGCTCGGACAGGGTGTGCGGCTCGGAAACCTGTTTGTCGACACCACCCCTGACCTGCGCATGCTGACGAGCTTCCACCCGGGAAGCGAGGGCCAGCCGGCATTCCTGACGGATTCGTTTTTCGATGTCTTTACCGGACTGGTCCCGGCGGAAAAATTTCGCGACAAGATTGTCCTGATCGGACCGTCGGCCCGCGGTGTCGGTGACACGCTGGCAACACCCGTCGCCGAAGCCGAAGCGCCGGTCGTGGTTCTCGCTAACTCGATTTCCAGCCTGCTGCAACGGGATTTTTACACTCGTCCTGACTGGGCTGGCACCTTTGAGTTTATCGTTTTCCTGCTGCTGGCCGTGTACCTGGCGATGGTCGTGCCACGTTTGCGGGCCGGCATGGCGGCCGGTCTCACCGTGACCCTGTTGATCGTCCTGATCGGTGGCGAGTTCGTGATGTTGCTTGGCCAGGGAATGTGGCTGCAATTGATCGCCCCGGCATTGTTCCTGGGTCTGGGTCACGTGGTCATGACGATCAAGGGCTTCGGCGTTAGCGAGCGCCTGCGCATGACCTCTGAGGCTGACAGTGCCGAGAGCAACAAGATGCTCGGACTGGCATTCCAGGGCCAGGGTCAGCTCGACATGGCATTCGAGAAATTCCGCAAGTGCCCGGTGGACGAAAAAGTCGCCGAGTTACTCTACAACCTCGCGCTGGATTACGAACGCAAGCGCCAGTTCAACAAGGCCGGCGCTGTCTACAGCCATATCGTGCAGTTTGATCCGGAATATCGCGATGTTGCATTACGGTTGCAACGCAGCCAGGACGCCGATGGTACCGTCATGCTCGGTGTCGGCAGCGGATCCCGTCCACCAAGCCTGTTGCTGTCGCAGGACGGCGTTACCAATCCCATGCTTGGCCGTTATGTGGTCGAGAAGGAACTCGGTAAAGGCGCTATGGGTACGGTTTACCTCGGCCGTGATCCCAAGATCAATCGTATCGTCGCTATCAAGACCATTGCCCTGTCCGAGGAGTTCGACGACGACGAACTGCAAACCGCCAAGGATCGCTTTTTCCGCGAAGCCGAATCCGCGGGTCGACTCAATCACCCCGACATTGTCACTGTCTACGATGCGGGCGAAGAGCACGACCTGGCCTACATTGCGATGGAGTTCCTCAAGGGCGATCACCTCAATGGCCACACCCGGCCGGAGAAATTACTCGAAACCGACCGCGTGCTGCAGATTATCGCGAGATCGGCAGATGCCCTCGATTACGCTCACAGGGAAGGCGTAATCCACCGCGATATCAAGCCCGCCAATATCATGTTCGATGCCGAGAGCAATGACGTGAAAATCACCGATTTTGGCGTTGCCCGGATTACCGACTCGAGCAAGACCAAGACTGGCATCGTGCTCGGCACGCCGTCTTACATGTCGCCAGAGCAACTCTCAGGCCAAACTGTGACAGGTCGCTCAGACCTGTTCTCGCTGGCTGTTACGCTTTATCAACTACTTGCGGGACAATTACCCTTCCAGGCGGACTCGATGGCGACCTTGATGTTTAAGATCACCAATGAGCCACCTACGCCTTTAGGGGTAGTACGGCCAGACCTGCCGCAGGAACTGGCTGACCTGCTGGACAAGTGCTTGCAGAAGGATCCGGATGATCGCTTCCAGAGTGGTGCAGAAATGGCAGTGGCAATTCGGGATTGCTGCACCGAGATGGCGGCCTGACAGCTATGACGACGAGCTTAAGAGGAAAAATTGAGCTACTGGAGTTGACCGACACCGGTAAGGTGCGGGAGCACAATGAAGACGCTGTCGGCTCGGATCTGGACCTCGGGCTGCTTGTTCTCGCTGATGGAATGGGTGGTTACAACGCCGGCGAGGTGGCCAGTGGCATCGCCGTCAAGACCACGGTCAACATGGTTAAGGAATCGCTCAAACGCGAACGCGGCACCGAAATTGACAAGTCGACCGGAATGCGACGCCAGACGATTATCCTGCGTGATGCCATCGTGCGTGCCAACAAGATCATCTACCAGACGTCGAAGAGCCAGCCCCAGTGCGAGGGCATGGGTACGACGATCGTCGCCTGTCTGTTCCACGACAACCGCGTTTCGATCGCGCATGTCGGTGACTCCAGGGTCTACCGTCTGCGTGGCAAAGAGTTCCGCCAGATCACCCAGGATCACTCACTGCTGCAGGAATTGGTGGACCGGGGATTTTACTCGCCAGAGGAAGCGCAGCGGTCACTGAATCGCAATTACGTGACCCGGGCGTTGGGTATAGAACCGACTGTGGATGTCGAAATTCAGGAAGAAGCAGTCCGGCCGGACGATCTGTTTGTGCTGTGCTCGGATGGGCTGTCGGATATGGTTGACGATGAAGACATTCATTTAACTATCAGCACTTTTAGTGGTAATCTTGACATGATTGGTAAGCAACTGATTCAGTTGACCAACGACAACGGCGGACGTGACAACGTGTCGGTGGTCATGGCTCAGGTGCTAAAACCCTTTGGCGCCTCCAGGGGCCTGGTCAAAAAGATTGCCAGTTTGTTCAATTGACGTGAGAGCACCATGGCTAGGCTGATGCTAAGTCTCGACGGGCAAATACTCGCCGAGTACAACATGAACAAAGAGCGCTATACGATCGGGCGACTCCCGGATAACGATGTGCGCATCGACAATCCGGCCGTCAGTGGTCATCACGCGCTTGTCATTAATATTCTCAACGATTCGTTTCTTGAGGATCTGAACAGCACCAATGGCACTTACGTCAATGGCAAGCTGATCAAGAAGCATGCGTTACAGCATGGTGACGTGATCACAATCGGTCATCACCAGCTGCGCTTCGTCGATGAACAGGCCGAAGAGGCCGGTGCCGACGAGTTCGAGAAAACCATGATTATCCGTCCGGGTATGACCGGTGGACCCAGCGAGCAACAGGTTAACGAAGCCGTTGCCCAGGTCGCAGCGGCACCAATGCCCGCCAACGCACCTGAATCCATGCATGCCAGCACCGCTCAGGTCTCAGAAAATACTGCCCAGGCGGCCGTAATCTCGCCGTCGGCGGCCACCGCCGAACGTAAGGCCTTGCCGCTGGCCAAGCTGCAAGTTTTGTCCGGCGCTTTTGCCGGTAAGGAACTGAGCCTGACCAAGGCGCTGACTACACTCGGTCGCCCCGGTGTGCAGGTCGCTGCCATTACCCGACGCGCCGAAGGTTACTTTGTCGTGCATGTCGATAGCGGCCAGACCGGCAACTACCCTATCGTCAATGGCAAGCCTATCGGGCCCCAGGCGCGCAAGCTTGACGATAACGATGTCATCGAGCTGGCGGGCGTCAAGATGGGTTTCTTTACGAACTGACCGCGATGCGCGGCACGCGCTGCGAAACGCCGCAAACGAGTTCGTAAGGAATTCTCCCGCAGGCCCGGGCGATAGTCTCGACTGGCAGACCCCTGCC
>JABDKV010000099.1 GCA_013002045.1 Gammaproteobacteria bacterium
TAGGTCCTGCAGCTTAACAATCGCATCGCGCCAGACGCGGGCGTAGACTCCGGCTGTAGCCACCGGAGAGGGGCCATGACGATTTCACATGACAAGCGTTTCCCCAACGAATCAGACGAATATCGCAGTGCGCGCAACGAATTGCTTGAAGCCGAACGCGAATTACGTCGCAATGTAGAAAGCGTGGCTGAGCTACGCCGGCGGCTGCCGCCCGGTGGCAAGCTCACGCAAGACTACGTGTTCGAGAGTCTGCAAGGGGAGGTGTTGCTGTCGTCCTTGTTCGGCGCGCATGACAGCCTGATCCTCTACAATTTCATGTTTGCACCGGGCAAGGATCCCTGTCCGATGTGCACCAGTCTGCTCGATTCACTCGACGGCGCAGTGCGTCACCTTGAGCAACAGGTCAGTTTTGCCGTGGTGGCCAAGGCACCGTTATCAGAAGTGTCGGCGTTTGCTGTCAATCGTGGCTGGCGACACTTGCGGCTGCTGTCGTCAGGTGGCAATGACTACAATCGCGACTACCATGGTGAGACGAGCCAGGGGCAGTGGCCCATGCTCAATGTATTCCGCAGGCGCGGCAACGAGATCAGGCACACCTGGGGTTCGGAGCTGATGTTCACCAAGGCCGATCCGGGTCAGAACCAGCGCCACGTCGATCTGCTATGGCCTTTATGGAACCTGTTGGACCTGACACCGGGCGGACGAGGGGACAACTGGTATCCGCGGCGGGAATACCAGGACACCGATTCGCCATAATATCCGGTGTTGCACGCCGGTTAACAAATTTTCAAAAAGTGTGATCCTGAGTTCATCCAATTCGTGAGAGCGGTCACAACCCGTACCTACCCGAGACTGCAAACTATCGTCAGGAAGTGATTACCGCGCCACGACACGGAAGTAGCGCCGCTAACAGAGGGGCGACTATTGAAACCGCCAATACCACATAACGAAGAAGCAAGACTCGAGGCTCTCGAGTTGTGCGGCGTCATGGAAACAGGACCCGAAGAACGCTTCGACCGATATACCCGCCTGGCGCTACGCATGTTCGATGTGCCGGTCGCCATCATCTCCCTGATCGGTCGCACCGAACAGGTGTTCAAATCGTCCCAGGGCATGGAACCGGCTGTGGTGTCACGCGACGTCTCCTTTTGCGCCCACACCATCCTCGGCGACGATCCTATGGTGGTTGAGGATGCAACCGTTGACCCACGTTTCTCCGATCACCCGATGGTGACAGAATCCAATGGTCTGCGTTTCTATGCCGGGTGCCCGATCGTCTCCAACGACGGCTACAATCTCGGGGCAATTTGCCTGGTTGATACGAAGCCAAGGCAATTCAGCGACGCCGATTGCGAAGCATTTCGCGACCTCGCGTCCATGGTCTCGGGTGAATTATCGAATCTGCGGCTGACCACGGTCGATGAACTGACCTCGTTGTCGAACCGGCGCGGCTTCAACATGATTGCGACCCAATCGCTGCAGATGTGCGCGCGCAACAATCGTTGCGCCTCGCTGCTGATGGTGGACATCCGTGGTTTCGCGGAAATCAATCAACGAATCAGCTCAGCTTGTGGTGACAAGGTACTGGTTGAGTTTGCGCAAATGCTAAAGGCATCGTTTCGAGACTCTGATGTCATTAGCAGGCTCGGCGATGACAAGTTTTGTGTCTTGCTGACGGATTCCGATTTTGAGAATTCCTGGAACAGTGTCGAGCGCTTTCGCCACGCCTTATCGACTCATAATGCGCTGCCCGGACGCCGCTATAACCTGCATTTCAGTGCCGCTGTCGTGCAGTACGAACCGAAACGACACGAGAACACGATGCGTATGCTGCAGGAAGCCGAAGTCCTGATGCAGGAACGCAAGCGAGTCAAGCCGCTGCCGCAGAAGACTTCGTCTGTCGTTTAGGATAGCAGGCCGGATGCGATGGCCTGATCCTTCCGCCCCCGATAAAAAAAGGCCACCCCAATGGGGTGGCCTAACCCTGGTATCGCTAGATACCGAGTGAGTAATAAGCTAATTATCCTGGGCGGCACATGCACGAACTACCCACGATAACAGCACACACTCACGGGAGAGCTGAACAGTCGAACGGTCCGTCCTGGTCGACCATGCCTTCGAGCAACCAGTCATTGACCCGGTCGGCGTCGTTACCTTTGCCGTTACCCTGGCGTTTGCCGCAGTCCTCGGCGCCATTCATGTCATTGTCCGAGCACGACATGTGGAACACCGACTCGCCCAGCTTGGAGCCGCCTGAGAAGATTTCCCAGACCACATCGTTAGGCTGGTTGCCGTAACCGGAGACCGTGACTTCATCACCGGCTGCAATTCCGGTCTGGTCAAGCAGCAGGTCTGAACCAACGTCGCCTTTCCAGGCTTTGATGTCTATTGGTTGTGCAGCACCATCCCAGATCATGGTCAGTTCGGTGATGTCGGTGTTGCACTCGAAAGGACGACCCGTGTTGGCAAAGGTGATTGAGCAACCTTCTTCGAAGTTCACGGTAATCTGGTAATCGCCCGGGCTGCCGACGATGCTGTTGCCGAAATTCAGCTTCAGCGTCTTCGTGTCTCCCGGAGAGAACTGGCGATCTGCTGCATCGCCGACCCAGTCGTCCGCGTCGAGTGTTGCGGAGGTCGGTAAAGCCGAGCCGCTGAAGATTGTTCCGCTGAACTGCACCGATTCGAGGGCGCCGTTATCTGCAGGCCAGCTGACCTCGATGCTCTCGATGGTTGCGGTGAAGGCACCGTTGTTGGTGAGCTTCCAGTAAATATGATCGCTGTGGAAGTGATCAAACTCGCCTTCGCCAGACACCTCGCATGGGGGTGGTGGCAGGATAGTCACAGTCGCTTCGGCGGTGCCGTTACACATCTGGCCGTCAGCGGTCACACCGTCGACGATCGCCACGTTAGTGGTCGTGTCGGTGATGAACGCTGATGTATTGAGTGTGACACTCTGACCCGCACCGAGGCTTGCAGGCGCACCCGGGATTGGCCCCAACGGGACATCGACTGCCGTCAGACTGTCGATATCGACGTTACTGGTATTTGTGATCACGTAGGCGTATTCGACGTTTGTGCCGATACCCATGCCGTCGATCTGTACCAGCGTCAGGCTGCCGTAGACGTCGCCCGCAGCAATTGGCTGTGAGCAAGACGTATGCAGCAGGTTGCTCTCGGTCCCGCCAGCGTTAGTCAACGTCATGTTCTTCGCCAGGTTGCGTGGGATAGTCACCGTCTCACCCGGTGCCAGCGTGACACTGTTGCCATCGTCGTCGGTGAAAGTCGCGCTTGCGCCACCGTCCACAGTGCCGGTGCAAACATGGTCTTGCTGACTGTTGGCGCTGGCGCCACAGCCTCCACCGCTGTACTGGAACGTCAGTAAATCAGCGTTGCCCGTTTCGCAGCTGGCCGGGAAGGCCTGGAACTCGCACTGGTTTGCGCCCGTTGCAGGTGGCTGGGTGCAATCCAGCGTTCCGCCGGCATCGACGATGCCTTCCAGCAGCCAGTTGTTTACCAGGCCGCCGTCATTGTCCTTGCCGTTACCCTGGTTCAGACCACAGTCTTCGGGTCCGTTCATCTCGCTGTCGGAGCAGGACAAGTGGAACTTCGACTCGCCAATCTTGTTGTCGGTGCCTGAGTCAAACACTTCCCAGAACACGTCGTTTGGCGATCCGGCATAACCCATGACGGTGATTTCTTCACCGGGCTGGATATCATTGATGTCGGCCAGCAACTCGCTGCCTACCGGTCCCTTCCATGCCTTGATTCGGACTGGCGTCGCGCCGTCCCAGATCATTGTCAGGCTGTCGATCGGCTTGTCACAGGTGTAGTCAGAGGCGACCGGCATTGGAATGAAGCAGGTCTTGCTGACTTCGAGTGCACAAACTTCAGGATTGCAGTAGTGACTCAGATCAGAGTCCTCGACAACGGCGCCACCCGGGGTGGTACCAACGACTGCGCCTGTATTCTCGTACAGAGGCTGGTTTGGACGAATGCCACAGGTGCCAGGTACGGTGGTAAAGCCCGTCGTTGCCAGGTCATCCGCTACACCACTGGCGGTGCAGGTGAACGAGTCACCCGGTGCCAGTGTGTCTGCGGGGCAGCTTACTGCCACGCCCTGGTCATCAGTCACAGCAATGCCGCTCAATGGCACGTTGCCAGTGTTGGTCACGATATAGGTCCAGTTCACGACATCGCCTGGCAGCACCTGGGGCGCATCGCCGGCGTTGGGATCATCGGCATCAACACCGTTGGTGAGCTTTTCAATATCGACCGATGGTGTTGCACCAAAGTAGTGACTCGGATCTTCGTCAGTGACGGGTGGGCCAACCGGTGGTGTGCCGGTAACCGAACCGAGGTTTGCGTACTGACCCGCTGCTGCAGTTCCGGTGCCGGTGCAGGTGAATGAGTCGCCCGGGTTCAAAGCGTCGGCAGGACAACTCACAGTCACACCCTGGTCGTCGGTGACCGTAACGTTAGCCAGCGGGACATTACCGGTGTTGGTTACAACATAGGTCCAGGTGACCACGCCGCCGGTTTCGATGAACGGTCCGGTGGGCGTATCGGCGTCTTCGCCGTTAGTCGCTTTTTCGATATCGATAGCCGGCATTGCACCAAAGTAGTGACTCGGATCGTCATCGCAGACTTCAACCCCGGTCGGGTCGTTGGCGCATACGTCGCCGATATTGACGTATTGTCCGCCGATTGCGATGCCCATGACGGTACAGATGAAATTGTCACCGACATCAAGAGGAGGAATTGCTCCCTCAGTGCAGGTGACTGGTCCAAGCTGATCGTCGTTCAGCACGATGTTATCCAGCGGGACATTACCCATATTGGTAATGATGTAGGTCCAGGTAACAGTGCTGCCTGGTTGCACATATGGCCCCGTTGGATCGTCTGCATCTTCACCCTGGGTTAGCTTTTCCAGGTCGATCATCGGCAAGGCACCGAAGTAATGGCTCGGATCGTCATCGGTAACCGGCGGGCCTATCGGTGGCTCACCGGTAACCAGGCCAATATTGAAGTACTGGCCGGTGGTAGCGATTCCAGTACCGTTGCAGGTGAAGCTCTCGCCCGGATCGAGCGTGTCTTGCGGACAGCTGACGGCGACGCCTTCACTGTCAGTCACCGTGACATTGGTCAGGGCTACGTTGCCCGTATTGGTGACAAGGTAGGTCCAGTTAACACTACCGCCAGTTGCGATGAACGGGCCGGTCGGGTTATCGGCGTCTTCGCCGTTAGTTGCCTTCTCGATGTCGATCGACGGCAACGCGCCAAAGTAGTGGCTGGGGTCTTCGTCGCTGACCGGGTCGCCCACCGGTGGGTTACCCGTTACCGAGCTGTTGTTAGCGTACTGACCGGCGACTGCCGTGCCGTTGCCAATACAGGTCATCGTTTGTCCTGGCGAGAGCGTGTCGAGTGGACACGTAACTGTCACGCCCTGGTCGTCGATCACCATGACATCGGTCAGCTCTACGTTGCCGATGTTGGTTACCGCATAGCTCCAGGTTACGGCCGAACCCGGCGTGATGTACGGGCCGGTCGGTGTGTCAGCATCCTGGCCATTGGTCGATTTTT
This sequence comes from Gammaproteobacteria bacterium, assembly GCA_013002045.1. Lineage (GTDB taxonomy): Bacteria > Pseudomonadota > Gammaproteobacteria > Steroidobacterales > JABDKV01 > JABDKV01. The sequence continues at coordinate 5,581 of JABDKV010000099.1, forward strand.
CGATGTCGATAGCCGGATCGGACCCGAAGTAATGACTGGGGTCGTCATCGCAGACTTCGCTGGTGCCATCGGTGCCGCATACCGAACCGAGGTTCATGTACTGGTCTACCGTGGCGCTGCCATTGCCGGTACAGGTCATCATTTCGCCCGGTGCCAGGGTATCCAGCGGGCAGTTGACTGCGACACCCTGGTCGTCAGTGACGCTGATATTCATCAGCGTGGTGTTACCCGTATTAGTAACGACGTACTCCCACAAGACAGGATCGCCACCCGGGACGAAGGGTCCGGTCGGGTTGTCGGCGTCCTCTCCATTGGTCGATTTCTCGATGCTGATCGCGGGCATCGGAGGTTCGAATACTCCGGCATCGATTGTCGGATCGAATTCACCCGATTCGAGCGTGATCTTGTCAGTCTTGCCGACCGAGTTTGCATCGCTGTCGAGATCGTCTGACACGGCATCCTGGCTGGTGAATACCAGACCTGCAGGTGCCGTGAACTGGACGAAGTAGCTCCCGGGCGCGAGGCCGGTGAATTCATACTCGCCATTTGGTCCGGTGACCGTGGTCATACCGGTGGGGACCATGTTTGCGTCAAGCAGGACGACGGTCAGGCCCTCAATCCCGGGCTCGCCGTCATCCTGGGCGCCGTTCATGTTGGCGTCGAGCCAGACAAAATCGCCCAGTCCGGCGGTGTAGTAGCAGCCGCCATCAACTGTCAGGTTGCTTTCATCCGGGCCGAGGAAAACCGGTCCGGTCAGGCCGCCGCTGTCGGCATCGTTATCGGTGTCGTCACTTCCCTGGTCCTGTTGCGTTACCACACACTGATCGGGTGGTGTGAACAGCACCTGGTAGCAACCGGCATCGAGGTCGGCAAACAAGTACATGCCGTTGGGATCTGTAATGGTTGAGGCGAGGACATCACCTGTCTCGCAGTCCACCAGGTCCACCGGGACGCCGCCTATACCAGGTTCATTCGGGTCCTGAATGCCATTGCCGTTGAGGTCGAGCCAGAAGCGGTCACCGAGCTCGGCGCTGGGGGGTGTGAACATGCCGGCATCGATGTCGGGGTTAAACTCACCCGCGCCCAGTTCTACCTGGCCGGTCAGACCGGTAGTCGGATCCGGGTCACTGTCGACGTTATCCGCAGTCGTGTCCATCGGGCTGAATACGAATCCGGGCGGCAGAATAAACTCTACCTGGTAACAACCCGGCATCAGGTTGGTAAACGAGTAGAACCCGTTTTCGTCTGTGCTGGTTGTACCGATAAAGTCGCCGCTGCAGCTGTACAGGTTGACCATAGCGCCTTCGACAGGGGGCTCGTCAGGATCCTGCTGGCCGTCCATGTCGGTGTCGAACCAGACATAGTCGCCGAGTCCGGCGGGCTCAGCGGTGTAACCAAAATCGATAGTCTGAACTGACCCGTTGTTTTCAGGCAGGGTCACTGGTGTCCCGGCGGGATCGTTGCTGTCGTTCTCGTCGGTCGATCCGGGGGCGTTTATCAACGTCGGATTGAAACCCGGGGGGATGGTCGCCGGGTCTACGGACACCGTGTAATCGCCAGAGCAAAGTCCGCCAAACTGGTAGAAGCCATTTGCGTCGGTCGTAGTAACGGTGGTTTCGTTTAGCGCATTAACCAGTACTACATCCACGCCAGGTATGCCCGGCTCGCCGTCATCCTGGATGCCATTGCTATTACTGTCGAGCCAGACAAAGTCGCCAATGGTGCCAGTGCAATCCGCTTCACCGATTGTGCCTTTCGCCTTGCCTTCGAATGGCACTGTGAAGTCGCCGGTAAAGGTAGAGTTTTCGCTGGTAACGAAAATGCCGACCTGGTCGGCAGGGTACAGAGATGCAAACTCGCCGCCGGTTACCAGCAGCCGGAAGAAATGCAGATCAGTGGGTGTCCCGGAGTCCTCACCTTCATATTCGAGTACTTCGCCGGTCAGTAAGACACCGGCTGTTTCAGCGGTGCCGTCACCATCGAGGTCAACCTGGCCGATCATGAGGAAATCGTCCCCGGGGATGCCGCCGGCAAGCAGGCCAGTGGTTTCGTCGATCACGATCGACAATGAGACCAGTTCGTTGTTAACGAATGGCGAGATCAGGCGGGGGGCCGCAGTTGGGCTCAGTTGTATAGCCAGCGGCTTGCCCTCGATAACCATGAGCCCGCCATCGGCTGTACCCGCCGGATCATATGTCAGTCCCCCTGTAACACCACTGTTAAATGCGATGAGGGGGTGGACGATAGTAAAACCCAGCCTTGACTCTATAACCTGTAACAGCGGTATCGGCTTAATGGGACTAGCGGGAATAGTTGGCCGCGGGCCGGTTATGGGGCCGGTTATTGGTCCGGTCGGCCCGCCCAGGGGTGCGGCACTGGTAATCAGGATCGGTGCGAATGCAGCCAGTAGCACAAGCAGGCTACGCGGCAGAAGTTTCTTCGACATCAGTTTATCCCCGTTTTTTGTATTTGTGGGTTTCACATCGGTAGCGGACTCAGGCTTGCGCAATCCCGCATTTTGTTAGATTCGATATGAATAAAAACAATTCATATGCGATTTCTCAATCCATTGCAAATGTGCACCACGACAAACCGGTAGCGGCATTTTTAGACTCTGTTTGGTCGCCGGTATTTACAATAAATACAGATGCTTGTGTTTGCAGGTGGCAAACTGTTACGGAGTACACCGTGATTATGTAAGGTGGGCTACATGCAATTCCCGCAGCAATGTATAAGCGGGGTGTGTTTGAATTGCTTAGAATCAAAGCCGATCAAATAGCTAACGAAAACAATCACAAGATTAGCGAACGCCAGCGATGCCAAATGAACCGTCGAATCGGCCAAAACTCTCTGAAACGGTGGCGCGGAATGTACTGCGACCGCTGATCGGCATTCTCATTAGATGCGGTATGTCGTTTTCCGAATTTTCCAGGATCGCCCGAACCCTGTACGTCGATGTGGCGCGAAAGGAATTTGGAAAAAACGGCCGCCCGGCAAACAAGTCACGTATCGCGGTTCTGACTGGCTTGTCCAGGACCCGTGTGCGTCAGGAACTGGAGACCACCGAGTCAGATGCCAGCCCTGATGACAACACAGCGAAGGTTCGGCCTGCCTCGCGAGTGCTGATGGGATGGCATACCGACGCGGACTTCACCAGCAAGGCGGGACGCGCTCGCGAACTCACGGGTGAGGAATTTGGAGATTTGTATGAACGCTACAGCGGCAAGGTAGTGCCGGTGACTGCGATGTTGAAGGAGTTACTCAGCGTCGGCGCCGTCAAGATGACCGCTACAGGGAAATTGCGGGTGTTGGCGCGCTCGTTCACACCGCAGCAAACCGATTCCGATGCGCTGGCTCGGGTTTCCATGGCCATACGCGACCTTGCTGAAACAGCATCACATAACCTGTACAGCGAGCCAGATCAGGACAGGCGTTTCGAGCGGTTCGCGACGAACCAGTTAGTCCCGGCCGCGCATTTTGACGAGTTTCAGCAGTTCGTAGCGCACGAAGGGCAGCTGTTCCTCGAGAAGATCGATGACTGGATGGCCGCGAGGGAAGATGACGCCAGCAAGGATGCAGTTCGAATCGGCGTTGGGGTTTACCAAATCGCACCACGAGAGAACTCATAACTAAAACGGTAAAGACAATGAATATGAGAGTTTACGCATTGACGATGGCATTAGCGGTTTCAGTCTCACACGCTGAGATTTCCGGTAGTGGGTCACCCAACGCGTTCTGCGGTAGCGCCCGCGTGGCGGGATCCGTGATTCACGAAATATCGGGCAGTGGCATCCATGGTGTAGCCGTTGACCTGTCCTCTGAGGACCTGACACTAACCGCCGTCACCGGCCAGGATGGTGAGTTTGAGTTCCTGGGTCTGTGCGAAGGTGATCACCATATAGATCTGGATCTCGGCAGTATTCCCGAGGGGCTGACACTGACCAGCGTAACCGTGCCCGACGAGGCGGACTTCGACGACGAGGGTTGGCAGCTCGAGATTGACGACTCCGACAGCGACCTGGAAGTAATCTTCCGCCTGCAAGGTGACGGCATGTCACGTTGCGCTATTAATGTTGAAGCGGGGTGTCATGTGGCATCTCTGGCGACGGAGCTATACCAGTGCAGCAAGCGCGTCAATTCATTGCGCATGACCTGGGTTGGTACGCAGGATGTTCGTGTCCGCGCTTATAACGGCAAGCCGGACGACCCGCTGGTGGCGGAGTTCGATCTGGTGAGCCCCGGCGAGACTATCGAGATCCCGCCGATGGACAACCCGCCGGACGATGTTATCTGGGAGATTTTCGATATCGTGTCCGGCGACAGACTCGGTGAGTCAAAGTTTCGCCTGGCATGCGACGATGAAGAGATGAATGGCCCGGAAGACTGCGGCGTGTTGCAGGGTAATGGCAAGGACAACAAGTCTGAACTGATAAATGCGTGGCAATTTTCTGGTCTGACCGACAGCAGCGGTCTGGTTGATTGCACGCCCGCCAGCTACACAGAAGTCTGTTCGTTTAATCCGGAACGCGTCGATTGCGATGTGGTCGACAAGGTTTTTTACCTGACTTTCGTTTTTCAGGGCGGTGACTGCGCTACCAGCCAGCATCACCAGCCAGGTAAATTCCAGTGCAATGGCCAGATTAATTCCAGCCAACCGGTAACGGTCGCGACGGAGGACGACGAGCTGTTATCGGTGGAGCCGGGCGGTGTGTTCACGGTTGCGAAAGACGGTAGCGATACGGAATTGGAGCTTTGGAACGACGGCGGACTGCAACAGCTAAAAATTCACACTTCGTGTTCTGAGCCGTTGGCAGTCAACGACAGCTACGGCGCGCTAAGACTGGTTGCCATCAATGGACGCGGTGTGGCTGCGCCCGTTGACTTCGAGTACCAGATCGCAAACGTTGGCGACGGTGTAATTAGCAGCCTCGAGGTGGGTGAAACCGGCTATACCCTGGCGGATACCGAAGTCGACGACATCGATGCCGGGGTGCTGGTGCTGATGGGCTCGGGTTGGGCGACTGGCGATATGCAGAATACCTTCGTCGCCGTTGGCGCGGACGCTTTCGGTGAATGTGGTGCCGATGCTGACATGGTTACGGCCACCGTTTCGGCGCTGGAAAATTGCGAGGTATCGGAAGTCGAGCGAGAGATACATGACAAGGAAATTCGCTGGACCCTGTCAAGCGGGCCTGCCACCGCGGCCACCATTCAAAGCATTGAAGTGAGTTGGCCGGAAGGCAAGCTCAAGGAAGCCGCGTTAAATGGTGATAAGTTCTTTGATACCGATATTACCGGTGGCAATGTCGTTATCGATGCGGCCCTTTTCGAAGGCGAGCTAAAGCGGCGCAAACTGCTGCGCAATGACCTGGCAGAGCTCAAAATAAAGTTCGACGAAGACATCGAAAATGCTGACGACTACGCCGTAACCGTCACCTTCGAACAAGGCTGTTCAATCCAGTGGTAACGCGCAGCTCAGCCGCGTAGGTCCCTCCCCCGTAGGAGCGGCTTCAGCCGCGATGGCGGCGCAGCCGCCGTAGGAGGGACTTCAGTCCCGACCTCTTTCTTTCTCACCATAAACCACCATCTTCGTAAGAAAGAATCGGGGCTGAAGCCCCTCCTACGCGCGCTGCGCGCGCCGGTCCCTCCCCCGTAGGAGCGGCTTCAGCCGCGATGGCGGCGCAGCCGCCGTAGGAGGGACTTCAGTCCCGACCTCTTTCTTTCTCACCCTAACGACCATCTTCGTGAGAAAGAATCGCGGCTGAAGCCGCTCCTACGGGGAAAGGGCGGCGCAGCCGCCGTAGGAGGGCTGCGCCGCCAATAAAAAAGGCCCCGCGGTGCGGGGCCTTTTAGTAGCAACTGGCGACGATTTACTGCGCGACGCCGCTAGGCCCTGGTGGTTGCCCATACAGATTGCGCATGGTCATCAGGTCGAAGCTGTTGGTAATGCCATTGCAGTTAAAGTCGGTATCTTTCGCAGTTTGCGAACCGAAATTGCCCCGCAGCAGGTTTAGATCGAAAGTGTTGGTAATGCCGTTGTTGTCAACATCGGCATCGCAGATGTTGCCGAATCCGTCGCCATTGCTATCGCACTGGTCAGGGTTGGCTATCGCGGTGCAGTTGTCACAGGCATCGCCAATGAGATCTCCATCGGTATCGAGCTGATCGCTATTAAACGATGTTGGGCAGTTATCGAGCGAGTCGATGATCCCATCGCTGTCGGTATCCGCATTCGGCCAGTACTTGAAGACAGCACAGTTGCCAGAGTCGGCAGCGGCAGTGGTGAAGGGCACATCGCCTGCGAGGTCACCCGGTACGGTGTTGGGTCCGATAGTGT
>JABDKV010000219.1 GCA_013002045.1 Gammaproteobacteria bacterium
GGCGAGATCGATGTTCGACTGGCCTTCCGTGCCGACGATCGGCAGACTCTCGAAGACCTGGCATCGTTGCCGCTAGCCGATGACCTGACGCTGGGCCGGGTAGCCTCGTTCCATGTGACCCGGGGTCAGCGCCAGATCAGCCGAATAAATCGTCAGACTGCGTTGCTGATAAATGCCAATCTTGACGACACGACCATGGACGAGGTGCGACCGCAGATCGAGAAACTGATGGACTCTTTTGATTTGCCACCGGGTTACAACTGGAAGTTTGGACGTGGCTTCGATCAGCAGGACGAAACGCAAATGATCATGCTGGTCAATATCCTGCTGGGTATAGTCTTGATCTTCCTGGTGATGGCGGCATTGTTCGAAAGCTCGTTGTACCCGTTGTCGATCATTACCTCTATTGCCTTGTCGGTGTTTGGCGTGTTCTGGTTCTTTCTCGTGACCGGAACGACGTTCTCGTTCATGGCGTCGATCGGGATCATGATCCTGATCGGTGTGGTCGTGAATAATGGCATCGTCCTGATCGATCACATCAACAACCTGAGACGTGAAGGCATGCCGCGTAACGAGGCCATTCTGCGTGGTGCCCGCGATCGGCTGCGCCCGATTCTGATGACAGTCGCGACGACAATCCTGGGACTGATGCCACTGGCCATGGGCAATACACAGATTGGCGGGGGTGGCCCGCCCTACTATCCGATGGCGCGTGCGATTATCGGTGGCCTCGCATTCTCGACCGTGACCTCGCTACTGGTCGTGCCAACGGTCTACATCTGGTTCGACGGGCTGGCCCGCTGGTGGCGCAAAGTTCTCGTAACTGCCCGTCAGTCGATACCGCGCCCAACCCGTAGGAGCGGCTTCAGCCGCGATCAAGCGCACACCAGGCGTTCGTAGCCACGAAGCAGTCCTGGGCAGGACTCCCCCGCGGGCGCTTCTGGCACCATGCGGGAGACGTTATTTCAGCAGGATCTTGCTCACGTCCCAGTAATCGTCGGCGATGACGTTGACGTCCATTGGCATGGAGGCATGAGTGCGGCCGGCGTCAAAACCCGGTATGGCCGGAACCAGCTTGGAAATCGTGGCGACATCAGGAACGGTGTCTTTTTCGTTACGGTACTCGACCTGCTTGCTTAGCATTTCCGTACGCGCCTTTAACTCATCACCGTAGTTGCGATCGGCGATCAGGGCCTCACGCAGCTCCTTAATCTTTTTCATCATGTATTCGCAGTCTGCCTGTGCACCGTAGTTGACTTCGTCAACCTTCTTGAGCTTGGCGCCACGTGCATGAGCTGCGACTGAGCTTTCGCTCAGGTATACATACAGATGCTGGGTGAAGGCAATCATGGCCAGGTTGATGGCACGCTTTCCGGGCACGCCAAGGCCTGCATAGTCAGGCCACTGTTCACTCTCGATCTTGATCCGCCGATCAAAAAGCTCCTCAATTCTCGCCCTTACGGTATCGAGACGTTCTTTGTGCTGGTCGATTGTCTGTTGCAGGTCGCGTCGTTTGAAAAAGTTCCAGAAGCCACGCAACTTCGCCATTTGCGCCTTGTAGCCTTCGAGCACCGCATTCATTTCGTCAGCCTCGGCCTTTACCGAAACGATACGGCCGCTGACTTCTTTCAGACGTTTCTGTCGCTCCTGGTTAAACACCATGATCTGGCGTTTACGCTCGCGGTCCTGTTGCTGCTTTTTCAGCTCCTCGGAGAATTTGCCGATTTGTTTGTGACAGGTATGCCACAAGGCCCGCAGCTGGTAATAAACGATGGCACGGTAGCCGGCAGCCGGATCGGACAACAACACTTCGAGATCACGCAGTTGTTTGCGTACCTTGTCAGTGCGTTTTTCCTGCTCCTTGAGCTTCTCGATCAGGTGATCGCGATCGTGGCGCAGATTGGAGAACTCTTTCTTGAGTTCAGCACGATTCCAGAACAGGTTTAGCAGTCGCTCCTGTTCTGTTTGTTCTTCTGGCGCAGCGGCCTCTGCTCTGGTGCCTGACAGCATCTGACTAATACCCAAAACGACACCTCTGTCCCCGGCGCGGCGGCCGCTGTGCTAACTCGCAGGCTCCGGGTAAAGGTGGGCAAACTGGTGTCCGTGATCGGCGCAATACTCGAGCCACTTGTTGAGCATCATGTTGCGCTGCCAACGCTGAACCAGTTCGCTGCCGTGCCCGGTGCGAAATCCCTGTAACAATTGATGACGGTGACGCTCGGTACAACCCATCGCTTCGACCATCATCGCATCGTGGTAGACGCGAACCCGCAAGTCGGGATCGGCCACCAGTCCGTCGGGGTCGCGGAACAGGTAGGTCAGTGTCATCGTCGTCGTGTAACGACAGACCTCGTCGACCCGCAGGTACAACGGGGCATCGTCGTTGGTTGTCGAGACCAGGCAAGTGTGTGCGTTTGGCAATTGCGGCAGCAACCAGTTGAGGCGCACATAGTTGCTCTCGTAGAGCGTCATGAGCCCCGCGAAGCTCACCGGACGGGCCGGTTTCGGCAGCACCATTGCGCTGTCCGCTTGTCGCGTTAGTTGCTGTGTGTCCACTAAAAATCACTATATCACAGGCACCTGCGCCCACCTCCGGCAGGCTTATGGTCAATGCCTATGCTCGCGGATTGACGCCGGCGCGTCTGCGACGGAGTTCACATACCGGCAGCACTAACGGGCGGCAACCCCCCGCTCCAGCTCCATCCGATCCATTATTGTGCTGGATATCTCCTCAACCGAGATATTGGTCGTTTCCAGCCACGGTATCCCGTAACGCCGGTACAGGGCCATTGCCTCGCGTAATTCAAAGCTGATTTGCTGAATCGAGGCGTAGCGACTGTCGGGGCGGCGCTCGATACGAATCTGGCGCAGGTGCTCGGGATCGATTGTCAGTCCAAACAACTTGCTGTTGACCTTCTTCAATGACGACGGCAAGTCGCCATTCTCGAAATTTTCGTCGGTCAACGGGTAATTGGCGGCATAGATTCCGTAGTGCAGGGCCAGGTACAGGCAGGTGGGCGTCTTGCCCGTCCGTGATACTCCGATCAGGATCACGTCCGCCTTTTCATAGTTGCGAATATTGATGCCGTCATCAGCGGCCAGCGCATAGTTCATCGCGTCGATGCGCCGTTGATACGACTCATCGGCGATGCCCCCATGGGTACGTCCGCTGCGGTGCGACGAACGGGTGTCGAAGGCCTGTTCCAGCGGCCCAATGAAGGCATCGAAAAAGTCGAGAAAAAGGCCATTGCACTGGGCCACGGCATCGCGCAGATCGCGCTGCGCAAAAGTCGCGAAAACCACCGGCGTGGAGCCCTCCACCTGGGCGGTCAGGTTGATCCGGCGCACCGCTTCCTTTGCCTTGTCAAGGGTAGAGATAAATGGCAAAGTCACCTGCCTGAATTGCATCGATTCGAACTGCGCCAGCAGACTGCGACCCAAAGTTTCGGCCGTAATACCGGTCTGATCCGAGGCAAAGAATACAGTTCTGCGTTTCATTGGCGATTCCTTACCCTGCAATAAAAGCAGGCTGGTTGACGCGATGTCGCGACCTGGTTGCAGGCAACCACGTCAGCGAGATCCAAATGGGATCGTGGCTGCAGCGGGTCGGGCCGAGACCCCTTGCGGGGGGTGTAGCATAAGTTTTTGCAGGGGCAGATCCATTGGCTGATTACATCATACCTTTCGAGCAACTCGGACTCGGCGACGTTGGTCGTGTCGGTGGCAAAAATGCGTCGCTAGGCGAGATGATTGCCGGTCTGGCCTCAGCCGGAGTACGTGTGCCACCCGGTTTCGCCACAACCGCTGATGCCTATCGCGACTTCCTCAAACACGAAGGTCTGGACGACCGTATCAAGCAGACGCTGGCAGGGCTCGACACCGACGATCTGGACCAGCTGGCACAGACCGGTGATCGCATCCGTA
>JABDKV010000017.1 GCA_013002045.1 Gammaproteobacteria bacterium
CCGCGTGCTGCTTAAAGCACCAGTCTCGGGCGAACGAGATTATTAGCCGGATTCGGCAGCGGCAGAAGGACTGGAACGATCACCGCAGCGCAGCACCTTACGGCAACCGTCCAGGATAAGCAACAGCCGGTAACAACTCACTCAGGGCAACAAAAACCCCTCGCCCTGTCGAAATTCATTTTACGAACTCAATTTGGCAGGCGTATTACCGGCAATGCTGTGCGGCACAACAAAACGTTGAACGAGCGGGCGGCTTTTCCACTGCAGTGCGGAACCCCGATGGCGTCCGCTCTGGCACAATTGGCGCCTGCAGATTGAGAACATCGTACAAGTGGGCTCGCCCAAGACATCACAGCAACAATTCCGGGTCGGCGCCTGGCGCGCCGATCCCAATTCCCTGGCTATCCAACGCAACGGCCAGGTTTGTCACCTCGAGCCCCGCGCGTTTGCAGTGTTGCGCTATCTCGCCGATCGACCGCGGCAGGTGGTTAGTGTCGACGAACTGATGGATGCTTTGTGGCCCGGTGTCGTTGTTACTCCAAATGCTGTAAGTCGCGTGATCGCCAATCTGCGCAAGGCTCTCGGTGACGACGCACGCAAGCCGGAATACATCGAGACCATCGCCCGCACCGGGTACCGGATGGTTGCTGAAACTGAGCCCGCTGTCGTGTCTGCGTCACCGCGCTTCGCCTACCTCGGGTTAGCGGCACTGGCATTAGTCACGATCGTCGCGGTGGTTTGGCTTTATCAGTTCAATAACGGGCCAGCACCGAAACCCAGCGTCGCTGTCCTGCCATTCGAGAACCTCACCGGCGATGCCGCTCTCGATTACCTCGGCGATGGTGTTGCCGAAGAAATTATTCACTCGCTGGCGCAGCATGCCGATCTGAGCGTCAGCGCCCGCATGGCGTCATTCCGCTTTCGCGATATGTCGCAATCGCCGCAACAGATTGCGCGCCAACTAGGCGTGCATTACCTGGTTGAAGGTAGTGTCCGTCGCGACGGTCCTAAACTGCGTATCACTGCGCAGTTGATCGACAGCAACAAGCGTTTCCAGGTCTCGTCGGACACCGTTGAAGCCGAACTGAACCAGGTTTTTCAGGCGCAGGACTCGGTATCGGCGGTAGTCGTACGGGCATTGTCACGTGAACTGGATTTGGCACTGAAACCGACCCCCGCTCGCGCTGGACCAGATCCCGAGGCCTACGCGCTTTATCTGCAGGCCCGTCACCTCTGGCACCGGCGAGCCACTGAGCCGATTGAACCGGTGATTGAACTGCTGACAGAGGCGGTGCGGATCGATCCGGACTTTGCCCGCGCCTGGTCCGCGCTGGGATCCGCCTATATCACCTACCCAAGCTATTCCGAGAAGGGATTCGACGTCTACGAAAACGGCGAAGCGGCCGCTACCCGGGCAATCGAACTGTCACCCGAGCTCGGCGAACCCTATGCCGTGCTGGCCAGCTATGCGCACGCCCGCCTGCAGTGGCCTGAGGGCGAACGCTTGTATCGTGAAGCGATTCAACGCGAACGCAACAACCCCTACATACACCAGTGGTTTGGCGAGCATCTCGTAAGAGCTGGCCGGTTTGCCGAAGGCATCCTGCAATTCGAACGCGCCCTCGAGCTGGATCCGTTGTACCCGATTGCACGTCATGAGTTGGCAATAACTTATATGCTGCAAGGCGATTACGAGCATGGACGAAGCATTGTCTCGGAGATGTGGCGACAAGGCGTTACCAGCCGCTCGACCTGGGCTGGCAACTTCGTAAGCAGCGTTTTACTGTCAGACTACCCGGCCGCCCATGGCTGGATAGACGAGCCCGGACGCCCTGCTCTCGACCCGGCGTTGATGCATCGTTTCGTCGACGTCGAAGCGGGTCAGCCCGATCAGCAACTGGCGCAGGAAATCCTCGACAGCGAACAAATTCCGCTATGGCTCAAGGTTTGGACTGTGGCCCGTCTGGGTGCGTACAAGGCGCTTCTCGACACCCTCGTAGCTACCACCGACGAGTATTTCGACGCGCAATGGCTATGGGGACCGGGAACGGACTTTCGTAAGCAACCCCAGTTCCAGGAAATCATCCAGTTGATCCGGCTGGATCAGTACTGGCGACAGGGCCCGGTCGCCGACTTATGCCGGGAGTCCGGCGATCAGTTTGTCTGCGACAAGATGTTAGCGACAACCCGGTAAAGCCTGCCGTGCCCCTGCCCGCGCATCTTCGATGCCCGGCCTATCCGCGAAATTAATACGTCCATGCATTGCAGCAATCGATGTTGCACTGACACATCACGCAAGCCTCACTGGTAAATCACTACACCATCATGAACATCATCGGAACCTGCCCGATGCTTGGCGAACTGAAAAAATGCAGGAGAACGAAATGCGTACGGTCTCATCAATCAGGAAAACCCGCCCGCTCAACGCGATCGTCACAGTGGCATTACTCTGTTCGCTGTTGGCAGCATCAGCGGTGCTTGCCACCGCGCTCAACTCATTTCCGGGGCCACTGTTCGATGTGGAAATTGGCCCGGATGGGGAATTAATACTCGCCGACGCCAGCATGGGTATCGTCACGCTCGGTGACGACGACGATGACGACGACAGGCAGTCTGTCGAGTTACCGGTCGTTACCGCGATCAGCCCGGTCGATGACGACCTCATATGGGCTGTCACTGGCGGCATCGACGCACAAAACGACTCCGGCCAGGGACTGCACCGGGTCGCCGATGGTATGACCGTCAAGCTGGTAAACCTGTTCGACTTCGAAGTGGCCAGCAACCCCGATGGCAATGATCCACCCGACTCCAACCCTTTCGATGTGCAGGCACTGCCTGGCAACACGGCACTGGTGGCCGATGCCGGTGGCAACGACCTGTTGTGGATCGACACCGATGGCAATGTCAGCGTTGTGGCGGTCTTTCCCGATGAACCAGTATCGACCGCTAACATGAAAACGCTGTTCGGCTGCCCGGATTCGGGACACCCATTGTGCGGCGCGCCCGACTTCATGCCAGCCCAGGCAGTGCCGACCAGCGTCGTGCTGGGTCCGGACGAGCATTTCTATGTCGGCGAACTGAAAGGCTTTCCGGCACCGACCAATGAGTCGAACATCTGGCGCATCTCGCCAGCCGCGTCGTGGGCGGACTGCGGATCCAGCCCTGATTGCGAGAAAGTCTTCGATGGCGGTTTCACCTCGATCATTGACCTGGCGTTTTCCAACGATGGCACGCTCTACGTTGCGGAGATGGACGAGAACGGTTGGCTCGCGGCCGAGGGCGTTGGCCAACCGGCCGGTGGCACCATCAATGCCTGCAACATCGACACCGCCACCTGTGAAGTCATCGCCACTGGCATTCCTATGCTGACCGCGGTCGCGGTGGAATCGGACGACGACGACGGTGACGATGTAACGATCTGGGCGACCCGCAATGCGCTGATTCCTGATGCCGCCGAAGTGTTCCAGGTGGGCGCTGCTGATGATGACGATTGAATACTGGAGTTACAGGGTGCCAGTCCAGGCGCATATTCGCCGTCATCACCGGCACTCTTGCTGGAGGACGAGTAATGATTAAATCGATCATGCCGCGAATTGCTGCCGCTATCGTCAGTGTGGTGATAATCATCGGTGGCGGATTTGCCGCCTATGTGTATGTGTTGTCCGAGCGTATTGTCCACCGCCAGTACGAGGCCCCTTTGCAGGTCGTAGCTGTGCCAACAAATGCGGCGGCCATAGTCGAAGGCGAACGGCTTGCAGCGATTAGGGGCTGCTCGGGTTGTCACGGCAAGAACCTGGCCGGCGCCGTGTTTTTCGATGACTTCAAACAAGGGCGTGCCACGGCACCGAACCTGACGAGTGCGGTTCGGGATTATTCAGTCGCGGAACTGGCACGCGTCATTCGCCATGGCGTACGGCACAATGGCGAAGGTGTTCAGATTATGCCGTCACCGATGTACTACCATCTCAGCGATGCAGACCTGGGCAAGATCATTGCCTACTTGCGCAGCCTGCCTCGAGCCGACGGACTGGACTACGAGTTTCGCCCCGGCCCGGCAACACGTTGGTTGATGGTCAGGGGAATCTGGGCGCCATGGCCTGAGACCGTACAACAACTGGGCCCACGGCTCACTATCGACGATCAAAGCGATCCGATTGCGCGCGGTGAATACCTTGCACTCACCTCCTGCAGTGAGTGTCACGGTCAGGATCTCGCGGGTAATCCGGCCTTCGGCATCCCGCCACTGCCAGTCATGGCAGCGGCCTACACCCCGGAGCAGTTCGATCGGTTCCTGAGCGAGGGCGTGGCCATCGGCGATCGTGAACTACCGATGATGTCGCGTGTCGCACGCAGTCGCTTCTCGCATCTGCACCCGGAAGAACGCGGCGCCATTTACCAGTACCTGATCGCAACTGACTAGCGAGTCAGGCTGGTAGCAACGTGTTATTGGCGCCGCGAAGCGGCGCTGCCTCCCCGTGCGTATAATCGTCGCGGCCTGAAGCAGGATGGGATAACCGATGACACAGTTGCAGACAGTGCGTTACGAACGGCACGACCAGGTTGCATTGATTACGCTGGCGCGACCTGACGCGCTGAATGCAGTCGACTCGCAAATGCGGGCTGACCTGCCAGTCGCGCTGCGTCGGGCTGCCGATGACGAGCAGGTACGTGTCGTCGTACTGACAGGTGACGGCAGAGCATTTTCAGCGGGAGCCGACCTTAAGGAAGACCTGCGACAACTCGATATCACTCGCATATTGATAGACGAATACAAACCGTCATTCGACCTGATCGTCAACATGCCCAAGGTGGTGATCAGCGCCGTCAACGGCTCCGCAGCAGGTATAAGCCTGGCGCTGGCATTGGCCTGTGATCTCTGTGTAATGGGCCAAAGCGCCTTCCTGCTGTGCCCGTTCAGTACCATCAGCCTGATTCCGGATGGTGGCAACAACTTCTTACTGGTACGCCAGCTTGGCTACAAGCGCGCCTTTGAAGCCGCCATCGAGGCACAACGAATCAGCGCCGACCAGGCACTGGAATGGGGGCTGGTCAATCGGGTAGTTGCCGACGACCTGGTGTTGGACAACACACTGGAATGGGCTGGCCAGCTGGCCGAGCGGGCTCCACTGGCGCTGGCTTATACCAAGAAGATCATGCGTTACGCAGCCAGCGCGTCCTACGAAGACACCTTCGACGAAGAAGCGCGCCTGCAGAAAACCTGTCTGCAAAGCGACGACTTCGTCG
>JABDKV010000148.1 GCA_013002045.1 Gammaproteobacteria bacterium
ATTATTCTCCCGGTTGTGAGTGAGGCGCTGTGTTGTCCTTATGGTCAGGCACTGTCCCAGCTGACAAAGCATAGTATCGTGTGTATTCAAGTCCTGCCCATTACGATTGCCTACCGCAGTCGCACGAAATGGGATGTAAGTTGAGATTGCGGGCCCAAGCTCTGCAGGTAGTGGACTATTTTGAAAACGAGGACAATTGCAGACAGAGTTGGCAAGTACCTGGTAAAATGGGGACGATCCCGGACAGGTTACCTGGCCAACTACCTTTCCTCATCGCGATCGTCGTCACCGGACGGCATTATGAAGACCGGAACCGGTTCGCCGGCGGGCTTGCCGGTGTTCTGCGCCTCCTCGGCCATGCGACGTCGCGCCTCTTCTTCGGCGATGGCCATTTGCAGCTTTCTTTCGCGTTGCGCCATCATTTCTGGCGAGCGATCTATGGCCTGAAACAGGTCGTTCTTGCTGCCCGGAATCAGCACCATGTCATGATCAGCGAACGCCAGCGACAGCTTCGGTGGATCGCCGCCACTTAGCGACAGCTCGACTTCCACCGACCCCCGGCGACGGTCCCTGACCAGCGCGCCGTCGCTGTCGAGTGTCGCAAGCGTGCCCCACAGGACCGACTCGCAAAACTCCCACCCCAGTTCAACCGGGGCACCTGTGCGGTCGATGTAACCCGGGTGCGCGCACTGTTCGACGATCAGTTCGCGCCTGCCCGGGTCGAAAAGAATCGCGTAGCCGCCGTATTCGTCGTCGAACTGAGTGCGCCATTCGCCCGGCAGTTCCGCCAACGCGTCCGGCACGCTATAGGTATCGGCAGGATGTGACTCAGCGTCGGGCCCGGCCATGGTGCTCATTGTCGGGTCCGCATTCAGCATCGGCGGATCAACCGCCGGGTTGCTCCCTGCGCGTCCTAACGCAAAACCGAGGGAGACAAGCGCCAGCGCCGTGGCCGCCACTGCCCAGGCGAGCAGAAATTTCTGATTCACAGCTTAGCTTTCAGCCCTTACGCTCACTCCAGTCGCGCGCAGATTGCGTAGCAGACGTCGGTATTGTTTATCAGGTCGTACGACGAATCGCAGTTCCAGCTCGTAGTGCTGGCTGGGTACGTATCCGAAGTCTGCGCATAGCGGGGAATGGAGGCGTCAACGCCGCCACCGAGCACGCGCATGCCGACCGGGCAGGACACAGTTCCATTGCCGTAGTAACAGGTCTCGTTGCCATACGTGATACAGGTGGCCGTGCTGCTGAGGTCATACACCGCGCTGACACGCGTCAGCCCGACATTGGTCTGACCGGATACGCTCAGGCTAGGCATGCTGACGTCGTAACCGGTGGCAGTCGCAGTCGTGCCAATGCCGATGCCGCCGGCATCCGAATGGATGATGTAGCGGCCACCCTCATTGAAGTCCTGCCACGAATTCTCGGTGCTGCGCACCAGGAACGCGCCAAACTGGGTTATCCCGTCCATGCTGTACCAGCGGAAGCCGTTGAACGAATCCTCGATGCGAATATCGCCGCCGCCCTGGAAGCGTGTTGTACCGCTAGTCACAGTCAAACCTCCCAGGCTATAGGCGTTTGATTCGATAAGTTCGGACGCACCGACCGAGTCCTCGCCGAGATCGGCTGCCGTCAGCGACTCGTTCGCGACCTCCGACGTCCCAACCGCGTTTGCGGCGATTTTGCCAGCGACTACCGCGCCGGGCAGCAGTTGCACTGCGCTGACCGAGTTCGGGCCCATATCGACCAGTGTTACGCCGCCGTTCTGAATATCGGCGCTGGTAACCTGGTTATCAGCGATATTGGCAGTCCCTACTGAGTTGGCTGCCAGCTTGTCATTGGTGACACCGGCTGGCGCGATGCCGATATTGACGTTGCCCGACGAGCCGCCGCCCGTTAACCCGCCCACAGCGGCCACGTTAGTAATATCGGTGAGTTCCAGTGTCCCGACCCGACCGTCGAGTGCGGATACATCGCCGGTAACAGCAGCAATGTCAGCGGACTGATCCAGCGACGCGGCTGTCATTCCGCCGACAGTATCGGCGTCGTCGGCTTTGAAGGCGAAAGCCGTGGTACGCAGCTTACGCCTGGGCAACATTTCCTCGCCGGCAACAAACAGGCCGATGTAGAGATCGGTATTGAACATATTGGCCGGAAACGGTGCGGGCGCACCCCCCAGGGCGACCGTGAACAGCCCGGTGTCGACCGGCACGTTGATGGTCTGCGTCCATAGTGGCACGCCTCCCACGGCTGTGGTGTATGCAGCGAAGGTAATCGAGACATTACCATCGACCGGGGATCCGTCGGCAAGGCTCAGGTATGCCTGGTAATCCAGCTCATCAGGCACCGCGGATGCGGGTAATGAAACCAGACTCAGCGCCAGCGCCAGACAAACGGCGCTTAGTACGGCAAACGGGGTATGCACTTTGGCCCTCCTCGGCCGCGTATCTGGCGACCGCGTCGAAATTTCCTTTACCCCTTAAGCGTAGTAGAGAAAGCCTTATGGTCAAGATTTTTTCTACGAGGGGCTGACGACATCGAATAAGACTCGGACTAATTAGGCGCAGCTGGATGCGCCCGGGCGCATGCCCGTTGTAAAACCTGGCGTACTACTGTGCACGATTCGAACCAGAGTTTTTCGGCATCGGAATTAGCGAAATACTGGCTCCGACTACTTCAGCCCCGGCGTGAATTGCCGTGCAATGTCAGCAAGGTCGCGTCTTCGTCAATGATTTCGAGCAAGATTGAAGGACCATAAGGGTGCATTCGCAATTCGCACTTCGATGGCACCAGTGTTCTGCAATCAAGCCGTTTACCATCGATAAAACTGCCGTTGGAGCTATTGAGATCGCGGGCATACCAGCCATCGGGCTCGTTCCAGAGCATCATGTGGAGGCGGCTGACCCGCGGGTCTGCAATACTGATGTCGTTGCATGCGTCGCGGCCGATTAACACAGTCTCGATGAACCGCCCGTTCCGATCTTCACCGTCGGCATCGGTCCAACGCGCCTTGAGTGGAACCGGGATGCTGTCCGCCTGTTGCAGCTCTGCCCAGGTCCTGAGCTTGCCCGGAGTCAATGGCGATGCGGGAAAATCTTTCGGGTCGCGCACAATCCCATCGCTGGTCAGGTCGTACTTCCAGGCAAACAGGATCGCGATCGGCAGCCCCATCAGGCCCAGCGCGATGAAAGCCCGTACCGCCCAGTCGCCCAGTCCGAACACCGGAAACAGCTCGGCGAAACCCAGCGACAGGGCCCAGACCACCACAATGTAGCCGGCCGCAACACGCGTCACGCGTCGGCGACTGAGCTCGCTAAAAAATTTGATCATGCGTTGCATGTCGTTTGGTCGGCCTGCGAGGCTGCTTCGACTGGATCCCTGTCCCGTCCGGCCGTCCCCACGGCGCACGCGACTTACATTGAATTTGGCAAAGGCTGTTACGAAAAGCAACAAACCGGACTCAACCCACCGACTCTCGCGAGATCGGCACGACTGGTGCGACCATGGCTTTCGCTACCCGAGTTATCCGGATAGCGACGCCAAAGCCGCTTACAAGCGGGTGCCCGATTTCAGTGCTGCAGCAGGTCGCCGACCCAGGGCAGCACCACCTGCTCGAGCCGTTGGCTCGTCTGCAGGCGATGATCGCCATCGAACACATCGAGTCGGTGCGGAATGCGCTGTTCGCCGAGCTCGCGCGCAAACGCCAAGGTGCCCGTCGGTATGTGCCGGAACTGGTCGCCGAGGCCAACACCCAGACCGAGCCCAGCCAGACTGCGCAGCGCCTCCCGTGACTCTTCGATCTGGTTCACGGGCAGGCTGTCGAGGTAGCGGTCGTGCTCGTCCTGATCGAGCACGATCTCGCCGCGCACGATTTCGTATGGCAAGTCGATGAACAGTGGCGGGTTGTCGGGCGCAGGCATGAAGGCGGTGGCAACACCGAGCGTAGCAACCGCGTAGAACTCACCGGCCTCGAGCAGCGCGTCCACATCAGCCTGTGATTGAACCGTCGCAGTGCGTTTCCACGCATTGTTTCCGAACCCGAAGTCATCGACTGCGGTCAGGCAGCATGGGCTCATCGCCCAGGCCACGGCAAACACCTCGGGCCGGGTCATGGTCAGGTGCAGGACACCGTAGCCACCCATTGAATGGCCCACGACCGCGCGGCTCTCGCGCTCGGCCAGCGTGCGATAGTTCGCATCGATGAAGCCAACCAGATCCTGGGTGATGAAATCGCCCCAGGCGCCTGAGACCGGCGAGTTTCTATAGAAACCGCCGCCGAACTGGTTGCCGCCGTTTGGCATCACGATGATCATCTCCGGTACCTCGCCTGCAGCGATCAGTCGGTCGGCCATCGTCGGCACCCCGAAGTGCCCGGTGAAGACGCGATAGTTGTCGAAGATGCCGTGCAGCAGATACACGACCGGAAAGCGACGCGCAGGCTCGCGATCGTAGCCCGGCGGCAGGTAGACCGCCGCGCCCTGCATGGCGGGGGTGCCAAGCAGATTAGCCTCGAGCGATGGTGCCGGCACCTCGATCTCGACCACCCGGGACGCCGGCAGGTGGGCCGGCTGCGTATCGGTGACTCCAGTCAACGGGGCCCCGATCCCGAATAAGAAAAACAGCGGTAAGGCAATAGCGCGACGCATAGTGAATCTCCGTATCGAATAATCCGGCTTACAGTTGAGACGGCAGGCAACACGCAAAGGTTGCAATAGGCTGGGGTCGCAGGCGTAACTTGTGGCGTCGAATATGGTGGTGCGCCACACATTTCTAATTTCGCTGCCTAGAAACCTCAAGCATTTGAGCTAAGCTTATGACCTGGCTGTCAGAGATCGTTATGGAAGTGATGGGAAAGGGCCCGCAGAACGCCGTAACGTGAATCTTACACAGCAGGGCTATGCAGCCTAGCCAGGAACTTTACCCGCGTCGCCACCAGCACCGGAGAAAATCATGAGCCTAGTCCACCTGCAGGCTTTCGTCGAAGACCTCAAGACCACCAACCCCCGCTTTAATGAGTCGCGCAGTAGTCTGCAAGGATTGCTCCAGCACCTGCACGAGACCGCGGTCGGGAAGGCAAAGCCCTTCGCCAGCGTGGCGCAGGCAAAGGCAAAGTGCCGCAATGTCGCGGACAGGCGGCTCGCCAAATACGACGCGGCGCTCGGTCGATTAGTGAAGGTCTGGGGCAAGGGCGCGATGGCCTATCCCCTCGAGGGAAACCTGCAGCAGGTAGACATCAACCGCGTTTGCTTCCGCGGTGATTCACGGGGCCCCGGCGAGATCTTCGCCACAGGCTTCACGAAAAGAACGCCCACCATGGCCGCGACGTATCGTGGCTACAAGGTCAACTCGGGCCTTAGCGCCAGGAAGGACCCGGCGAGAGACCCGATTGGCGGCTTTTCCAAGGCGGGCGACCTCGACCCTGCCAGCGCTGTATGCGTCACGCCCAGCATGGATGTCGCGGCACTCTTCCCCTTACCAGGGAAGTGGGATCTCGTCGAGAAGCCGATCTGGATCTACCTGGTCTACGTCACGAAGGGCTATAACACTAACCTGCGCCAGATCCTCGACGCGCTGGGTGGGTTAGCCGCACTGGCGAAGTTCGAGGCCACCGAGGCGCCTGGCGTTCACAGCAAGGCCGTTCTGCACAACGTGCGCATCAACGAAATCCAGCAGAACCTCTACGGACGGGAAATGGCGGCCGACACTATCGATAAGAAGCACATTTTTGCCGGTATCGAGATCATCCGCACCTGGAACTCCGATCGAATCGAGCTCAATGGCTCTCGCCAGCAGGTCCGCAAGGTGGACTACAAGCAGGCGGGGAACTACAAGGTTCAGTCTATCCGAACGAACGCCGCAGCAGAGTATCCCAAGGGCTACGAGGAGACTATCAAGTCATTTCTGGTGAAAATCGAGAGCGACACGGCCGCGCGCACTATGCCGACCCATGCGGATGGCTTCGCCAAGTCCAGCCCGGGGTCGGTTGCTTAGACCGGGCTCTGCAGCCTCTCGCGCAGCAGGAAAAAATTGGCGCGCCCGACAGGATTCGAACCTGTGACCTTCGGCTTCGGAGGCCGACACTCTATCCAGCTGAGCTACGGGCGCTTTTGGAGGGCAGCTAGAATACAGCAAATGGCGGACACAGGTCACCGTTGGTTTCGAACGAAAATAACGGGCGCTCAAGCACTTGGCACTGATGGTGGTCGGAGGGGCAGATGGCACTCCAACAGGAGATCTGCCCTCAGGCATCTGCTGGCCCAGATTGCCGCGCTTAGCCATCAAAGCCCGCTGCCAGGTGCCCCCGTCAGTTCGGCGTCAATGTGCTCGTATAGCGGGGATCGCCAGACAGCATCCGGCATTCTATGGCGCCGCCTGGTTGGGCCTGCCGGCAATATTGAAAATACAGCGGTAGCAAAAAGGCCCCATCGGCCAGCGGCACCATGGCCGTGGCACGATCTTCATTGCCAAAGGTGACCGTCAGGTGGCCCGCTGCGCTGCGGTTAATCTCAGCCTGACCGCCACCGAAGGAATTGGTATAGGTGCCGATCATCGGGTGATCGTCGGCAATCTGTCTGTCGATGGGTTCGATGTCGATCCAGTCAGGCGCCACTGGTGCGGCCGCCGCCAGACCGGCAATCGCCGCTGCCCAGTCTGCCGGCACAGCGTAGTTGTTAGACAGGCTAATGACGATCATGTCATCGCTGGCGCGATAGAACAGTTTCGCGACAAACCCGGGGGAGCGGCCCTGCGACAGGTAGATGTCGCTATCGGCACCGAGGGCTTCGCGGCGCCATTGCGTCGATACCAAATCTTCGCGAAACACGGCCCGCGTAAAGCGCAATAGATCGTCGGGCGTGGAATAAAGGGAACCGCCACCGGGGCGGCTTTCGACGGCGTAAAAGCGCGGATAGCGCCGCTGCCCCGGGACCGCTCCGGGTTCGTAGCCAGTCACAAGATTGGGCACAGGTACGCGCGAATCGGCAAGGTGGCCGGTGTTTTTCATACCAAGCGGCTTAAACAGGGCATCGTCGAGAACGTCCGTTAGCGGTGCATCGTGAATGATCTCCAGTATCCGTGCGGCCACGGCATAACCACCGTTGGAATAACGCGTCTGCGCGCCCGGGGCAAAATCGAGTGGCAACCGCGATAGCCGCTCTACAATTTCGGCCGAACTCAGCGACACCGAGCCATCCCCCCACGGCAATCGGTTGGTATGCGCAATACCCGAGGTATGTTCGAGCAGGTGATTGACTGTGATCAGGTCAGCAGAGGGAAAATTGGGCAGATATTTTGCAATCGGCGTATCGAGTTCCAGCGTGCCGGCCTCGATCAGTTTTGCAATGGCAGTATCGGTGACTGCCTTGGAGACCGACGCTATCCTAAAACGATGCTGTGGCATGTGATCCACGCCCAACTCGGCGTTGGCATAGCCAAAATTGTTGCGATAGACAACCTCACCGGCAATATCGACAAGCACTACGCCATCGAACATCGCCAGCTCAGCAAACTGTCCGATGAAGCGATCAATAGTCGCGGCCTGGGCAGGCGGTAGCGACGCGTTCCTGGCGGTGTCATCGGCGGTCACCGAGGCCGCACACCCGGCGGCCACAAGCCAACCCCCTGCACCCAGCACCGCAACGGCAAACTGGCAAGTCAAAGTGTTCACACCAGAGCTCCACTGAAATTTGTTGTGCCTGATTATCTCAGCATCAGCAGCGCGGCGGAGGATCGACAGGTTGGCGAGGTTCCATTAGATACGCACGCACAGTCCTCGTATTCGGACTCTGACCGCACAATTTGGTGCAGGGGAATGGCCGAATATTTCACCACCGCTGCAGTTGCCTCAGTGCCCGTTTACGCTGGGCCGGCGCCGCAGGTAATGCCGTCCAAAGCCGACCATCGTTAAGACGCCAAGCCAGAGCAACGACAGGCTTCCGCCACCGTGGCCCGGTTGCCACGCTACAGTTGCAGCCTGACCTTTTTCGACGCGCTCACGAAAACCTGTCAGCGCGGTGTCCAGATTGACGGTCATTTCCTCGGTGGCATTGCTGAAGCCGGTCTGGCGCAACGATTGAATCTGTTGCGCACGATCCATCAGCGTTGAATTGTCGGCCTGGCGGAATGTGCCGGGTGCACGGAACAGCAGCTTTGCAGTCGCGACATCGAAGACGGCCGTATCGACCATGGTCTGCACTTCGTTGGCGTTGCCTTTGAACACGACTGCACCGACGATGGTCCAGTACAACAGGGCACTATCGCGCTCGGTACTGAGTGACACCTGGTCGAATGAGACCAAAGCCATGATGTCTACATCGAACATCCTGGCAACCTGCTGCATCCCGGTGACACCTTTTGCGGTACGCAGGTAAGTTGTTGGGATGACTTCGATTTCGGCCACGTAGGGACGATCGCGGAAGCTCGCGGCAACCTGTGACAACAACGCCACCTGTTCCGCCTCGCTCAACACGTGTTCATGCGACGGCACAAAGGCGATACCCACCCTGGCCGGCAAAACCAGGTGGGGCAGATTCTCATCGACCCGCGGCGGCTCCTCACCACCGGGGTAAAGGAAATTCACCAGGCTCGAAGACGAGCCATGACGCATCTGTCCGACATCGGGGTAAAGCCACGACGCACATCCACTCAACCCGACCAACGCTACAACCAGAACCAGCTTTCTCATTTCCACACCCTCCAGCGGCCTCAGCCGCGATTCCCGTAGGAGCGGCTTCAGCCGCGATCCCCTGTAGGAGCGGCTTCAGCCGCGATCCAGGATTGAGGCGGAGTGTGGCCCCGAGTATCGTTTCCAGCAACGAAAATCAAAAACGTAGTAGAAAAATGCCGGATACGTATCGAAATACGATACTTCAGATCAGTTTGACCTGCCCCGAATGGTACCGGCGCGCAACCGCAGCCAGTCGAACTCGCCGATCAAATAATCCGAAACTCGCCCTGCAGCGACGCCTCCGAGCTACCGCCGATCCAGACATGAAAACGACCAGGCTCGGTAATCGGTTTCATATCGCGACCATAGAACGCCAGGTTATCGGTGTGTAGCTCGAAGGAAACCGAAACAGTTTCACCGGGCCCGACCGAGACGCGCTGGAACCCCTTCAACTCCCTGACCGGACGGGTGCGGCTTCCAACCAGGTCACGCACGTAGAGTTGCACCACTTCTTCAGCCACCCGATCACCGGTGTTGGTCAGGCTGGCACTAAAGCGCAGTGTCTGGCCGAGGCTCACCGCATCGTTTTCGACTACAAGGTCCGCATACTCAAATGTGGTGTACGACAACCCATGACCAAATACCCACAACGGTGTGTACCCGGCATCGAGATGAAACGCCGTCATACCGAGCGAAGTCTGCGGCGCATGCTGGTCGATGTCGTCGATATGCACTATCGTTTCGGCAGACGGTGGTTTGCCTGTATTTTTCTGGTTGTAGTAGATCGGGATCTGGCCAACCATGCGAGGAAATGTAACGGGCAATTTTCCCGATGGTGTCTCGATTCCAAACAACAGGTCGGCGATCGCCGGGCCGCCCATCGATCCGGGATGCCAGGCAAACAGAATGGCATCGACTTCATCGACGATATTGGTCAGTGTCAGCGGTCGTCCGGCCATGATGACGGCGATGACTGGCTTGCCGGTATTGCGAATCTGCCTGACCAACTCGGCCTGGTCACCGGGCAAATCGATATTGGCACGCGAGTGTGCCTCGCCCGACAGGATCGCCTCCTCACCGAGGAACAACACCACAGCGTCGGACTTCGCTGCTCTGGCAACGGCATCGTCGAAGGCCGGGTTGATACGGCTACGGGAGGTTGGCATCGCACGTACAAAACGCACATCCACCTGGTCACCGACCAGCTCGCGGATCGCGCTTACCGGTGTCACGCTCAGCGCCGGGTCACCGTCGAAAACCCAGGTGCCCATCTGTTCGTACGGTGCATCGGCCAGTGGTCCAATCACCGCCAGTGACTGCAGCTGATCACGCTGCAATGGCAGGACGGCATCATCGTTTTTCAGCAACACGACGCTTTGCAGTGCAGCTTGCTTTGCCACTGCCAACGCTTCTGTGTCCGCTATCGGCGGCAACAAGTCCGGATCGGCGTAGGGACGCTCGAACAATCCCAGGCGCAACTTGATACGGAGGATGTTGGCCACTTTTTCATCGATGATTGCTTCGTCAATGAGCCCTTCCTCAACCAGCCGTGGCAGGTGGTGGAAGAATGATTCGCCGACCATTTCCATGTCGATTCCAGCCTCGGCTGCAGCGTGTGCCGAGCCGCGCTCGTCCTCGGTCAGGCCATGAACCTGTAGTTGCCGCACCGAGTCCCAGTCACTGACAACAAAGCCGTCAAACTGCCATTCTTCGCGCAGTACCTGGCGCATCAGAAATTCGTTGCCAGTGGCTGGCACGCCGTTGATATCGCTAAATGACGCCATGAAGGTGCAAACACCGGCCCCGACCGCTGCGTGAAAAGGCGGCAAGTAATAATTGCGAAGTTCGTACTCTGATACGTTGGTAGTCGCATAGTCGCGACCGCTCTCGACTGCGCCATAGCCGGCAAAGTGCTTGGCGCAGGCGGCGATCTTGCCTA
>JABDKV010000265.1 GCA_013002045.1 Gammaproteobacteria bacterium
ATTGCGGGCAATATGGTGATCGCGACAGTGCCTGCCAGCTCGGTCGCCGCGCTGGGTGATATTCCGGGTGTGCTGCGGGTAGTCGAAGACAGCCGCCTCGAGTCGCAACTGACCACCGCTCCCGCGTCAACCATGGTCGATCCGGCAGACCCAGTCTTGGTAGGACTGTGGGACGCCAACCAGACTGGTGGCGCATACGACCCGGCAATTATTGACTCCGGTGTCGACCAGGATCATCCAGGCATGGCAGACATACCCTCACGAACAAATTACTGCTCGTGGTACCTGGTTGCTGCTTCTTCGGACCCAGATTTCAACGATTCCTACAGCTGCGACGACGAACAGAGTCACGGCACTCACGTCGCCGGCATCGTCGGTAGTTACGGCACGCCTAGTTATCCGAATCACCTCGGCATGGCATACGGCGTTGAAAAAATGGTCAACCTGAAGGCGGGCTGGTTAAATTCCTCGACCGGCGGCGCGAGCATGTACTGGTCGGATAAATACAATCTTGTCGATCGTGCGCTATACAACGTCAGCCAGTTGAATCCGGGTACTTTCGCCGATGACGTCGATGGCATGAACCTGAGTTTTGGCGGCGATACGTCACTGGATGATACCGACGGCGGTCGCTTCTGGGATTCAGTCATCTCGACATACTCCGATCTGCCGGTAACTATCGCCGCCGGCAACAGTGGACCGAACAACGTCAATTTCAGCGACCCGGCGGTCTCGTACAATGCGATCACCGTGGCCAACTATAGCGATGCAGGCACCACGAACCGCAACGATGACTTCCTCAATTCGTCAAGCACGGTCGGACCGACTGCGGATGGTCGGCGCAAACCGGACATTGCTGCGCCAGGTACGTCTATTTCGGCACCTAACGCGTTCTGGGAAACCCAGCCTGACTATGTGAACAAGTCGGGCACCAGCATGGCGGCGCCGATGGTGCTGGGCGTGATCATGGATCTTGCTGACGCAGGCGTGTTTGACGAGCTTGCGGTCAAGGCGTTGCTGATTAACACGGCCCAGAAAAACCTGCCGGGTATGAATATCGAAAATGACTCTGACGGCTGGGACCCCGCACTGGGTTGGGGCGCGATGAACGCTTTCGCTGCTTACTTCCACCGCTTCGATGTTTTCCAGGACGCGGTCGCGCCGCGAGGTACAGCCGGGGATTACCAGTTGTACAAAGGTACGATGCGCGACGAAGGTGCTGCCGGTGAAGGCCGTGACCGGGCAACAATGGTCTGGAATCGCGTTGCCACCTACGAGACGGCCGCTCCCCCTTCTACTTACTACAGTCTCCCTGACCTGAACCTGCGCCTTTACCAGGAAAGCAACGAGGCCCTGATCGATACCGATTTCGAGGGCCCCAGTAACGTCCAACAGGTGCGCATCGGCGCAGGCGCGTCCGCCACTGATGTTGTCATCAATGCCTATGCGTGGTCCATGCTCTATGCCCACGGCGGTGCAACGCAGCCATACGTATTGGCCACCGAAGAGGGTTTCACCCGGGTCGACCTCCCGAGCCAGTTCCAGGGTGTGGCTATCTGGCCATCCTCTGTGGAACCCAACGAAGTTTTTGACGTCACGTTCTGGTTACGTAATGACTCGGAGATTGCCAGCCACAACAACGTCTTTAATCTCGAGCTACAACCGGGATGGGCGCTGATCTCCGGGATCGACACTCAGGATGTGGGCTCGGCGGCGGGCAATGGCGGCGTCACCTCGCAGGTCGTCTACACGCTAAGGGCGCCCAACAGCGAGGCCGGTGCACAGGTCATTACTGTAAAACACAGTCACGAGTCCTATAACGAGCCCTATGGCGACTTCAACTGGAACATCAACCTGACGGTAGAAACAGACAACACACCGCCAAACCCCAGCCCGATGTCATTCTCGACACTACCGTTTAATGCCTCCACCAGCAGTATGGCCATGACCGCAAGCTTTGCCAGTGACATTCATGGCCCGGTCGAGTATTACCTCGATTACACATCCAGCCCGTCAGGCGGCCTGGGCGGCTCCGATTCGGGTTGGCAGTCATCGCGCAGCTTCACCGACACCGGGTTGCAGACCAACGATGAGTACTGCTACCGGGCCTGGGCGCGGGACAATGCATCGTCGCCAAACACCACTTCTCCATCGGCCATTGCCTGTAGCTATACCTCTCAGGCGACCCCTACCGGCGTCATCTTTGGCGCCGTGACCACCACGTCGATTGAGGTTGCTTCAGGTTCAACACCATTTAATCTGACTCTAGGCGCGTCCGGCCTGCGCCTGCGCAACGTGACTGCGGCAACCGCCTCTGGCTGGCAGCAGAACAACAGTCCTTGGGTATCATCTGCGTTGACGCCGGCATCGGGCTACTCTTTCGTCGCGCAGGCTCGCAACGGGGACGGCGACATCACTCCCGACTCCCCCGCCAGCCTACGTTACACGCTGGCAAACCCACCTGCCGCGAACTCGCTTACTGCCGTATCGGACTCGCAGATCGATGTGGAACTGCACCCCAATGGCAACAGCGACCAGGCCGAGTATTTCATCCAGAATACGACAGCGGGTACGGACTCAGGCTGGATTAACTCGACATCGTGGTCGTCAGCAGGTTTGAGCTGCGAAACCAGTTACAACTTCCAGGCGAAGGCGCGGAATGGCGACGCAATTGAAACCATCATCGTAGGCCTTGGATCGCAATCGACCAATGCTTGCGGAGCCGACACAGATGGCGACGGTGTGCCAGACGCCAGCGACAACTGCACATTAGTTTCCAATATCGATCAGCGTGATACCAATGGCGACGGCTATGGCAATATTTGCGATCCGGATCTCGACAATAACAATATCGTCAACTCATTCGACCTTACGTTATTGCGCAACGATTTCGGTTCGGGCGGTGACCTGGACTCGGATCTCGATGGTAATGGCATCGTTAACACCTTCGACCTGACCACGATGCGGTCATACTTCGGATCTCCGCCGGGCCCCAGTGGTCTTGCGCCATGAACTGACTCGCGACGCCTCTCGCTTAAGACCGGCTGCAGATATGCAGCCGGTCTTGTTTTCGCGACCGGAAAAGAGAAACATCTACGGTGCGACTAAAGCTGCAGTAAAGGATTACCGAAGCTGGGCCGGGTCGGTCATCTTTAACGTCAGCTTTGTAGTACCTAAATCACTGGTGGATCTACGGACTGCCTTGAGCTGCGGCAAGTTTGGCTGCGCTCTTGTTTGCTGAGTCGACCGCCATGCCCACCCCAATGATGTCCCCAACCGAGAACGGCTCAATCAGGAAGCGAGTGACCTGAGCGGAGTAGTCCTTGAAAGTAGCCCAGTCATCCGACTTGCCTGAGGCCCTGAAGCAACACCACTGCTCGCACTTACCGTGGTATTCGAGAATGAAAGCGTCCTTCATTCCCGCCTGCATGGTCGTATCGGCCTTTTCCGCGAGATCCATCTCGATTTTCATCTGTTCGAGGATCATTTTTCTGGCTGCGTTTTTTACACCGTTTACGCTATTGGGCGTGGGTACAGTGCCGGGAGTTCGCCCATGCTCGACCTCGTTGGCCCAGTCCAGTGTCAGGTTCAGCGACTCCTGTATAGCCATAACTGTCATTCTCAGTTTCTTCAGCCGACGTGTCGCCTGCTCGCTCGCTTTTGCCAATTCGAGATAGGCATCACAGGTTGCGTGTCGCCCCTGCTGTTTGGTCACGCTACGATCGAAAGCAGCAGAGGTCTTGTTTAGATCTTTCACAGCCATCTCAACTTTTTTTCGATAGCGGTCCAGACCGTCAACGCTTAGCTCCTTGAGTTGAAACTTGACCTGGTCAGCCGTATTGGTCGCCTGCCCGCGACGGTTGTGGTGCCAGCTCCGGATCTTGCTCTCTACTGCCTGCTCGAGCTTCCCCAGGATTCCGCCGAGTGCAGGAATTGGAATGGCGTTCAGGCTTGCGCGGGCACCCACACCGACCAGACTCAGTGCTTTGCTCGCTGCCGAGCCTTTAGAGGTCAGGGCGCTGCGGGCCGCATGCAACTTGGGCGAATGTCCGATTCTTGCCAGCACCCCTTTGTTGGCGACCCTGCTTTCTGCGTACTTAAAGATGTCTTCCGGCATGCCGCGGCTCCTAATTCGATGAAACGGGATAGAATTCAACTATAGTACAGCGATTTTTTTGCTATGCAGCAAAGGCATGCGATACACATGCCCGGCAAGGAAACGACGCCCGCGGCAGCGGTGCGGACGGAGCGCGTATTGTAAGATCATCGCCCACTTGCCTCTGACGATAAGGCCCAGCAAACAAATGAACGATGAGCCGATCCTGGGCATTGACCTGGGTACCACTAATAGCGCCTGCGCCATCTGGACTGACGAAGGTGCTGTCCAGATTCCGAACTCACACGGTGACTTCCTGACGCCGTCGGCCGTCGGCATCGATGACGACAAGACAGTGCTCATTGGTAAGCCGGCTAAACAACGCCTGGTTACCCATCCGCAGAAAACCGTTGCCTATTTCAAGCGGCTAATGGGCTCGAAGTTCGCCGTCAAACTTGGGCGCAAGCAGCAGTATTCCGCCGCCGAGCTGTCTTCGTTGGTGCTCGGATCGCTAAAGCGTGACGCCGAAAGTTTCCTTGGTCGACCGGTAAAGCAGGCAGTCATAAGCGTACCCGCCTACTTCAACGAGCATCAGCGACAGGCTACTGTGGATGCGGGCCAGTTGGCGGGCCTGGAAGTCAATCGCCTGATCAATGAACCCACCGCGGCGGCCATTGCCCATGGCCTGCAGGAACAACAGGAACGTACAATCATGGTGCTTGACCTGGGCGGCGGCACTTTCGATGTCAGTATTCTCGAATACTTCGATGACATTCTCGAGGTACATGCGTCGGCAGGCGACAGCTCGCTCGGGGGTGAGGACTTTACCCAGGCCCTGCTAACGGCATTCCTGAATGCAAACGAGCTGGGCGAGTCGGATATCGAGCCGACGGAATTGCAGCGTCTCTATGCTCGCATGGAGACAATCAAGCGCAAGTACAAGGCCGGGCAGACGCAGGAGGTTTCGCTTCATCTCGGCGGCCAGCAGCGCACATGGTCACTGACCGAAGAAACCTTTAAAGAAGCGACAGCGAAATTGCTGTTGCGCTTACGCGCTCCGATGGAACGCGCTTTACGCGACGCAGACATGGTCAGAAGCAACATCGACGAGGTGGTATTGGTCGGCGGCGCGACGCGCATGCAGATGTTCCAGTCCCTGGTTGCACGGACATTTGGCATATTTCCTCGTACCGATGTCGATCCCGATCTCACAATCGCGCGTGGCACCGCGGTTATGGCCGGGTTGCTGGCAAAAAACCAGGCGCTGAACGAAGTCGTCTTGACCGATGTCTGCCCTTTCAGTCTCGGCATTGCGACCCAGGGTGATCGTCCACAACAAACCGGGCTCTCCTTCGCTCCGATACTGGAACGCAACACCGTCGTGCCCGCCAGCCGGGTCGAGGCCTTCCACACGGTATCCGACAACCAAAAGGAAATCCTGGTGCAGGTGTACCAGGGTGAAAGTCCCTGGGTCAAAGATAACCTTTTCCTTGGCGAGTTCTCGGTTAAGGTACCGCCCGCGCCGGAGGGACAGGAAACCATCGATGTCCGTTTTAGCTACGACGTGAATGGACTCCTCGACATCGACGTGACTGTGCTATCAACAGGCAAGCAGTATAACCAGCTGATCGAGAACCGGGCCGGCGGCTTGTCCGAAGCAGAAAAGAAAAAGTCGCGCGCCCGACT
>JABDKV010000274.1 GCA_013002045.1 Gammaproteobacteria bacterium
AGGGTATTATCGCGACCCACTCGGGGCGTAGCGCAGCCTGGTAGCGCACTTGCATGGGGCGCAAGAGGTCGGAGGTTCAAATCCTCTCGCCCCGACCATTTCCCCTCTTCTTCTCCCTGCCACCCGGGATCCAACCCGATCCCTCGTAGGAGCGGCTTCAGCCGCGATTCTTCCGTGTCCCGGGGAAGATGACGTCGTGGTGGGCCTGACTTCGCGGGCACGGGTCTTTCGCGGCTAAATCCGTCAGGCCATCCATGGCCTGACGGAATCGGGCGCGTCTCGTTCGGGCGTCCTGCTTCACTCGCCGCGCACGACGCCTCGAAAGACCCGTGCCCGCAAAGCCAGGCTCGCAAGCTTGTAGTGTGTCGGCTTCGACGGGACGCGGAAGAATCGCGGCTGAAGCCGCTCCTACGAGGATCAGGTTGGATCCGCGTGTAGGCTGGGAGAAGAAGAGGGGAAATGGTCGGGGCGAGAGGATTTGAACCTCCGACCTCTTGCGCCCCATGCAAGTGCGCTACCAGGCTGCGCTACGCCCCGAGTGGGTCGCGATAATACCCTGTCCCGGCCTCACCGCAAAACAATGGTTGAAATCCACGGCTGCCATGCCCATTAAAGCGGTAAGCTGGCGCCATTCCGCGGGGAATACGCTTGCCATGCGATTGCCCGACCCAGCAGGTGACTCGTCCCGATGAATGACTACCAGCCAGATCGCCAGGTCCGTGCCGTGTTCCAGTCCAGGTCACTGCGGGCCGTCATGGATCGCGCACTGGTCCTGCGCGCGACCCATATCCGGCACGAGGTCGTTCAACTCGATGATTGGTATGTGCTTGCGGTAAGCGGCGACGACTCTATCGAAGCGCATGAGCAGATCCGGCTGTATGAGGCGGAAAATCGGGGTTGGCCGCCGAAGCTGGACCTGATGCCAACGCTGAGCGGTGGGCTGATCGGCGCAATGATCTACGCGACTTTGCTAATTGTCGTTCACCTGATGAATCTCGACGCCGCCTTCGGCTTTGAATGGCAGCAGGCCGGACGTATCGACGGGCGACTGATGCTCAATGGCGAGTGGTGGCGCAGCGTAACGGCACTGACGCTGCATGGCGATGTGGGGCATCTTGCCGGCAACGTTTTCTTCGGGGCAATCTTTGGCGTGTTCACCGCGCGGCTGTTGGGTGAAGGGCTGGCATGGTCGCTGATTCTCGCGGGTGGCATCCTGGGCAATATTACCAACGTCCTGATTCAGCACCCCTCGCACCGGGCCGTTGGTGCATCAACAGCGGTGTTTGCCGCGCTAGGCGTGCTGACCGCCTACACCTGGATGCATCGGCGCGATAGTCGTTTTCACCTGGCTTACCGGGCCGCGCCGCTGGTGAGTGGGCTGGTATTACTGGCTTACCTGGGTACCGGCGACGCCCGTACCGATATCGTTGCGCACCTGACCGGATTCGGCTGGGGAATGGTGGGTGGCATGCTGGCTGCGAACTGGCCCCGGCTAACCGAATACCTGCAGGCACGCCAGGCAATGCTCGGTCTGCTCGCCATGGCCACAGTGTGCTCGGCGTGGCTGTTCCGGTTGTACTAGTCCATCCATAGAGACGCCAGTCCCTGTAGGAGCGGCTTTAGCCGCGATTGTCCGAACGAAGCTTAAGATTCCCATGTTCGTGCGCGGCCTTAAATGGCACCTCTTTTCCAAAAGGAATTGCAGAGCAACCGGGGGCCTGTAGGTGAACAGGGCGGGTGGAATCGGTTAGGGTTCGTACGATGAGATTTAGCCTGATGTTGTTGCTATTGGCGTCTGCGGCGCAGGCGGGTGAGTTGTCACTGGCCGTAGCGACTAATTTCCAGCCTGTCGCGACAGAGTTGGCGCAGCACTTCGACCGGCTGCACGGCAGTACGACCACGATCAGTGCCGGATCGACAGGCAAGCTTTATGCGCAGATTGTCAACGGCGCACCGTACGATGTTTTTCTGGCAGCTGATTACGACCGCCCCGCAAAATTGGTCGAGGACGGACTGGCCAGTCACCTGCACGAGTACGCACGAGGACGACTGGTGCTGTTCAGTCCTTTGTATGAGGACTGTCTCGCTGCACTGGGCGGCGCTGAATTCCGACATCTGTCTATCGCTAACGAGCGGTTGGCGCCCTACGGCGCTGCTGCGCGTGACTGGCTTGAGCGGCAGGGTATATGGCAGCAGGTTTCGCGACGCATTGTGCGCGGAGAGAATATCGGGCAGGCCTATCTGTTTGTTCGCACGGGAAACGCCGAGTTGGGCATGGTTGCTCTGACGCAGATGCAGGCTGGCGCACCTGGCTGCCGCTACCTGGTGCCGGAAAATGAGCACATACCAATTTCCCAGTTCGCCGTGACCCTGGATGATTCAAAAGTCCTGGCTGCTGCTTTTATCGATTTCCTGCAAAGTGCGCAGGCGAGAGAAACCATCGCCAAACGTGGCTATACCCTACCGGCTGGCGACTAGATCATGTGGCCCGATCTCAGTGCGCTTCTCCTGACTGCGCAGCTGGCGCTGGTGACAACCGCGATCCTGATGGTACTCGGGACACCGCTGGCGTGGTGGCTGGCGCAAAGCCGCGGTGCGTGGCGTCCGGTGGTCGAGACGCTTGTGGCAATGCCCCTGGTGCTTCCACCGACGGTCCTTGGTTTCTACCTGTTGTTGTTGCTCGGGCCAGCGGGCGTTCCAGGCCGTTTATGGCTGGAAGTGACCGGAACCAGCCTGACATTTTCATTTACGGGGCTGGTCATCGCATCGTGTGTGTACAGCTTGCCGTTCGTAGTGCAGCCGTTGCAGAACGCCTTTCGTTCTGTGCCGAAACCAGTACTGGAGGCGGCCCACTCACTTGGTGCCAGCCCCCGCGATGCATTCTTTTCCGTCATTTCACCGATGGCAGTTCGTGGCTACCTGACCGCTGCCGTTATGGGGTTTGCTCACACGCTCGGTGAATTCGGTGTCGTCCTGATGGTGGGCGGCAATATTCCGGGCAAGACGCGAGTCGTTTCCATAGCCATCTACGATCACGTCGAGACCTTGCAATACAGCGAAGCCCACGTCCTGTCACTGATACTGCTGCTGTTCGCATTTGTCGCATTGTTCACGTTGTACTGGGTTAATCGGGTCCACTACGATGACTAGTGACCAGTTCGAATTCGATCTGCAACTGGAGCGTCGCGACGGGTTCTGTTTGCAGGCTGCCGCGTCGGTGCCATTGGGATCGATCGTGGGCGTATTTGGTGACTCGGCAGCGGGTAAAACCAGCTTGTTACGAGCACTGGCCGGCTTTGAAAAACAATGTCGTGGACTGACCCGCCTCGGCGACACGGTCTTGCTGGATAGTGACGCTCAATTCTGCGTGCCGCCATGGGAAAGACCGTTTGGCATGGTCTTCCAGGAGGCGGCGCTGTTTGCACATCTCGATGTTGGCGGCAACCTCGACTTTGCCCGTCGCCGTACTGAAACGGTAGACGAGAACTGGCTGAGTCAATTCGATCTTGCTCCACTGCTGTCCAGGCCTGTTGCCCAATTATCGGGTGGTCAGCAGCAGCGCGTCGCTCTGGCGCGCACGTTATTGCAGCAACCCCGGGTGCTGTTGCTGGATGAGGCGCTGGCTGGTCTGGATCGTGCGACGCGCGATCGACTACGCAATCGAGTCATCGGCCAGTCACGCTCGGTTGGCAGGACGGTCTTCATTGTCAGTCACGATATTGATGAATTGACGCAGAGCTGCGACCACTTGTTGGTGATGCGTGATGGCATGCTGACTGACAGTGGCGAGACTGCCGCCTTGTTACGGGACCCCGAAGTCATGCACGCCGCTGATGTCGGTGTCATCGTCGACAGCCGGGTCGGTTCCTACGACGCCGATGCAGGCCTGACCACGCTGTTGGCCGGTAGCGTGGAATTACGTGTACCCGGGCGACTTGATGGCAACACTTGTACTCTGCGAATCCTCGCCCGGGATGTCAGTCTCGTTGCTACCGAACAGACTGACACATCGATTCTTAACCGCGTACCCGGTGTGGTTTCGAAGCTGGTGGTGGACGGTGACCTTGCCTGGGTCACCATCGATTGCCATGACTTCGACCTGGTGGCAAGGCTCTCACGCCATTCGGCGCACCATCTTGGGTTATCGACCGGACGCCAGGTTATTGCCCAGATCAAGGCGGCCGCCATGCGTGGCTGATTTAGTCGAATTCGATGGCACCTGAGCCCGGCAAGGTCTCTGCATAACTTGCGCCCATCAGCCGTGCCGGTGTCTGTGCGCCAGCCACATCCGGTGCGCCGAGCAGATGAACGACTACCCCAAGTGATCCGTGCACTGTAACGTCGTAACCATTCGCCGTCCGCATCCTTGCTGTAATGGCCGTGTCCGCATTTCGGGCCTCGCCCCATACATAGGTTGAAGTCTTGCTCCGTTCCTGTTCGCCCGGACCGGTGATGCGTTTCTCGACCTGACGTTTCAGAATCCCCTGTACCGGGCCCAGGCCCAGTAACGGCCTGACCAGGTTCAGTCGTTTCAATCGCTGCACCAGTTTTGGCGATGCCGGAATAAAGGTCTCGATGTTGGGGATGCCAGTGGTGTAGAAAGCAGTTGCCACGTCGCCCCACGGTATGGTCATGGCCAGCTTGTCGCCATTGCCGAAGTTTATCGTTCTCGTCTTGAACGCCAGTGGTACGCGCCGCAACTGACCCCCTTCGCGAATCCGGCCACCACCGGCCAGGCCCTCGACGCTGGTCTTGGCGGTGCCCTGGCTCAGACCCGACCTCGAGTCGAAACCAAGCGCAAGGTGTGTGGCGTCGGGCATATGGCTTGCAAGCGAGGCCGCCACGCAGTCTGTCGGGATAACATCGAACCCGACCCCCGGGCACAGCACGATGCCGGCTGTCGAGGCCTGCTGCGATAATGACTGTGCATATTCGAAGATATCGATCTCACCGGTGATGTCGAGGTAGTGCGTGTTGGTCGCAAGGCAGGCTTCTATCATCGGTTTCGCCGTCGCCGAGAACGGTCCGGCGCAATGCAGGACAAGGTGCACATCATCGAGACGTTCATGTAGGCGCTCATCCAGTGCGAACACCCTGTATGACAACTCAAGCTCATCGGCCAGCGTGGAAATCGCGCTATGCGAGCGCCCGGCAAGTATCGGTGTCATTTGTCGTCGCGCCGCCTCCCGCGCGATCAGTTCTCCGGTATAGCCATTGGCGCCGTAAATCATCCATTTCATTGTTGTTTTGCCTTCTTGGAAGCGAATCCAGCCGCGCGTTTGGCTACCAGCCGAAAAAAGAGCTTTGGTGCCCAGCGCTTGAATCGATAAAGCCAACGCGCCTCGCTGTGCGTGATAACCATAAATCGATTGCTGTGCACGGCGCGGAAGATATCGTCAGCCACATCTTCTGCGGTCACCGATGCATTCTGGAACATTCTCTCCGCAAACTGCTGCAGGCGCGGATCCGGGGTGCGAAAACTGTCCAGGAGGTTCGTTCTAAAGAAGGAGGGGCAGGCTACGGAGACACCTACACCGTGCGGCAGCATCTCAGCGCGCAGCGATTCAGACAGGCCAATCACACCTGCCTTGGCGGTGTTGTATGCAGCCATAGCCGGGGCATGAGCAATACCGGCAAATGACGCGATATTGACGATATGCCCGTCACGTTGCCGCACCAATAGTGGTGCCAGCAAGTGACAGCCGCGTATAACGCCGTGCAGGTTGATATCCAGCGTCCAGTCCCAGTCATCGAGTGCCGTATCAACGACGGTGCCTGCGCTGCCGACACCGGCGTTATTTACCACGACATCGACACCAGACCATTCCTGCTCGAGACGGCTAACGACGGTCTGCAGATCGGAGACAGAACGTACATCGGCCTTTAACGCCAACGCCTTGCCACCACGATTCTCGATTTCCGCAACGACTTCCGCCGCCCGCTGCGGTTCAAGATCGACAATAGCAACCCGCCAGTCCGCGCGCGCAAACCGCAGAGCTATAGCGCGCCCCAGGCCGCTACCAGCGCCGGTGATTACGATCCGTTTGCCCAGAAGTCGGTCAGACATGAGGCTGGCAGTGTAACCGTCACCCTGCGTTGACACCAACGCCCGCGCTTCAATACCGTGGATGACTGGGGAACAACAGGGGAACAGGTGGATGTCCGGAATATTTGATTTGGACGGTCGCGTTGCCATCGTCTCGGGTGGCAGTCGTGGCATCGGTGCCGCAACGGCCAGTTTGCTGGCGTCGCAGGGTGCCCACGTGATCGTTTCCAGCCGTCGCCTGGAAAGTGTGGAGGCGGTAGCGCAACAGATACGCGATGCCGGCGGCTCCGCCGAGGCCGCCGTCTGTCATGCCGGTTCTGTTGATGATATCGACAAGCTGGTCGGGCAGGTGACCGGCCAGCATGGCAGACTGGACATACTGGTCAACAACGCCGCCGCCAATCCTTACTTCGGGCACATCATTGATACGGACCTGGGCGCCATCGACAAGACGATCGAAGTGAACCTGCGTGGCTTTTTCTATTTCAGCCAGAAAGCGGCTGCCTTCATGCGGGACAATGGCGGCGGCGCAATTGTTAATGTGGCCTCGATCAACGGCGTTCGTCCGGGTCCGTGGCAAGGGATCTATTCGGTAACCAAGGGTGCCATCATCAACATGACACAGGCATTTGCGAAGGAATGTGCGGGGCAGGGGATTCGCGTCAACGCAGTGCTTCCCGGGCTGACCGATACGAAATTCGCCGCCGCGATAACCAAGAATGACTCGATACTGAAGAATATCCTGCCGATGATTCCAATTGGGCGTGTTGCGCAACCCGAAGAGATCGCGCCGGCGATACTGTTCCTGGTATCCGATGCTGCCTCGTACGTCACTGGCATCAGCCTGCCGGTTGATGGCGGTTACCTGAGCTGAATGATGGGAAATGTTATTTGCTGGTTTCGCCAGGACCTGAGGCTGGCCGACAATCCCGCCCTCGAGGCAGCGGTCGAAAGTGGTCACCGGGTCCTGCCGCTGTTTATTTTCGACGATACGCTGGACGAGCAAATCCACCCAGGCGCCGCCTCGCAATGGTGGTTGCACCATAGTCTTGAGGCACTGTCTGCCGACCTGGCAAACCGTGGCAATAAACTGGTGCTCAAACGCGGATCGCCACTGGCGCTTTTACTCGAGCTGGCCGCTGAGCATGCAGTTGAGGCCATTTACTGGAACCGACGTTATGAGCCACAGCTCACCGAACGGGATCAGCGCATCAAGAGCGCGTTGGGCGAGCAGGGTATCGAGTGTCACAGCTCGAAAGCCCACCTGCTGTTTGAACCGTGGGAGATCAGAAACCAGAAGGGCAAGCCCTATCGGGTATTCAGCCAGTACTGGCGCAAGGGTTGTCTGAATAGCGGCATCGATATTCCACAACCCCGCGAAGCACCCGCCACGATTCCCGCTGTCAGTGGTGCTGCCGGCGATCGCCTTGAAGACTGGAGTCTGTTGCCGGACAACCCGAACTGGGCCACGGGATTCACGCCGCTGTGGCAACCAGGGGAGCAGGGTGCGCGTGCCCGCCTGGAGCAATTCATCGATGACGGCTTGCGCGATTACAAGGAACTCCGCAACAGGCCTGACCTCGAACATGTCTCGCGGCTGTCGCCACACTTTCACTGGGGAGAGATCGCACCCTGGCGCGCCTGGCATGCTGTGGCTGCCGCCGGTGCGTCACGCCCTGGAATTGCCGAGAAAGATGTGGCGCACTTTCACAGTGAAATGGGTTGGCGCGAGTTCTCCTATCACCTGCTGTATCACTTCCCGACATTGGTAACGCGGAACTGGAAACCGATGTTTGACCGTTTCCCATGGTCTGACAATGCGGCGCAGTTGCGTGCCTGGCAACAGGGTCAAACCGGCTATCCGCTGGTCGATGCCGGGATGCGCGAGCTTTGGGCCACCGGCTGGATGCATAACCGTGTGCGTATGGTGGTGGCATCGTTCCTGATCAAGCACCTGATGATTCACTGGCGTGAAGGGGAACGCTGGTTCTGGGACACACTGGTCGATGCCGATCAGGCCAACAACAGCGCAAGCTGGCAATGGGTCGCGGGTAGTGGTGCCGATGCCGCACCTTATTTTCGGATATTCAATCCGATCATGCAGGGCGAGAAGTTTGACCCGGAAGGGGAATACATCCGGCGCTGGGTTCCGGAACTGGCGCAACTCGACAACAAGTCTCTATTCCGACCGTGGGAGGCCGATGCAGGTAAACTGTCTGCTGCTGGCGTGAAGCTCGGCGAAAATTATCCTGAGCCGATTGTCGATCACTTTGAAGCGCGCGAGCGGGCCCTGGCCGCGTATAAGGCAGCGAAAGCGGAAACCGAACATGCCAACTGACAAAAACGAACACGATGAGCCGCTCGACAGCGATGTCGCGGATGACAGTAGCCAGACTGAGCGTGTCCCAGGGGATGAACAGCTTGGGACCTTCCTGACAGCGATTGCTGCCAGTATGGCCCGCAGCGCATTGCAGGTCGCCGCACGAACGGGCGAGGCGCCATTGC
Source organism: Gammaproteobacteria bacterium (assembly GCA_013002045.1). Classification (GTDB taxonomy): domain Bacteria; phylum Pseudomonadota; class Gammaproteobacteria; order Steroidobacterales; family JABDKV01; genus JABDKV01. The sequence goes on from JABDKV010000274.1 coordinate 8,552, forward strand.
GTTTTGCGCGTAGCGTACTGACCGACGGCGATCTTTCGCGAGCTCGACCGGATAATCTCGATATGCTCTACGAGACCGGTCAATACCTGAAAGACCTGCGTGAAGTGGCCGGACTGACTGCGCGTGACCTGGCCTCGGCCCTGGAATTAGGTGACCCTACACTGATCGAGGCGGCCGAGGCGGGTCGGGCTTCATTACCGTTTGAGACCATTCTGCGTATGTCGGCGCTGGTGGCGCGTCACGACCCGCTGCCATTTGTGATTCGGATGATGCGGACTTATAACCCTGACGCGTGGAACATTCTCCAGCAGTGGGGTGTAGGTCGCCTGCCGCTGCAACTGGAACGTGAACGGGATTTCATTAATATCTATCGCAGCCAGGATGGTGCGCGCGAGCTGTCTGACGAGTCATTCGCAAAGGTACTGGACTTTACCCGCTCCGCCTTTGAACTGGCGTTGCATTTTGCCAGTGACGACAAGCCTGATAACAGTAAAGACTAGCCCTGGTCTGGCAACCCCGTTCCGGGGTGGAAAGAGTGTTACGGACAGCTGGCTATGACTTTGTAGTCGCCGTTCTCGTCGGCGCATTCGAGTCGCACGGGAAAGCCCCACAAGCGGTGCACATGTCTGATCATCTCCGCCATGGTGTCGTCGGCCAGTGGGCGCCGATGGTATTGCTCGTGGCGTAGCGTCAGCGAACGGTCACCGCGGTGATCGACGTCGTAGACCTGTATGTTGGGTTCCAGGCTATGCAGGTTGTACTGGTCGGCCAGTGCCTGTCGCAACTGGCGGTAGCCCTGCTCATTGTGGATTGCCGATATTTCCAGTTCTTCCTGTTGATCGTCATCGAGCACCGAGAACAGTTTCAGGTCGCGCATAACCCGCGGTGACAGGTACTGGGCAATGAAACTCTCATCCTTGAAATTGCGCATGGCGAAATCGAGGGTCTCGAGCCAGTCGCTGCCGGCGATATCCGGGAACCAGTAGCGATCTTCGTCGGTCGGCTCCTCACAGATGCGCCGCATATCCATGAACATGGCATACCCGAGTGTGTAGGGATTAAGGCCGCTGTAGAACGGGCTGTCGAAGCCCGGCTGTGACAATACATTGGTATGCGATTGCAGGAACTCGAGCATGAAGCCGTCATCGACCAGGTCGCGGTCGTACATCTCATTGAGAATCGTGTAATGCCAGAAACAGGCCCAGCCTTCATTCATGACCTTGGTCTGGCGCTGCGGGTAAAAGTACTGTCCAACCTTGCGCACAATCCGCACGATCTCGCGTTGCCACGGTTCCAGCAATGGCGCGTGCTTTTCAAAAAAGTAAAGAAGATTTTCCTGCGGTTCTGCCGGGAAACGTTCCTGCACCTGTGCCTCGACCGCATCGGCACGTTGCGGCACGGTACGCCACAACTCATTAACCTGCGACTGGATGTATTCGGCGCGGTCGCGTTGTTGAGCCTGTTCCTCGCGTAACGACAGTGGTGCAGGGCGTTTGTAACGATCGACACCCTGGTTCATCAGTGCATGACAGGAGTCGAGTAGTTTCTCTACTTCATCAAAACCAAAACGTTCCTCGCAGCTGCGCACGTAATTGCGGGCGAAGACCAGGTAGTCGATGATCGCATCGGCCGAGGTCCACGTGCGGAACATATAGTTGCCTTTGAAGAATGAGTTATGACCGTAGCAGGCATGCGCAATTACCAGCGCCTGCATGGCCATCGTGTTCTCTTCCATCAGGTAGGCGATACAGGGATTCGAGTTAATTACGATCTCGAAAGCCAGTCCCATCTGTCCACGGCGATAGGTCTTCTCGACATTCATGAATGACTTGCCGTACGACCAGTGGTTGTAACCGAGGGGCATTCCGGACGAAGCATAGGCGTCCATCATCTGCTCGGCGGTGATGATTTCTATCTGGTTTGGGTAGGTGTCAAGCTTGTACTCGGCCGCTATCTCGGCGATAGCCCGGTCGTAGGCCTGCAGTTGCGAAAACGTCCATTCGGAAGACTTTGACAGTTCGACGGTCGCACTCATGCTGCAGCTCGCTTGAACAACTCACGGAAGACCGGATAAATGTCGGCCGCGCCATCGATCTGCTGCATGGCAAAGTTGCCATGGGATTCAGCTATCTTCTGGTACTCGTGCCACAGCAACTGGTGACGCAACGGCTTGATCTCGACGTAGGAGAAATATTGCACCAGCGGCATCAGGTCATTAACCAGGATATTGCGGCAGCCGGCGCAGTCGTCACGCCAGTTGTCGCCATCCGAGGCCTGGGCGGCATAGATATTCCAGCTACTACTGGGATATCGGTCGCGGACGATATCGCGCATCAGGTTAAGTGCACTGGAGACAACGGTGCCGCCGGTCTCCCGTGCGTAGAAGAATTCTTCCTCGTCGACTTCATAAGCGACGGTATGGTGACGAACAAAAACGACATCGATACGTTCGTAGTTGCGTTGCAGGAACAGGTACAGAAGACTGAAGAACCTTTTTGCCAGGTCCTTGCGCTCCTGGTCCATCGATCCCGAGACATCCATCAGGCAGAACATGACCGCCTGGGTGCTCGGTTGCGGTTGCAGGATGCGGTGGTTGTAGCGCAGATCGTAAGTATCGATAAACGGGATCGCCCGTATGCGAGCCCGCAGGCTCTGCGCTTCGTCCTGCAGCGTCAGCACATCCTCGTCGTCATCACCGGCTAGCGCAAGTTGGGTTTCCAGCTCGCGCTCGACCTCACGCAGGCGCGCCTGCGGCCCGGCCGTCAACGCAATGCGGCGTGCCAGCGACTGTTGCAATGACCGCACAACGTTAATATTGCAGGGCACACCATCACTGGTGTAGCCAGCGCGTATGCGCTTGTACTCGGGATCACGGGCCAGTTGGCGTTTTACCAGGTTCGGTAGCGCCAGATCCTCAAACAACAGGTCCAGAAACTCGTTGCGCGACAGTTCGAAGACGAAATCATCCTCACCCTCACCGCTGTCGCTCGCTTCGCCACCGCTGCCACCCTGGCCACCCTGTGGGCGCGGCACGCGATCACCTGTTATGAATTCCTTATTGCCAGGATGAATGATCTCCCGGGCGCCACCCTGGCCGTGGTGGAACACAGGCTCAGAGATGTCGTCTTTCGGTATGGTCACCTGCTCGCCGCGATCCATATCGGTGATACTGCGACTGGCGGAGGCGTCAGCAACGGCTTTACGCAGCTGCTTCTTGAACCGGCGCAGGAAACGCTGCCGATTGGCGGCGCTCTTGTTGCGCCCGTCAAGACGCCTGTCTATGAGATGACTCATTCGAGAATACTCGTTACGACGCCTTCCTTACCCGCAGGTACCACTCTGACAACAGCCGTACCTGTTTCGGCGTGTAGCCTTTCTCGACCATGCGGTCGACAAATTCGCGATGCTTTTTCTGGTCCTGTTCCGACGATTTCGGATTGAACGAGATAACCGGCAGCAGGTCTTCGGTCTTCGAGAACATTTTCTTCTCGATGACCACACGCAGCTTCTCGTAACTGGTCCAGTTCGGGTTCTTGCCACTGTTCTTGGCCCGCGCCCGCAGAACGAAGTTGACCACTTCGTTGCGGAAATCCTTCGGATTGCTGATACCGGCGGCTTTCTCGATCTTCTCGAGATCGTCGTTGAGTGCCTTGCGGTCAAGCAATTCGCCGGTATCCGGGTCGCGGTACTGCTGATCCTGGATCCAGAAATCGGCATAGGTAACGTAGCGGTCAAACAGGTTCTGACCGTATTCGTGATAGGACTCGAGATAGGCGGTCTGCAGCTCCTTGCCAATGAACTCGGCGTAGTTCGGGCCGAGAAATTCTTTCATGTAGCTCAGGTACTGTTCTTCAGTCTCGGGCGGATACTGCTCGTTGGCGATCTGTTGCTCGAGCACGTAAAGCAGGTGCACCGGGTTGGCCGCGACTTCAGCGTGGTCGAAATTGAACACCTTGGACAGAACCTTGAACGCGAAACGGGTCGACAGACCGGTCATGCCTTCATCGACACCAGCGTAATCACGATATTCGCGGATCGACTTGGCCTTGGGATCGGTGTCCTTGAGGTTCTCACCATCATAGACCCGCATTTTCGAATATATGCCGGAGTTTTCTGGCTCCTTCAGTCGAGACAGGACCATGAATTGCGCCAGCATCTTCAGTGTATCGGGAGCGCAGGGCGCTTCGGCCAGCGAGCTTTCCCGCAATAGCTTCTCGTAAATGCGGATCTCATCGCGTACACGCAGGCAATAGGGCACCTTGACGATGCAAACACGATCGAGGAAAGCCTCGTTGTTCTTGTTGCCTTTGAATGCCTGCCATTCTGACTCATTAGAGTGGGCGAGAATGATGCCTTCAAAGGGAATCGCACCCATACCTTCAGTGCCGCAGTAGTTGCCTTCCTGCGTTGCCGTGAGCAACGGGTGCAGCACCTTGATCGGTGCCTTAAACATCTCAACAAATTCGAGCAGCCCCTGGTTCGCCAGGCACAAGCCACCGGAGTAGCTATAAGCATCCGGATCATGCTGAGCGTAATGCTCGAGTTTGCGGATATCCACCTTGCCGACCAGCGACGAGATATCCTGGTTGTTTTCATCACCGGGCTCGGTCTTGGCAACGCCAACCTGGGACAGTCGCGAGGGGAAGCGACGGACTACGCGAAACTTGGTGACATCGCCACCGAACTCCTGCAAGCGTTTGACAGCCCACGGTGACATGATCGAGCTCAGGTAACGACGGGGGATGCCATAGTCTTCTTCGAGGATTGCACCATCCTCATCGGGATCGAAAAGGGACAACGGTGACTCGTTGACCGGCGAGTCCTTGAGCGCGTAGAACGGTACGTGCTCCATCAGCGCTTTCAGCTTCTCAGCCAGTGATGATTTGCCACCACCAACCGGTCCGAGCAAATACAGGATCTGCTTGCGTTCCTCCAGACCCTGCGCCGCGTGCTTGAGATAAGACACAATTTGCTCGATCGTGTCCTCCATCCCGTAGAAATCCTTGAATGCCGGATAGATCTTGATGATCTTGTTCGAAAATATTCGACTTAGCCTCGGGTCTTCGCGCGTATCGATCAACTCCGGCTCGCCTATAGCGGTTAGCAACCTTTCGGCAGCGTGTGAATAGGCGGTGTGATCGTCGCGGCACAGCTCGAGGTACTCCTGCAGGGAGAGTTCTTCCTCCTGCGTTTCCTCGTAGCGTGCGAGATGGCGGCTAAAGATGTCTGGCTTGGCGCGTTCGGGTGTGTCGGTCAGCATGGTGCGGTACCCCTGGTCAATGGTGATCCCTCAGTCTGTCCCGGTAAGGGGACAGCAATACCAGAGATCAAACTCTGGCTTTACATAAATTACTGCCGCTAACCTGAATGATCCGTGACGATGGTCACGGTTTACCACTGCGAATTTAGAATACAAGGCGAACCCGCGACCCGGCAGCCGGTCCGGTGCGGCCTCTTTATCTTAGAGTTCCTGAGCGAACCATCGGTTCCATCTCTAAGTAACTGCTTTATATCAAGGTTTTATTTCTTTGAGGAATTGACGCCGAGTTGCATCATCCACTCTGCACTGCGTTGTGCAAGCTCGGTGACGGCATCTGCCGCAGTGCGACCGGAACGCTTAAGCATGTTGAAGGAGTGATCTGCGCCATCGATCACATGCAGCGTGGCCAGTTCTCCGAGATCGGCGACGACGTGTCGCATCAGCTCGAGATCGGCGAGACGGTCGCGCGTGCCTTGCAGGAATAACATCGGCTGCTGCACCCGGGTCAGGTGCGCAGCCCGCCGGACATTGGGCTTGCCGGCGACATGCAGGGGAAAGCCAAAAAACACGATACCCTCAACGTCGAGCTGACCCGCCGCCATTGCACGTGAGGCCATGCGACCACCCATGGATTTCCCACCCACGAACACCGGAAGCCGCCTGGCAGCTTCACGACCGGTAGCGACGGCTGCACGCACCGTTTCCAGCAAAACGGCTTCGCGATCCGGACGGCGACCGCCATGTTCTTTGTAAGGGAAGTTAAAGCGCAGTGTCGCAATGCGCGCGTCGGCCAGGTCGTTGGCCAGTTGTTCCATGAACTGGTGGGTCATACCCGCACCAGCACCGTGGCCGAGCACCAGCAGCGCTGCGGCACCGCGGGGCCACAGAAACTTGCCACTGACGTCGTCGCCATTCTCAGCGATGGCGATCTGGACTTCTACGGTGCTGAGCGGAGGCGTTTCCAGACTTCGTTCTCCAGTCCTGCGGGTCGGCCGGCTATGATCCAAAGCGATACCAGGCTGAGCAAATAAACCGCGGCACCTGCCGCGACTGTAACAGGTAATCGTAGAAGCGGGTCAAGCACCAATCCTGAGACCAGCCAGCGCACCGTAAAATACATGATCGTAGCTGCGATCAGCGGACGCCAGATTGCTGCGAGCATCGCAGTAAACGGTACATGACAATATCGGGCTATGACGGCAAACATGACGGGAACAAACACGATTGCGATTACAAGTCGTCCGTAAGCGAGCGACTCGAGCGTACCGTAGGTGCGTTGCAGGTAAAGCAAGACAAGGATCAGCACCCCCAACTCCGCCCACGCCGTCAACGCGGCAATCCTCGTCTGGTTCGTCAGTGGTAACAGGAACTCCAGCAGCATCGTCAGCGCCTTGGCGCAAACGGCGAAACTCAGTATCTGCAGTACCGGTGTGATTCCAAGCCAGCGATCGCCCAGTATGACGGCGACGAAATCATTGGCAACGGCGGCCAGGCCGAACTGCACTGCCATGATCAGCGATGCAGCGATACTGAGCATGGTCACCACGGTTTGCGTGTACTTCTGCTGTTCGGCAACGAGGATGGCGAAGTTTGGAAACAGCGCACGCCGCACCGGGTAAATCAGCTCGGCCGATAACATCGACGCGACTTCCTTGGCGACATGATAGTCACCCATTGAACTGGTACCGGCGGTCCCGCCAACGATAAATTTGTCAGTCTGGCCATTGCCAAACTCGCCAATGCGGGATAACAGCATCCATTGACTGAATGACCAGATATCGCGCACACGTTCTAAGGTAAAACGCGGTCGGTATTCGTGCATGGCGTAACTGATCGCGACACCAGTGAAGCTGGCGATGATCCTGGCAAAGATGATCGCCCAGTAGTTCTTCAGTAGAAAAGCCAGGCTGACGACTGCGATGAACGTGGCAAGCTTTTGCGCCACCTGGAAGCGGAACTCGCGCGCGAAATCCAGTTCTTTACGAAAGGCGACGGTGCCGATATTGCGAAACCCGTCAATGAATGGGCAGATACTCAATGCCAGTAATGCGGTACTTACCCGCGGTTCGTCAAAGTAGAGCACCGACGGCTGCACGGCCAGCAACAACATTACGGATACCAGGGCGCCCTGCATGACCTGAATGGTCCAGGCCGAATTCCAGTGCGCCGTAGTCGAGTTGCGATCGCGTAGCAGCGCCAAGTCTACACCGGCATCGGCCAGTACCTGCAACAGGCCAACGACGATATAAGCCATTGCAACGAGACCGAAATCATCCGGGGTCAGCAGCCGGGCCAGGATAATTGTGCTGACCAGTCCGATCGAACGCATGCTCCAGCGCATGGCGATCATCCACAGCGAGCCGCCAACAATGCGCGTCGAAGTCATGAGCCGGTTGTTGCTGGCACGTTGCTCACTAGGCAGTGCGCCGCTGGCCGAAATTCTTCAGGTAGATCGCCAGCGCGTTGGTGAAGTTGACTACGCCATGTTGGCGCCTGCCGAGTTTGCCGGAGAAGACTGCCTGCAGATCGGTGAGATCGAGTTGCAGGTGCAGGAACTGGTTCAGCCGTTCGAGGGTTTGTTCGGGTTGTACCATCAGGTCTTCGTAAACCAGAGGCAGATACGGTGCTTCACGCTCGCGGCAAAATGCTTCAAGCCGATTCCAGATCGATTCGTTATATTCGCGATGATAGCGATAACTCTCGATGTGCCGACGGCGGATGTTGGAGACCCAGCTTTGTAACGGCTCGCGCCGGACCAAAACGAAGTGTATGGATGGCAGGTCGAGCCAGCGTGCCCAGCCGCCCAGGGTCAGGCTCAGGCGCGGATCCTTCCATATCCACGGCTGGTGGGCGTTGCAGTCCGCAATAAAGTCAACGAAGGGTTGCTGATCAATATCAGCGGACTTTTGCTGGATTGCCTCGGCGACCCAGTCGGGATACTCGCTTTCGTAATTGCCATCGAAGCCGACGCTGTCAAACAGTTTCCGGTTAAGTTCGATCAGACGCAGATTTTCATGGGTGTCGTAATCGCTCTTGCGGAATGTCTCGTGCCCGGTCCACAGGCCGCCCCGCGCCAGCAGGCCGGTGACGACGGAGCTGCCGGCCAGGCCGGCGGTGAGAACTACGACATTAGGCATGAAAAACTGCGAAGCTGAGGACCAGCACGCACTATGCCTGCAATTGGCTAACTGTCAAACAACCGCGCCACGATTCCCTAAGGTGGCGTGACAGTGCTACCCATTTGCACGCCGAGCGGGCCGCGCGGCAGGTACAGTACCTGCGTCTGCCCATCTCGCTCGACTTCCACAGCCACGCTTTGACCGGCCAACCCTGATGTCGTCGCACGTCGTATCTCGCCAGAATTGAACACACGCTGCCCGTCGTAGCTGAGGATCTGGTCGCCCGCCTGCAATCCGGCCTGGTCGGCTGGCGAGCCGCTCAGCACATTGTTGACGGTAACCCGGTTGGGACGTCCCAGCGCATAAAGATAGCGGTCGTAGTCAGCAGGCGAGAGATCATCGCGAATCGAGCCCTGGCGTTCGTTCAGAGCCCGAAGTTCGTCACGATAACGTTGTGATCCAAGCCA
>JABDKV010000152.1 GCA_013002045.1 Gammaproteobacteria bacterium
CATCGTTGTCGATATCGCCGACTGCCGCGCCGCGGCTGATTCGCGACACTTCAAACGGGGGGCCGGCAGAGTTGCTGATGTCGACGAAGCGGCCACTACCGTCATTGCGAAATAATTGATTGCGTTGGCCGAACAGCGCCTCACGGTCGTTGCTGATGGTTTCCTGTGCGGCAACAGCGCCGTTGGCAATCAGCAGGTCGAGATCGCTGTCATTGTCGTAGTCGATCCAGACGGTACCGAAACCGGTGTAAGGGAGGCTGCCGACACCGAGGTTGAGCTGTGCGGTGGCATCACGGAAGCGGCCACTGCCATCGTTGAGATACAGGGTATTGGTCTGGCCGGTCAGGTGCGTCATGAACAAATCTTCGTCACCGTCGCCATCGACATCGCCGGCGATCACACCCATGCTGGCTTCAGAGACGCCGTCGGCGTTGTACGCGGCGCCAGCCATCAGTGCCTCATTGCGGAAGCGACCGGCACCGTCATTGACCCAGTAGATGTTGGCCATCTTGTCGTTGGCGACATAGAGGTCCTGGGCGCCGTCGGCATTCAGGTCGGCAGCAATGACACCGAGGCCGGTGCCGAAAGCTTCGTGCAACCCCGTCTCGGTGGTGACATCAGTAAAGCGGCCGTCGCCCAGGTTGCGATAGAGCTTGTCGAGGACGGGCTCGTAGGCCAGCGGGTCACAGTAGTCTGGTTCGCCTATGGCGTTTCGACAGGTCTGGTTATTAGTGATGGCAAAAGAGTTGTAATTGACGACCACGAGATCGAGCAGACCATCGGCGTCGTAATCGAAAAACGACGCGCTACTGCCAAAACCCGGATCCTCGGTTGTCGACTCCGTTATCTTTAGAAACTGCCCTTCACCGTCATTACGGTAAAGCGCGTTGGGTCCAAAGTGCGTCAGGTAAAGATCGGGATCGCCATCGTTATCGATATCGCCTACCGCCACACCCATGCCGTAGCCGGTGTCCGCTATACCGGCGGCACGGGACACGTCGGTGAATCTCAGGCTACCGGAGGGATTCAGTTCGTTGCGAAACAAATGGTGACCGCGTGTGGCACCCGCTGCGCTGTTCTTTGAATCAAGCGGCTTGCCTTGCAGCACGAACACGTCGAGGTCGTCGTCGTTGTCATAGTCGAGCAATGCGATGCCGGCGCCCATGATTTCCGGCATGTAGAACTCACCGGTTGCACCCGAGTTGTGCTGGAAGTCCAGTGCGGAAGAAACGGCCATGTCCTCGAGGATTGGCGCTGCGGCGCTGGCCGCTATTTTGTCAGCGCGGTCGCAGCCGATGACCAGTGCTGCCGTTACGACCAGAATGAAAGTTTCGCGTCGGCGCGCTGCGATAACCAGGGAAAAGCGAAATTTCGGTACCATTTATCACGGTTTGAATTTGGAAAGACATGCCCATAGTCGCTGTGGGCAAATAAAAAGGCCAGACCGCGCTAAGCGGCCTGGCCTTTTTTTCAACAGTTGCAGTTGCGGTTAGGCAGCCTTCTTACGGCGGATGCCCATCAGGCCCAGCAAGCCTGAACCCAACAGCAGTATTGCACCCGGAATTGGCACAACTTCGAAAGTCGCATCATCCCAACGTGGGGCGCCGCCACCCGGGCCGGCAGGGTCAAAGGGTCCGGTAATCAGTACGAATCGCGCGAACTCAGTTCCTGCGGGCGCAACGCCGGTCGCCGTCAGCAAAGTCCAGACATCCGTGGGAGTCGCAGCGCTGATGGTATCGCCGAAGACAGTGCCGATGTTGTCACCAGCGCCATTCAGCCATTCGATATTTAAAGCGCCGATCTGACCTAAGACCAGAGCATCAGCGTTCGCTGGGTTGATAGCCCAGATGCTGGCTGCGAAAGCCTGGCCAGCGGTTGCCGCGACATCCTGGTAGGCACCAGCTTCACCGAAGTTCTTCAGCGACACGGTACCGCCGTGGGCACCTGCGCAGCTGATCGGATCGCATGGGCCGGGTCCAGCCTGCTGTACGCGGAAGTTAGCGCCAAACCCTGTCCAGCCGGTACCGACGCCTGCTTCTTCTGCGCCTGCAAACGGTGTGTCTTCAAAACCTGGATTAACCAGCAGATTCGCCGACGCGGTAGCAGCCAGCAAAGTCATAGCCGCGAGACCCAGGATTCCCCGGGATAATAAAGTCGTCATTAGAACTCCCCCTCTAAAGGTATTTTTTTCTATCGTCCTCAGAAGCTTTGTACTATGGGGTGACAACGCTGTCAATGCTGCGACGCACAATCGTTCAGTCGGGGGCCTTCGGCTTCTTGAAACGCCAAAGAATCGCGGCTGAAGCCGCTCCTACGGGCTGCGCCCCGGGGCGCGCGCAGCGCGCGTAGGAGGGACTTCAGTCCCGACCGGAGATGCGGTTGGCTTTGTCTTGGTACGACATCGTTAGAAAGAATCGCGGCTGAAGCCGCTCCTACGGGCTGCGCCCCGAGGCGCGCGCAGCGCGCGTAGGAGGGACTTCAGTCCCGATCGGGATGCGGTTGGTTTTGGCCCGGTACGACATCGTTAGAAAGAATCGCGGCTGAAGCCGCTCCTACGGGGGAACGGGTCAGGCTGCCTGCTGTTCGTCGTAGGGCGGGTAGTCGATGTAGCCCTCGGCGCCACCACCATAGAATGTGTCGGGGTCGGCGCAGGCCAGCGGCAGGTCGTCCCGCAATCGCCTGATCAGGTCGGGATTGGAAATAAACGGCTTACCAAACGCGACAAGGTCGGCGCGGCCATTTCGGATCCGGTCACGCGCGATGTCTTCGTCGTAGCCCTGGTTGGCCATGTACAGGCCACCAAACTTGCTTTTCAATGTATCGAAGCAGAA
>JABDKV010000302.1 GCA_013002045.1 Gammaproteobacteria bacterium
TGGTCGTCTGCAGGCGCACCAGGAAGTCATACCAGGGCTCGCCACCGGGCAATGCAGTCAACCCCACAGTGTCGGTCGTGGCCGGCAGGTACTCGTCGCGAATAAAGTCATGCAGACGCTGGTAGGACGGCACGACCACCCCTTCGATCTTCTGCCGGTAAGCGGCGGTCAGGCGCTCACGTTCCTGCTCGCTGAAGTCCTCTGGCATGTTGGTGATCGGACGCCAGAACAGGGTTTCACTGGCCTCGTCTTTGACTTGCGCGGCCAGCTGCGGCAACACCTTTGCGGTAATCACCTGCGGTCGCACGATGCCTTTTTCCATCCCTTCACGCATGTTGACGATGGCCTGGTCGACCCAGGCGACGTAGTCATCCATGCGACTAAGCATGTTGTCGTAGTCATCGACTGTGTTGAATGGGTGCGCACTGGTACCGGCAGCGAGGGTGGCGAAGAAATTGGGGAAGCTGAAGAACTGGTTGATCGGCAGCAGGTGGCTGGGATAGCTCAGTCCTTCCAGTGCGTTTTCACGTCCCCGCCTGAAAATCTCGTAGGTCAGCAGGTCCTGCCCGCTCAGGTCGCGCGAATCGATATCACTGAGCGCGTTGAGAAACTTCTGCTCCAGCTCGCGTTGACGTTCACGGTGCTCGGGACTAATCGAGATCGAGAGGCGATCGTCATACCGATGGTTACCGATAAACGTCGCCGAGATCGGGTTGAGCTTGAGGTTCTGCTGGAAATAGGTATCAACTATTCCGGATAGTTTCCCGGCAGCATAGTCGTCAGAAGTCTTGCGGGCCTGCTCTGCGGCCTGCTCGCCGCCGTTAGCCGTTGTCGCCCGTTGCGAAACGACCTCCGGTGATTGCGGGCCACAGCCCACACAGGCCAGCAGTACACCGATGCCCAACATGTATCGCATCATCATTGATTTTCCTGCATATCGTTTGCGCCGAGGGGAGGCGCAGGCTACCCAATCTGCCGCAGTCAGACAAATACTTGGGCGATTAGAGGCAACCGGGGCCGGTTGGTTTCACTTGCGCGTGATCAGTGCAAAACGCGCCGACAGCACCACTGCCGCCACAATCAGGCCGACCGCCAGGCCTGCCCAGACCCAGACCGGGCCCGCTTCGCGTACAACCACCATGTACCAGGCCAGCACGAAACCGATACCCCAGTAGGCCACGATGCTCAGGACCATCGGGACAGTGGTGTCCTTGAGTCCACGCAGCGCGCCCATTGCGCCTACCTGGACACCGTCGAACACCTGGAAGAACGCAGCCATCAGCAGCAGGCTGTAGGCGATATCACGCACGACAGGGTCATCGGTGTAGATACCGATGACCAGGTCCCTGAAAACCAGCATCAGGACGGCCGAAACGGACATGAACAAGGTACAGATCGCGATCCCGGTCATGCCGGTGAAGCGCACACCGGCCTTGTCGTCGTTGCCGGCACGACGACCCACCAGCGCCATTGTTGCCGAACTGATCGCGAGCGGCACCATGAACATGGTCGCGGCGTAGTTGATCGCGATCTGGTGCGCTCCGGCAGCGCCCGCACCCAGACGCCCCATCAGCATCGCAGCGGCGCTAAACAGCCCGGCCTCGGCCAGCACCCCAATGCCTATGGGCACACCGACGACAACAATAGCCCCGATCCCACGCAACGACGGCAGGTCGAAGCGCTCGAAAATGCCAAGCTCGCTGTAGGCCCTGCGATTGCCGCGCGCCATGTACCAGATCATCGCGGCCAGCATGATCCACTGGGTAACCGCCGTGGCATAGCCGCAGCCAACTGCACCCAGGGCCGGGAAACCCAGCTTGCCGTACATAAAAATGTAGTTGAACAGGGCGTTACACAACAGTGCCAGCGCAGCGATAACCGCTATCGGCCGCGTATGCCCGATACCTTCACTGGCAAAACGCAGCGCCAGGAACGCGAAAATGGCCGGAGAGCCATAAATGATGGCGTTGATATAGCCGGCGGCCCCGGGCTGGATGTCGGCTGCGATCCCAAATGCCCGCAGGAAGAACTCTGCGTTCAGCATCAGCGCTATCACTACGATTGCCACGAGCTGGCTCAGATACAGGGCCTGACGTGTATCGGCACCGACCTCGTGTTGCTGCCCGGCACCGAGCTTTTGCGCGGTAATGGGACTCAGCGCCATCAGCGTGCCGAGACCGAACAGGAAAGCCGCGAAATACAGCGCGTTGCCGACACCGACCGCGGCCAGGTCGAGCGTGCTGATACGCCCCGCCATGACAGCATCGGTGAAATTCATGCCCGCGATGGCCAGGTTATTGGCGATCAGCGGCCCGGCCACCAGCAACAGCTGACGGGTCTCCCGCCATACCCGGCCGACCGGTTGTTCTTCATTCACAGACACAATGATCGCGGAAACTAACACAGCCATTACAATAGGCGTGCTGTCGAGCCGGAGATATCTTTATGACCACACCGCGTCGCGTCGCAATAGTTGGCGGAAATCGCATCCCATACTGCCGGGCGCATACCGCCTATTCAGAACTCGGAAACGAGCAAATGATGACCGCCGCCATGCGTGGGCTGGTCGATCGTTTTGCGCTGACCGGCCAGCGCCTGGGCGATGTTGCCCTGGGTGCGGTAATGACCCACCCGAACGACTGGAACCTGGCCCGCGAATCGACTTTGGGTTCCGGCCTGTCACCGGAAACCCCGGCCTTCGACATACGGCGGGCCTGCGGCACCAGTCTGGAATCGGTCATCCTGATTGCCAACAAGATTGCGCTGGGTCAGATCGATGCCGGCATCGCCGGTGGTGTCGACACCATCAGTGGCACGCCGATACTTTACGACGAAGATTACCGACGTTTGTTGCTCGAAAGTTCACGCGCACGCAAGACCAGTGAGCGACTCAAGAGTTTTCTCAAAGTGCGACCGCGCCACTTCAAACCGGTCGTTCCGGGTGTGGTCGAGCCACGCACTGGTCTATCGATGGGGCAAAGCTGCGAAGTCATGGCCAAGGAGTGGCAAATCTCGCGCCAGGCACAGGATGAACTGGCACTGGCCAGTCACGAGAGACTGGCGCTCGCCTATGACGCAGGTTTTTATGAAGACCTGGTCAGCCCATTCGAAGGGGTGAGCGAAGACAACACCTTGCGCCGCTCGACGACGATGGACAAGCTCGCTGCGTTGAAACCGGTTTTTGATCGTGACAATGGCACTTTGACCGCGGGCAACAGCACACCGCTGACCGATGGTGCCGGCTGCGTCCTGCTGGCCAGCGAGGAATGGGCACGCGAACGTGGACTGCCGATCCAGGCTTATCTTGCGCATGTCGAAGTGGCCGCAGTCGATTTCGTTGGTGGTGAAGGTCTGCTAATGGCACCGGCTTACGCTGTGTCGCGCATGCTCGATAAGGCCGGTCTCGGCTTGCAGGACTTTGATCGTTACGAAATACACGAGGCATTTGCCGCGCAGGTGCTGTGCACTCTCGCTGCCTGGGAGTCCGAAGACTTTTGTCGCAATCGGCTCGAACGCGATGCACCGCTTGGCAGCGTCGATCGTGATCGGATGAACATTCATGGCGGCAGTATTGCTGCCGGGCATCCTTTCGGTGCGACCGGCGCGCGCATTGTCGCCACACTGGCCAAGGATCTCTCGGCCACCGATGCCCAACGCGGGCTGGTCTCCGTTTGCACCGGCGGCGGGATGGGGGTCACCGCTATCCTCGAATCCGCCTGAGGACTGCCCCGGCGGCGTCAGCCGATTTTGCCGCTGCAGCGCGGCAAATGTGGCGAACTTGCACGAAAAAACCCCTAACGACATTATTGCAGGCTGTGTCGCGCACATAACAGGGGAACCAGGTGGAACGATTCAACGCTGTCGCGGAAGCGATAAACGCAGTCCTGTGGCATGAATATGTCCTGTTCCTGTTGCTCGGAACCGGTGTTGTACTGACGTTCTGGAGTGGGTTTTGCCAGTACCGTGCACTGACCCACGGCACCAAGGTGTTGCGCGGCGCCTACGACGATCCTGACGATCCGGGCGCGATCAACCATTTCCAGGCCCTGTCAGCCGCACTGTCGGCAACGGTGGGACTGGGGAACATCGGCGGTGTTGCCCTCGCCATCGCCCTGGGTGGTCCCGGCGCGGTGTTCTGGATGTGGGTCGTCGGTTTCTTCGGCATGTCGATCAAGCTGACCGAAGTCACCCTGTCGATGATCTACCGCAACACTGACGATCCCGACAATCCGCATGGCGGTCCGATGTGGGTCATCGATAAGGGTCTTTCGCGGATGAAACCGGAGTTGGCCGGGTTCGCCAAGATACTGGCGATGATTTTCTGTGTGACGCTACTGGTTTCCACCGTTACCGGGGGCAACATGTTCCAGGCCTGGAACGTCGCCGGACTGACACAGCAATACTTCGGCATCCCCGGCCTCGTCACGGGCATATTCCTTGCCACCGTCGTTGCCACTGTCATCATTGGCGGAATCAAGCGCATCGGTGCGGTAGCCGGGCGACTGGTGCCGCTGATGGTCGGCATGTACCTCGCTGCCGGCACCTATGTACTCATCGTCAATGCTGACCAGATCCCGTCAATGTTTGCGCTGATCGTCAGCTCTGCATTTTCGCCGACTGAAGCAACCGGTGCCTTCCTCGGTGGCACCATGGCCTCCGCATTCCTGTTTGGACTCAAGCGCGCGTTGTTCTCGAACGAAGCCGGACAGGGCTCGTCGCCCATCGCTCACTCTGCGGCCAAGACCGACGAACCGGTACGTGAAGGCGTGGTGGCCGGCCTCGAACCGTTCATCGACACGCTGGTCGTTTGTACCTTTACCAGCCTGGTTATCCTGAGCACCGGAGTCTGGAATCGTGGCGCCGAAGTTAACTTCCCGGCCCCACCCGCTGTCGTACCGGTCGAGGCCGGTGTGTGGAGCATTGAAGAAGTCGAGTTGCCACCGCGGCCGCAGGGCGACTGGATGATCGGCGAGAATATATTCATGCTGGTCGAGGCGGATCGCGACGCGGTCCGTGACAACACCACCCA